>NZ_JBFUAP010000007.1:0-373769 GCF_056406215.1 Mucilaginibacter sp. P1_D10 | reverse complement strand
CGTCAGGCCAGAGATTTACCGCCAGCTTCCTTCAGATTCGCAGTCACCCACGACACCCTTGCTTTTGGTTAACGCTTCCCACTATCAAGGCGCGTTCGGGACTCTCACCCTATAGCTTGCGCCCGTGCCGGGCGCACACAAAAAAAAACCTCGGGTTGGGCCCGAGGTTTTTGCAATCAATAATTTAGGTATATGGCGGGTACTGAGAGAGTGCAAATACTTAACGAAGCGCTGCGCCGGGCAAAAAAAACATGCAAGCCACGGCCAGCAGCACGCAGGCTATGCCCATAAAGGCAATCACCCGTATCATCAGGTTCTCGTCCTGCACAAAGTGTGCATTTATCTTCTGTAACTCGGTATCCATGGCCGACGAATTATGGGGGCTGTTGAGCAGCTTATCCAAGTATTCGCCCGTGCAGATGGCAACCGGGGCTTCAATTTTTGATAAAGTGTTGTCCATATTGGATAGGTATGTAAAGTAAAAATACACTACGCATTGCGTAATACGACAATATATTTTCAAATCGGGTACTTATACGCGGTTTTGCGCAGGCTGGTTTGTGCTTTTAAATAAAATCCTCGCGAGGCGTTTTGCTTTGTAAGCAAGACGGCGCCGAATGTCCTATTAACCTGCACTACGCACAAACTTGCATTGCCTGTAAACTAAGCCTGGGAAATCGCTCAAAAAAATCATCGTCAACAATTTACCCGTTTCATTAGTGATGATGGGGATATACCGCACAAAAAATCCCGGCTGCGCACCGGGATTCCTCATTCGCTTCAATGCCGCTCATTAAAACAGCTTAAAGCCTATACTAAGCGCCCATAGGTTTTGGCGCTGGCCAAAATTCTCATTGATTTTGGTGAGGCCGCCCTCGTAACGGAAATCGGCTGTAATGTGCCCGATATCAACACCCGCACCGGCCTGGAAGCCTAACGTGCTCTTCTTATAATCGCCAAAATCGGCATAGGCCGAGTTTACCGCGCTGGAGAAGTTATCGTTCTTATCCAGTACGTAGCTATAAACAGGGCCGGCCATAATCCTGAAGTTGAGGTTATCGCCGCCAAAACCTTTACCTATCAATAAGGGTAGATTAAGGGTGGTGAATTTAACCTTGCCTTCGGTAGTAACGGTGTTGTTATTGGTTTGGAATGCAAACTTGCCGCCGCTGCTGCCCAAATAAAGCTCGGGCTGCAGGTAAACGTTGGAGCCAACACGAGCGAATATGCCCGCCTGGTACCCGGTTTTGGTCGACTCGCTTACGTTATCGGTATTGATTTTAGAGAAATTTACGCCTCCCTTTATCCCCAGCGAAAATTGCGCTTTGGCACTAAAGGCCGCCGCAGTGATGATTGCAATGCTTAAAAGTAACTTTTTCATTTGTCGGTTTGTTTTTAACAAGGTATAACAGCCGACGGCGCAGGTTGTTTATGCAGACGCCGCCGGTTACCCCGTTTGGTTAATAAAACGGTTAGATGTGGGCTACAGGTAAAAGTTTAATTATAAGCCCGGTATTAAACGCGGGCTACAGCGTATTTTTTATATTTTTGCTGAAATAAAATTGTTTTATGGCAGAAATTACGATAAGCAACAAAGATTGGCCGCGTATAAAAATAAAGGTGCAGCGCAAGTACAACCACCTTACCGATGAGCAATTGCAATACGCCGAAGGGCAGGAAGACAGCCTGATTACCCGTTTGATGCAGCTGGTAAACCGCGATAGGGCCTACGTAGTATTCACCCTTAAAAAAGCTTTGGTGAATATTGATAATAACCGCCTTTAAAATGAGTTAATTACACAAAAAGCTGTATTGCTTTTTGTAGCTTTATATTTGATGACCGGCAGCAGATGAACAATAACCAACCGAAGAAGAGGAATTACAGGAAACCTGCATTTTTTGCGGGCGTGTTGGCCGTTGCCGTTGTTGCCTGGGGCTTTAACGACGACCTTTTTCAGATAACCAAGAACCTGGATGTTTTTGCGGCGGTTTATAAAGAAGTTAACATTAATTATGTAGACGAGATAAACTCATCTAAATTGGTTAAAACCGGGGTGGATGCCATGCTGGATGGTCTGGATCCTTACACCGAATTCGTGCCGGAGTCTGAGATAGAGGAATACAAGCTGCATTATGTAAGCACGCAGTACGGTGGCATTGGTGCCAGCATTTTTGCCCGCGACGGCAAAGTTTACGTGGCCGATGTGTTTGCGGGCTTCCCGGCGCAAAAGGCAGATATACGCCCCGGCGACCAGATGATGAAGATAAACGACATCGATCTTACCGCCAAAAACAACGACCAGGTAAGCCTGCTGCTTAAAGGCAGCAAAGGCGCTGAAATACGCTTGCTAATGAAACGCGAGGGCGAGCCCGCCGTTGTAAAGAACCTTCTCCGCGACGAGATAAAACAACCCAATGTAGTTTACTCGGGCATGGTTGGCGGCAATATGGGCTATATCAAGCTCAACAAATTCCTCGAGAACTCGGCCCAGGAAGTTACCGACGCGCTTACCGCACTAAAAAAGAACAACCCTAACGGCATCATACTCGATCTGCGCTCCAACGGCGGCGGCATATTGCAGGAGGCCGTGAAAATAGTGAACCTCTTCGTAGCTAAGGATGTAACTGTTGTGTCGCAAAAAGGCAAGATAAAAGAAAAGAACTTTACCTATAATACGGTAGCTACCCCGCTGGAGCCCAACCTGCCGCTGGTGGTATTGGTTAACAGCCGCTCGGCATCGGCATCAGAAATAGTAGCCGGGGCCTTGCAGGATCTGGATAGGGCCATCATCATTGGGCAGCGCAGCTATGGCAAGGGCCTGGTGCAGCAAACCTTCAGCCTGCCGTATAATAGCCTGGTTAAAATTACCATTGCCAAGTATTTCGTGCCTTCGGGCCGTTGCGTGCAAGCTTTGGATTATACCCACCGTAAAGATGATGGCAGCGTACTTAAAGTGGCCGACTCGTTGATGCACGAATTCAAGACCAAAAACGGCCGTTCGGTGTTCGATGGCAGCGGCGTTTACCCGGATATTTTTGTGAAGCAGGATAGGTTTGCCAACATTACCCAAACACTGGTAAACAAATTGCTGATTTTTGATTACGCTACCCAATACCGCAACACGCACCCCCAAATTGGCGACCCGCGCGCTTTTACCCTGAGCGATGCCGAGTACCTCGATTTTACCAAATTCCTGGCGGGGAAAAACTACACGTATAATACGGCTTCGGAAAGGATTCTGGACCAGCTGAAGATAGAAGCCACGCGAGAGAAGCAATTCCCCGAGATACAGACGGAATACGATGGCCTCAGGGCAAAAATGGCTGCCGCCAAAAAGAACGACCTGATGCAGCATAAAACAGAAATAAAGCAGGTGCTGGAGAACGAAATCGTATCGCGCTACCTCTACGAAAAAGGCCGCTACGAAGCCAACTTTAAATATGACAAAGAATTGGCTCAGGCCGTTAAAACTATGCAGGACAAAGTGCAGCTGGCATCTATTCTTAAAGGCGAAGGCAATTTCAGGGTGATAGGCAAACCTGTACTGGCCATGGCTGCCAAACTGGATGATAAGGACGATAGCGACGATTAGAATAATGAAGGTCAAGAAACCGGATGATTTTCGCCCGCCTATTTTATGGCGGGCTTTTTTTTGCAGTAGCTTTTTTGAAATAATTTATGAAAAATCTACTGCTGATGCATCATCTTAATAAACGACAATGAAACGCAAATGCCTAATCCTGATGATTCCGCTGATTTTACTATTTGCGGCATATCGCAGCCTTGCCAGTCCCCAGATGCCGGATTACATCATCTATAAGTCGGACACCATCGTCACATACAATCTCATTGTTGAACGTTATTTGCAAAGCCAGCTCCCTATTGATTCGGGGAGGTTATTTGGCTTGAGTTTCCGAGACGGAGCATCTGTTAACTGTTGGAGGGGTTACCAGGCCGTTTATAATATAGAAAACGACAGTCTTTTTTTGACTGATATGATACCGTGCGGTACACTGCGCCAGGTTAAGAAGTTCAGGGCTTGGTCTGATGAAATGATGAAGAAGGTATTCGGGTATAAATTTGTAAACGGCAAGGTTTTTATCGATTGGTTTTCAGGAGACATCAGTTTTCCGATAAACCGTAACCCGGTGAGGTGGGATGGCGTATTTTATTGGATATTCGAGAAAGAACGGGTACTGAATGTCTTTGGCGGAAAGGTTCTGAAAACAGAAGATGTTACAAATTACGCTGATGTTCACGGCGGTATAGATAGGAAATACGGCGTAAAGCTTTCGGACATCTTATTTAAGAAAATAAAAAAGATAAAATGGAAGAAGGCTCCTGATTGCGATTGCTCCTATAAATACATCATCACGATAGGCCCGGCGGGTATGGTTTCTCAAGTAATGTTGTCGGATGAGGAAAAAATCGATCCCGATGAAGTGAAAGAAACAGAGACCTGCAAGGCGCTTATTTTCGATGCTATACGAAAACTGCAGTTTGACATCATCAAAGATAAAGGCAAGCCAATGGCAGAAAATGTTTATTTGGAGGTATGGATAGAAAGCAACGGCAAAACGGAGAACTGGACGCGTTAATATCCTATCGCCTCAATTAATTACAGGCGGTTCTTTCCGCGCTCCTGTAACATCCCTGTTATAACGCCACCCCTGCGGTAAACTTTTTTAAACCATCTGGTGTGTTTGCCTGTCATACCTGCAAAACATACGAAAATGAAAAAGATTATTTTAACAACCGCGATATTCTTAAGCGCCCTGAGTTTCCAGGCTGCTAAGGCACAAATAAGTTTAAATATAAATATTGGCAGCCAGCCCGAGTGGGGCCCTGTTGGGTACGATCACGCCGACTATTACTATATGCCGGATATTGATGCTTACTATGATATCCCCGCCCACCAATACGTTTACGTAGAGAACAATGTATGGGTGCACCGTGCGGCATTGCCTGCAAGGTATAGCAACTACAACGTTTACAATGGCTATAAAGTAGTGGTAAACGAACGCAGCCCATGGGTACGCAACGATGTTTACCGTGCCAAATACGCCAACTACAGGGGCCGCAAAAGCCAGGTAATCATCCGCGATAGCCGTGACGATAAATACAAAAACCATTGGGTAGCCGACCGCCGCGATGTGCGCCAGGACCGCAGGGATATACGCCAGGACCGGAAAGACATCCGGAACGATCGCAAAGATTTCCGCAACGACCGAAAACAGTTAAAACACGATAACCGCGGCAACGGCCACAGGAACTAAGCTTCAAAGAAAATAAGCATAAATGTAAAAGGGCACCCTTCATCGGTTGCCCTTTTTGCTGTAATCTTGCCACATGAGGCAATGCCTCATAAAAAACAGCGGCCCAAAAATAGGGCCGCTGTTGAATATTTACAGGGGGCTGTTACCAGAAGATGGTATAAAGCGCCACCAGTATGCCGCAAACCAGCATGGCGCCAACCGCAAACGCGTTTGATGTTTTGAACATTTTCGCGTCGATATCCAGGCCGTTGGTTTCTTTGCCTTTGGCTGCATCTATCAAACTGATGATAACCATGCCAGCCACGCAAATGGCGAATACGAAGCCCATCCTGTCCAGGAATGGTATCTCGTACAGGCCGCTTTCAGCATTCTTATAAGAGAAGCCGCTTGCTGCAAGTGAGGTCAAATCGACCATCTTGGGCAGGAATTTGAAGAATACAGAGAACGCGAAACCGCCGATAGTGGCAAACAATGCCGCATTGGATGATGCTTTCTTCCAAAAGAAGCCCAGGATAAACATGGCGAAGATACCCGGCGATACAAAGCCCGTGTACTCCTGTATGAACTGGAAGCCGCCTTTTTTGTCGATGCCCAGGAATGGCGATATCGCCACGCCCAGTATCATAGCTACCACTACGGTAATCTTACCTACTACCACCAGTTGGTGATCGGTAGCGTCCTTGCGTATTTTCTTCTTGTAAATATCCAACGTAAAGATGGTAGCGATACTATTGGCCTTGCCGGCCAGCGAGGCTACTACTGCGGCCGTTAACGCTGCGAAAGCCAAACCTTTTACGCCCGTAGGTAGCAGGTTAAGCAATACCGGGTAGGCATTATCGTGGTTGGCTGTAATGCTGCCCGTCATATCTGCATTGAATACGTTCTCTTTATACAGGATATAGGCCGCGATGCCCGGCAATACCACAATCAGCGGCATCAGCAGTTTCAGGAAAGCAGCGAACAAGATACCGCTACGTGCAGTATTCAGGTTGGCACCTAATGCCCTTTGCGTAATGTACTGGTTGCAACCCCAATAGTTAAGATTTACTATCCACATACCACCTATCAGCACGGTCAAGCCGGGCAGGTCGCCATAGCTCTTGTTGTCTTTCTTCAATATCATCTGGAAGTGGTCGTTGGCGTGGTTGTACATGTCAGACATGCCGTTCAGCAGGCCCGGGTGGCCATAATACTCACCTACTTTAGTAACGGCGATATAGGTAGTAACCAAGCCGCCCAATATCAGGAAGAACACCTGGATAACGTCGGTATAGCCTATTACCTTCATGCCACCCAGCGTAATGATGATGGCGAAAATTGCTAAACCGGCTATGCACAATTTGAAATCGATACCGGAGATGCCGTTGATGGCGATAGCGCCGAGGTACAGTATCGATGTTAGGTTAACGATTACATACAGCAGCAGCCAGAATACTGCCATAATCATGGCAACCGTGCTGTTGTAACGCTGGTGCAGGAATTGCGGCATGGTGAATATCTTGTTCTTGAGATACACCGGTATAAAGAATACCGCTACAATGATAAGCGTCAGCGCTGCCATCCACTCGTAAGTAGATATAGCAAGGCCCATGGTAAAACCGTTGCCGCTCATGGCCACAAACTGCTCGGCTGAGATGTTCGATGCAATTAAGGACGCACCGATTGCCCACCAGGTTAGGGAGCCTTCCGCTAAAAAGTAATCTTTGGAGGTAGCGTCGGCATTATGCTTGCGGCGGTATATCCAGTAACCGTAACAGGCTACAATAAGAAAATAGACTAAAAATACGATGTAATCGCCGGTCGAAAGAGATTTCATTTATCTGTTTGGTTTAGTATTTAGGAGTTATATGGATTAGTATTATATGGTTTTATTAAATTTTCTTGGATGATTGTTCCGCATTTTTTTATTGATAGGATAAATGCTGGTTTAGTACTATTTTCCAATCCTCATACACCGCATCGTAACCGGCAGTGTTCGTTGGTTCAACGTAGGCCACGGCTTTGTTATTGCTGAAAGCCTCCGTTGCCGAAGCAAATATTTCTGCGCCAATGCCGGCACCAAGCGCCGCGCCCATGCTACCATCGTTATGGTACAGCTCTACCGGTACGCCGGTGGTGTTTACGAATGCCTGGGTAAACACATCGCTGAGGAACATATTGGTTCTGCTGGCCCGTATTACAGTAGGGTTCATGCCGTTCTCGCGCATGATATCCAAGCCGTAGCGGAACGCGCAGGCAATGCCCTCTTGTGCCGCGCGGTAAATATGGGCTGGGGTGTGCAGGTTCAGATCGATGCCGTGCAGATGCGCGCCAACCTGCTTATTGCAAAGCATACGCTCGGCACCGTTGCCAAAGGGCAAAACACGTAAGCCGTTGCTGCCAATGGGCACCAACGCCGCCTCGGCATTCATTTGGGCGTAGCTGAGGTGCGGGGCCGTTGCCGTTTTAACCCACCGGTACAAGCTGCCGGTGCCATTAATACATAGCAGAACGCCCAGGCGCTTATTTTCGTTAGCGTAATTTACATGCGCGAAGGTATTTACGCGTGATTGACGGTCGTAAGCCAATTGGTCGCTCACGCCATATATAACGCCCGAGGTACCGGCTGTTGCGGCTACTTCGCCTGGCTTCAATACATTTAAGGATAGGGCATTGTTGGGCTGATCGCCCGCCTTATAGGTTACGGGGGTGCCGGTATTCAGTTGAAGGGCGGCTGCCACCTCCGCAGTAACACGGCCGTGCGATGAGAACACCGGCTTCACTACCGGGAACAGGCTATCGCTAAAACCGAAATATTCTATAATGTCTTTAGAAAGCCCGTTGAATTGGAAATCGTAGAAAATGCCTTCAGACATGGCCGAGGGCGAGGTGGTAATTTCGCCGGTAAGTTTCATGGCTATGTAATCCCCGGGGAGCATCACCTTATCTATCTGCTCGTAAATATCGGGTTCGTTTTGTTTTACCCAAGCCAGTTTGGCTGCGTTAAAGTTGCCCGGCGAGTTCAGCATGTGCGAGAGGCAGGCTTCGTGGCCGATATCTTCAAAGGCTTTATCGCCAATTTCTACGGCCCGGCTATCGCACCAAATAATGCTGTTACGCAATAGCTGGTGGTTTTTATCAACCAGTACAAGCCCATGCATTTGGTAAGCTATGCCTATTGCGGCAATGTCTTTTGGCTGGTAACCGCCTTTTTTATGGCAGAGAGCAACGGCGTGGCCGGTTTGTTGCCACCACATATCGGGCGATTGCTCGGCCCAGCCCGTTTGCAAAGATAGTATAGGCGACTCTTGCTCGGGGTATTGCGCCGACGCAATAACTGTCTGTGTGACAGTATTTACAACGCTCACTTTTACTGAGGATGTGCCAATATCTATGCCTAACAATAGCATGTGCGGGTTAAATAAGTTTGTTTACTTTGGTAATACGGGGTAACAGCAACGAAATTAAATTATTTTTTGAAATTGCAGCCAAAATGCTGTTAATTAAGCCATAAAAGTTTTTATCACATAAATTTTAAAAAACAGTTTGCGTAAGCCAAAAAGACGCGTATATTTGCAGTCCCAAACGGAGTGGTAGTTCAGCTGGTTAGAATGCCTGCCTGTCACGCAGGAGGTCGCGGGTTCGAGTCCCGTCCATTCCGCAGGAAAATTAAAGGTGTTTAGAGAAATCTAAACACCTTTTTTGATTACCGGATATGCCTTATTACGTTTATATAATCCAAAGCCTGGTTGACGGAAAGTTTACGCATAGATTTTAGCAAGTCTGAATAGGAAGAATGTGGTGGTCTCGTAGCCCTGAAAGCCTTGACCTTTGCATTAAAGGATTGTGCCTGGGGCTTAGTGGTAATCACGGTTGGCTTTATCCGCTGCCCCACCCTGCTATCTAATTTTTTTACATCTTCATTTGTCAGCGAAATTGACAATCCCCGAACAGGATTGAAAACAATAGCCTATATGCAGTTAAATCATAAAGGTAAAATCAGGTCATAAGCTATTTTCCGGGTATGTGCGTTGCGTATTTAACCCCGGCAAGCAGAATTTTTTTTGTTATTTCAAGTTCCATTTCATTTCTTGGAGCATATATCATCATGTAGGTTTTTGCGGCGCGTCCCTCCCCGGCAAGCCCATGCAGTTCACCCCATCCTTTTTCAATTACTTCTTTGGTGTCACTCGGACTAAGAATGATATGCATAGATCCGTCAGAAGGATGAATATGCCCCACCTCGGCGTGCGAAACAGCCACTATAGTCGGATTGCCAGCAGCACTATCTCTCAGGAATATTCCTGCATTATTTCTTTCCAGATAGCTGGTCTTATAGACAAGGTCAGAGGCTTTATCGGCCACCTGCGCATCAAATATTTTTTTCTGCAAGTTCCTTATCAGCGTATCATTATGTTGGTCCATTTGCCGGTGCGGCACAGCAAATGGTGCTATGGTGGGTTTGGCCCCATTTCTTTTGGGTAAATTAAAAAGCGTCTTTATGTCGCCTGGTTTGCCAATTTCTCCGGCAATACGGCGAATATCTAGTGGGTCCTTCATTTGCAGGCCTATTCTTTTAACGGTACGATATCCCTCCAATGTATGGGGAAGGCCGCCGATACCCAAAGCCACCCATCTCAGGTAATCCTGGTAGGCTTCTTTTCCCAATATAAGCTCCATGCCACTTACAACAGTTTGCTTTTGTGTTCCTATGTTCTCTATTCCCAATGAGATCACATCGCCTGGCTTTAGATATACCGGTGGTTTGCGCCCAAGCCCTACACCGGATGGAGTTCCGGTAGCAATAACGTCTCCTGGCAGCAATGTCATATATTTGCTTACTTCACTAATAAGTCTTTTGATAGTAAATATCATATTCCTGGTATTAGCATTTTGCATTGTGTCCCCATTTAGGGTCAACCATATTCTTAAATGCTGAGGATCGCCGATATCTTCCGGGGTTACCAGATAAGGCCCAAGGGGAGCAAAATGGTCGGCACTTTTCCCTTTATCCCATTGTCCTCCAGATGTTTCTAACTGCCATGCTCTTTCACTGTAATCGTTAATCACTGTATAGCCCGCTACATAGTCAAGTGCATTGTCCTCCGCTACATGACTCGCTTTTTTGCCTATTACAATGGCCAGCTCTGCCTCATAATCCATTTTCAGGGCATCTGCGGGAATAATAGCATTGTCATATGGGCCACAAAGCACAGAGGTCGCCTTTAGAAATATGACGGGTTCGGTTGGAGTTGCTGCACCGCCTTCTTTGATATGCTCTTCATAATTCAACCCAATAGCTACGATTTTTGATGGTCTTGCCACACAGGAAGCCATTCGTGTTTGTGATGGAACTTGCGGGCAAATGGACCTATTTTTAACCACCCATTCTTCCAATCGTTTGATCCCGTTTCCCGAAAAAAACTTTTCATTGTAGTCTTCCCCGAAAGCGGATACATCCAGCATTTTGCCATCTGCGGTAAGCACACCAGGTTTTTCGTCGCCCTCATTTCCGAACCGGAATAACTTGATACTGGTTTTATTTTGTGCCTGGCACAAAATAACAGTGAACAATAAACAAGTGATAGTAAACAGTAACCGTTTTAAGCTCATGGTTTTTTAAAGTTAATAGTGGACGTACAATTGAGTTTATTGCGTCTGTTTTTTATATCGGGATATTGATCAGCAGGTGATTTTAAACATGTTATAATCTGCTATCAACACTATATTTTCCGGCTCCTGCAAACATTATAGTGAGGTAGCAGCCGAGGTAAACATAAACAAGTTCTGCATGGTCCTGCCCGAAGGAAAAATGGTGCATCGTGATAAAAACAACCAATAGATCAATCACAATAAAAAGTGCCGCAAGTCTTGTTGCGATTCCAAGCATAACCAATAGCGAACAAATACTGTCAGACATTAATGCAAAAATTAAACTTACAGTTACGCCTACATGCAATGGATCAGGGAAATGCTGCTGCATTTGAGAAAAGTTTGTAAACTTCTCAATGCCATGTTTGCCAAAAAGGCTTATTCCAGCCCATAACCGTAATATTAGCAACGCCAGGTCGACATTAGCCGGAATAAAACTGAGGTTCAAGATCTTTTTCATATATTATTGATTTAATGGTTGAATAAAATTATTTAGTAGAATTGTGTGTCTTTATCACTACCCCAGATAGCATTTACTGCTGTCCATACATCACAAGTGATGCTTTGCCAATGAGGTTATTATTTATAGTCATCCCCACTATGGCAGGGGTAGCATTTTTGCCTAGTGTTAACTTTGATTTTAATGCATATACAGTTATGATGTACATATGCGGAGGGCCCGGAGGAGGGCAAGGGCCACCGTACCCCGGCATACCTGCATCATTATTGCCGGGCATTGCTTCTTTAGGCATCAGGCCTTTTGAGACATCCCCCGCGCCGGAAGCAAGCCCTGTAGTGGCAGCCGAAATGTTGTATACAACCCAATGCCAAAAGCCGCTTCCTGTTGCCGCATCTTTATCATACATAGTTACCGCGAAACTTTGCGTACCAGCGGGGGCATTCTCCCAATGCAACTCCGGTGAAATATTTTCACCGGTGCAACCGAAACCATTCAGAAACTGTTTTTGGGTAGCCTGACCTCCAATGTCATTACTTTTTAAAGTGAAAGTTTGGGCATCCGCAATTGCCGTAAATCCAATTGCCAATAAAATAAGAAGGAATCGTTTCATGTTACTTTGATGTTTTAATCTACCACCAAAGCTAAAATGCCTTTATACTTCCCGTTAGTACAATTTATAGTAAAGCGGATACAATTTACAGATGGGCCTTATCGGGAGTGAATTTTTCACGAAAATCAGATGGCGACAAACCCGTATTCTTTTTAAAAAAGCGACTGAAGTAAGAAGGATTTTCAAAGCCAAGTCTATATGAAATCCCGGCCACCTGTATTTCGGTATGCAGCAAATATGATTTAGCTTCCAGTATTAATTTTTCCTGAATATGAGCTGATGCGGTTTTGCCCGAGAGTACTTTGATTAATGAGTTGAGATAATTAGGATTAACCGTTAATTGTTTGGCGATGAGCGATACGCTAACAGGGCTTACTTTAGTTTGCAAAGGCAGCTGATGAACCGTATCATCCAGGATTAGCCTGAATCTATTAAATAGCGATTTATGGATCCTTGTTTCCTCCGTAAAGGTCTTAACGTGGTTATTGTATATACGTTTGATATGATGCAGATACACCTGCAATATCTTTTTCAACATTTCTAACTTATCGGGTGCTGTTGAATACATTTCTTTGATCATTTCTTCGGCGCACTTTATTATGCCGGACGTGTCTTCTGACGATAGATATAAAACAGGTTCCGAGTTAAAGTTGAAAAATGGGTAATCAGCATCAAAATGCTTACCCGTCATGTCCAACCCTAGAAATGCAGGAGTAAAATAGGTAACATAGCCCGTAAGCGGACCCTTTCTTGTCCAGGATTCCAATTTCCCGGGATAAGTAAAACACATACAGTTATCCGAAACTGTATAAATTTTTTCGCCTCCGATAAAGCTTAGATTTGTATTGGTAAAGTGAATAACCCTGAAAAAATTCGACCGGCACAAAGGCATTTCTAATAACCTCTCGTCCGGTTGATCCTCCAGTTTCATACACATTATTTCCGGGTGAAGCGGAGCACCCATTCCATAAAATTTAAAGAAATCTGAAATGGTTTCCAGAAATGGAATATGTGCTGTTTTCTGGTACATATAACAAATGTATTATTTTGCTATCAATTCCGATTTACATGGATATTCTTTGCGGCTTGACCAGGCTGTCCCATGCGCTTTGGAGCCTCAAGTTGTGTATTTTATGAATTAAAAGTAGTTGTGAAATGTATTAGCCTATTTTGTTCAGAATGTCAAAATTGCTTTGTTAAAAACATCATGTGTAGAAGCTCCTGCGCTTCGATTTTATATGCAACAGTTTCCTCTTTTTTTGATTTTTGGATAGCCTGATCCCCGTTATGCCATAAACCCCAACAATCCAGACATTTTAAAACACAGCACTTTCATCATTATCATTATCTTCGCTACAACCTAAAATACAATTAATGGACAACCAGCGCTTTATCACCCAAACCAAAGAAATGTTGCCGGATGACCTCTCGGACGAAACCCTCACCTATTATTTAACCGAAGCTGGTGCCGAACCGGATAGCATCCCGGGAATTATCGAAACAGCCAAAACCGAGTATGCCGTGGAATTATGCAAAATTTACACGCGTAAAAATAAATTTAGCTACTACCTGTGGCTGTCCTTTTCTGTAGTGGGCTTTATTTCCTTTTTATTCGTCCTGCCATGGCTTAATTTTACCGTCGACCGGGTTTTCATCTGTTCGATTGTGGGCGCGGTTTTTTGCTGTGCCAGCGGGTTCCTTGCCTGGGCCTACCGTAAAACATGGGAGCCCGAATTTGTGCAGAAACATGGCCGGCCAAAAATTCAATTGGCATTGTTGTTTGCGGTTTGCGTTATTCCCAGTACCATAGTCTATTTTATTTTTTCGTCCAGGTTCGATGGCGTGCACGATGATATTTTGAAAGACACCCAGGTGGAGGTAACCGGCCATCTGGTTGATGGGAGCTCGGTTAGGGTGCAGCGCCTGCTAAGGGGCGGAGGCGCAGATTTTACCCATGTGGTGGTTGAATTTGCCACCAATGAAGGGGATATGCAAGACGTAACTAAAGAAGTATCGGAATATGAGTTTAAAAGATTGTATAAGGGCCAAACGGTGCCGGTGCTTTACTCAAAAATAAACCCGCGCAACATTGCCATTTTAATTGATGACGACAGCTATCGCAAATTCAAGAATTCGAGCGAAAGGGATTTTACCCCTGACGATTTGCTGCGCTTGCTATCGATAAAACCAACAGCCATGGTTGCCGAGCTGAACAAAATTGCCTACGGTTGGGTTTACGTAACACAGCGAAAGATGTGGGTGAACAACAGGAAGCAAAGCGCTGTGAATACAGACGGCCGCGAGCTCAGGTTTATTGGTGACGCGACGTATAACTTAACTTATCCTGATAAGCTGATTGCAAGCGGTTTTACCAAAACCAGTACCGACGGCCAGTACGATTTGATGCATACCGGCCTTAAAATCTTCGAAAACAAGCAATACACGATTAATATTTCAGCCATCGGGAATCAGGACGAGGAGCTTTCTGTTATATCAGTGGTTAAAAAATAGAAACGGTTATCCGAATAGCTGCCAGCCAGTTTGACTCGAAAAGTATTACTTCACCTTCCTCAAATACAAACTACCGCCTGCGCCCGATACCTCGCCACGGCTGTTATTGAATTTCTTGTCCCATGAGGACAAGGGCAGGAAATCAAAGTCACTTTTGTTGGTAACCCCGTCGTTAAGCAGGTAATTTAGCCAAAAGGTCATTTTAAAATTTTCATTGAACATTAAGAACGCCCTTAACAGGTAAGCCTCGTTCCAGAATACTTTATTATTTATCAAGTCCTGCGGATACTCGAATGGATACCTGATATCATGAAAATGAATGTAAACGCCTGGATTTAGTAATGGCAGAATTTTGAATATGATAGTATTCAAATCACTCCCCACCTTCGATACATGGGAACTGTCCACGAATAGAAGGTCGTTCTCCTGTAATGTGGCAAAGATAGAGAGGTCGATATCCTGAATGGGTTTTTCGATGAGCTTTACACGGCCCTTATCCTTTTCGGTTAGTTTGTTGTTCAAGTTCGAAAAATCAATATCGATGAATGTGAAGTCGACAATGGCACCATCTAAGTAAAGGTCATTCGTATCTAACATTACTGCAGATGAATAGCCGCACCCGATTTCGATGATCCTCGCCGGCTTAATTTTCCTCAGCATGTAGTTTAAGACGGGCGCATCATCGTACGAAAAAGAATTATTATCAAAAATAAACCTTATTTGATTATCCAGGAACGAGGGCGCTTCTGCGCTCATCTTCTGAAACTCCAGCAGCGTGTCAACCTGTCCCTGCCTGTTGAGGTCGATTCCGTCGAGGGGGTCGTTTAGGTTGAAAATTTTATCGGCCCGCGTGTTTACGTCGGCAAGAGAAGGTATGACGCTGTAGTAATGCCCGCCAGGGAAGCTTTCATTTTCTATGGTTACCGGCAACCGCCTGCTATCCAGTATAAACTGCGGAACAAATGGGCGTAAAAGTTTCTTGATTGTTTTGTTCATCATTTTCACGGGAAATTTACAAGGAAATTCCCGCAGTTCAAATCACAAACGCTGCAGTTTGCCAAAAGCCTGGCAAATGAAGCGTATAAGTAACTTTATACAAACAAAACGCCCCCTTGAACAATAGTCCACGGGGGCGTTGTATAGAGGCCTATAAAACTTACTTCAAATCAAATCTATCCAGGTTCATTACTTTGGCCCAGGCTGCTACGAAATCGGTAACGAATTTTTCCTGCGCATCGGCACTGCCGTACACTTCGGCAACGGCCCGCAGCTCGGAGTTTGAGCCAAGCACCAGGTCGACACGGGTGGCGGTCCATTTGGGTTCTCCGGTAGCGCGGTCGGTACCCTGGTAAAGTTCCTTATCGGCAGATATGGCTTTCCAAGCGGTGCCCATATCCAGCAGGTTCAGGAAGAAATCGTTGCTGAGCACGCCGGGTCTTGAGGTAAACACCCCGTGCGTAGAGCCATCGTAGTTGGTGCCCAGCATGCGCAAGCCGCCAAGCAGTACAGTGAGTTCTGGCGCGGTAAGGTTAAGCAGCTGCGCCTTATCTATCAACAAGGCTTCGGTAGCCACAAACGCTTTTGTTTTACGGTAATTGCGGAAACCATCAGCTGCGGGCTCCAGGTACCCGAACGATTCAACGTCGGTTTGTGCTTGTGAGGCATCCGTGCGGCCAGCAGCAAACGGAACGCTAACAGCATGCCCACCATCTGCCGCAGCTTTTTCTACCGCCGCAGAACCTGCCAGTACAATGAGATCGGCAAGGGAAACCTTTTTGCCATCGGTTTGTGCGCCGTTAAATTCTTTTTGGATGCCTTCCAGCACGCTCAATACCTTTTGCAACTGAGCTGGATTGTTCACTTGCCAGTATTTTTGCGGAGCCAGGCGGACGCGTGCGCCATTTGCGCCGCCGCGTTTATCAGAACCGCGGAAGGTTGATGCCGAAGCCCAGGCGGTAGATACCAGTTCTGATACGCTTAAGCCGGATAACAGCACTTTTGCTTTTAAATCCGTGATATCGCTTTCGGTAACCAAAGCATGGTTTAGAGCCGGGATAGGGTCTTGCCAGAGCAACTCTTCCTGCGGCACATCGGGGCCAAGGTAACGGGCTATAGGGCCCATATCGCGGTGGGTTAGTTTATACCAGGCGCGTGCAAATGCATCGGCAAAGGCATCCGGGTTTTCCAGGAAACGTCGCGATATTTTCTCGTACGCCGGATCTAACCGCAGGGCAAGATCCGTAGTAAGCATTGCCGGGCGGTGCTTCTTCTCTGCATCGTAGGCATCGGGGATTATAGAGTCGGCATCTTTTGCTACCCATTGGTTGGCGCCTGCGGGGCTTTTTGTAAGCTCCCATTCAAAGCCAAACAGATTCTCGAAGAAGTTATTGCTCCATTGTGTAGGTGTTTTGGTCCAGATAACTTCCAACCCGCTGGTAATGGTATCGGCACCCTTGCCCGATGCATAGCTGTTGCCCCAGCCAAAGCCCTGCTGCTCTATACCGGCAGCTTCGGGTTCCTTGCCCACATGGTCGGAAGAGGCAGCGCCATGGGTTTTACCGAAGCTGTGCCCGCCGGCTATTAATGCAACGGTTTCTTCGTCGTTCATGGCCATGCGGCCGAAAGTTTCACGTATATCCCTAGCGGCGGCAACGGGGTCGGGGTTGCCGTCGGGCCCTTCAGGATTTACATATATCAGGCCCATATGTGCGGCCCCAAGTGGTTTTTCTAAATTACGGGTATGTATGTCGCTATTCGCATCTTCATCTGATACCAATACGCCATGCCCCTCAACGCCAGCCGCACCATCCGCATATCGTTTATCGTTGCCCAGCCAGGTAGTTTCTGAGCCCCAGTAAACAGATTCATCTGCTTCCCACACATCTTCGCGGCCGCCTGCAAAGCCAAAAGTTTTAAAGCCCATCGATTCGAGGGCAATGTTGCCGGTGAGTATCATCAAATCGGCCCAGGATATTTTGCGGCCATATTTTTGTTTTATGGGCCACAACAACCTGCGGGCCTTATCAAGGCTAACGTTATCGGGCCAGCTGTTCAATGGCGCAAAACGTTGCATGCCTGCACCTGCGCCGCCGCGGCCATCGCCTACGCGGTAAGTGCCCGCGCTGTGCCAGGCCATGCGTATAAATAAGCCGCCGTAATGGCCAAAATCTGCCGGCCACCAGTCCTGCGAGTCGGTCATCAACGCATGAAGGTCTTGTTTCACGGCTTCCAGATCCAGGCTATTAAATGCTTCCGCATAGTCAAAATCGCCCATTGGGTTAGATAAAGAGGAATTCTGGCGCAGGATGCTTAGTTTAAGCTGGTTGGGCCACCAGTCCTGATTGCGGGTGCCGCCGCCAGCAGACTTAGGCTTCATACTGCCATTGTGGAACGGGCATTTGCTGATGTCGTTTGAATCTTTTTCCATAATTGGTTGGTTTTTATAGTAAATGCTTGCCCGCAAGGTTTTATTGGCAGGCGACATAAAATTAAGGAATCTGAACGCAGGATGCCAATCATTTAATTCTATATGCGATAGCAAAAAGCTATGGAATTACAAGGCTCATTTTATGCGTGCGGGAGATTGATTAGCGAGGGAATCCAGATCGTTTTGACAATAAGCTAAATGACACGCCCCGATAGGAGCTCTCCTTAGTAAAAAGCCAAGTCACTCAGCGTGTTTTTATATTCACATTAGCCAGGGCTTCCCTAAGTCAACTAAAACAGCCCATCCATATAAAAAACGTTGAATTTATGCCCGTCCGGGTCGGTAAAGATAAAGCCGTAATAGCCCGGGCCAAATTCTTCGGGCTGCGATACCAGTGTGCCGCCGGCTTGCTCAACTTCTTGCGCCCAGGTATCAGCTTCCGCTTTGCTTTGCGCTCCAATGGTAAAAATGATTTCGTTCCCTTGCGTCAAATCGGCCAGGTTGCCTTTAATGTTCCGTTGTAAACTATCCTTTATAAAAAAGTGGATTATAAAACTGTCGTCGCCAAATAAAAAGCTGGTAAGATCGTTATTGGGTTTCCCGTTTTGCTTAAAGCCCAGGCGGGTATAAAAGTTGGTGGTGCGCTGCAAATCGGCCACGGCAAAATTGGCCCATATTTTTTTGGTGTGCATGGTTTGTTTTTAGTCTAAAGTATGATTTCGTATTGATTTACCCGCAATTATTATGCCGCAGCGGAAGCAATCCTGGGGGTTAAAGAGCTTGCAAAAATATCAAAATCAAAAAGGCCTCAAATTTTTCAAAATTGGGCTTTCTCTTTTTTAGGTCGTGGGAGCAGAATAGCTTTTTGGATGATTGGGGCAATTACACAAGAGAATATCGACAAAATATCATCTTTGTGTTTATCAGCTTTATCGTATATTCCGCTCAAACTCAAAGGCTTATTTGGCTTCATGAAAAATATCTACTACGGCTGGTTTATGCTGGCGGCTTTAACCCTAATGTATGCCACCACAAACGGCGTAGGCGCTTATGCATTAACTGTGATGCGGCCCTTGCAGATCAAGTCCTTCGGACTGGATGCGCAAAGCGCAGCCTTCCTTCCTACCCTGTTGTTTTTAACCGTTGCTGTAGCATCGCCTTTTATTGGCCGCATTCTGGACCGCTATAACCCGCGCAATATTATTGCAATTGGCGCCTTCGGGGCCATCGCTTTAATATTCTCGCTGGCATATGTTACCAGTTATACCGCTTTGTGCGTTTTTTATGTTCTGTACGGAGTTTGCATGGCGCTCGCCGGCATTATGTCTTTTATGTACCTGATCAATAAATGGTTCGACCATTATAAAGGACTGGCAACCGGCATTATGATACTTGGCTCCAGCCTTGGGGGTATGATATTTCCGCGCATTGCAGTAATGGCAGGGGCCGACTGGCAAAGGTCTTGTATGTATTTGGGCATCGCGTCAGCGATCTTTCTTCTGCCGGCGTTATTATTGATCAAGTCTGAACCAGCTGTAATAGGAAGCGTTCCCGATGGAACATACTTTCCGCAAAAGCACAATGAAAAACCCGCCGGACCGGACCGTTCCCTTAGTGATGCTTTACGCTCACCTACATTTTATATGATGCTTTTAGTTACCGCCATATTGTGGTTTTGTATAAAGGGCTACCATCAAAATCACGGGTTTGTGATGAAGGATCTAGGGCAAACTCCCGCTTTTTCGGCCAAACTGTTGGGCTATTTTTCCTTGACGGCAATAGTTGGCAAGTTATTCTTTGGCTACCTAAGCGACAAGATGACTAAGGAGTATATTATAGTAGTCGCCATTGTGATTATGGCCGCCGACTTTTTTATAATGCAAACTTTAAGCACCAGCCCCCTCGTGTTAATTGCTTTTGCCCTGATTGCCGGGTTTGGTTTTGGCGGGGCATTCACCCTTATACAGGTATGGGTTGCAAGTATTTACCGCGGCAAAAGCTACGGCTCGGTTTTAGGCATTGTAATAATGGTTGACGAATTGGCCGGAAGCGCAGGCATGTTAGTGCTGGGAACCTTCAGGAAAGTGAGTGGAAGCTATAAAAGCGGTTTTGATTTGATGCTGATTTTATGTGCGATTGCCATTGTAAGCGCCATTATGGTGCGTCGCTTCAAAACTCCATTTGAAACAAATTAATAACGATTAAAAATACCACGGCATACTCGTGCCAGATTCAATAGTTTTGGTTGTGTTTATAAAGCAAAAAAGCCTCAAATCTTTCGATTCAAGGCTTTCTAATTTTTGGGTAGCGGGAACAGGACTCGAACCTATGACCTTCGGGTTATGAGCCCGACGAGCTACCAACTGCTCCATCCCGCACTATTTTTAAAATTCATTACGGCCATAACTTCCTCAAAGTTTGTTCCTTTTTGCAAGGAAACCCGGGGTTTATTTATCCCGCCCTTAGAAATCAAAAGCCTCAAATCGTAAAGACTTGAGGCTTTCTAATTTTCAGGTAGCGGGAGCAGGACTCGAACCTACGACCTTCGGGTTATGAGCCCGACGAGCTACCAACTGCTCCATCCCGCACTGTAATTTGGTATATATTGCATTCCGCCATAACCCGGAAAGTTGCTTCCAATTGTCAAAAAGCAATTTTGCTCTCCGTTTTAATTGGACTGCAAAGATATAATTCGTTTCTTTGCAGTCCAAATAATATTTTAATTATTTTTCTATGGCACATAAGGCAGGTTTTGTAAGTATAATTGGTAAGCCCAACGCGGGTAAGTCAACCCTTATGAACGCCCTGGTGGGCGAAAAAATGTCCATCATTACCCCCAAAGCGCAAACCACGCGCCACCGTATTTTAGGCATAGTGAACACGGATGATTACCAAATCGTATTCTCTGACACCCCGGGCATCATTAAACCACATTACGCCCTGCACGAAAGCATGATGCACCAGGTAGATGGCTCTATTGTGGATGCTGACCTGATTTTACTGGTTACTGATATCCACGAAGAATTCAACGAGCAGGATGTATTGAAAAAGCTGGAAGGCTCTACAGCGCCGCTTATAGTGGTGGTAAACAAGATAGACCAAAGCGACGAAACAGAAGTAAAAGAAAAGGTTGATTACTGGCAGGAAAAGCTTAACCCGAAGGCCGTGTTCGCCATATCTGCCCTGCATGGCCATAACATACAGGCAATAATGGAGCTGATACTGGATGAACTTCCTGAGCATCCAGCATACTACGAAAAAGACGCCCTTACCGATCGAAACGACCGTTTCTTCGCATCGGAAATGATACGGGCGCAGATACTGAAACAATACAAAAAAGAAATCCCATACAGCACGGAAGTTATTGTTACCGCTTTTGTAGAGGGCGAAAAGCTGCACCGCATCAGTGCCGAAATCATCGTGGAGCGCGATTCGCAAAAGAATATTGTTATTGGTAACAAAGGCGAAATGCTGAAAATAGTAGGCACTTACGCCCGCCGCGATATGGAAGAGTTTTTCCAGAAGAAGATTTTCCTGGAAATGTTCGTAAAAGTTATCCCCGACTGGCGCAGCAAAAAAAATTACCTGAAAAAATTCGGGTACGAATAAACACAGATTTGAGATATTAGATGTGAGATTTGAGATAAATCTGCGCCTGATGCTCAAAAAGAATTAATTTAGATGTAGAATTTAGATTGAGCGGATAAGTTCCTGTCTCACATCTCATATCTCACATCTCATATCTAAAAAAATGAGTAATATAGTAGCTATAGTAGGCAGGCCAAACGTTGGCAAATCAACCCTATACAACCGTTTAACCGAGAGCCGTAAAGCTATTGTTGACGATTTTAGCGGCGTAACCCGCGACAGGCATTACGGCGTAAGCGAGTGGACCGACCAAAAGTTCACCGTGATAGATACAGGTGGCTACGTGGCCAATTCCGACGAGCTTTTCGAAGTGGCCATCCGCGAGCAGGTGCTCATTGCCATCGAAGAAGCTTCTGTTATCCTTTTCATGGTAGATGTTACCACCGGCATTACCGATCTTGACGATGAGATAGCCAACCTACTCCGCAAAGGCAAAAAGCCGACATTTGTGGTGGTAAACAAATTGGACAACAACGCCCAATTGGCAGATGCTACTGAGTTTTACAGCCTTGGCCTCGGCGAGATATACACGATCTCTTCCATGACCGGCAGCGGCACGGGCGAATTGTTGGACGAAGTGGTGAAACATTTCGAAGACGTTCCGTTCGATGAGAACGAACGCCCTAAGTATGCTATTGTTGGCCGCCCTAATGTGGGTAAATCATCTATCATCAACGCTTTAATTGGGCAGGACCGTAACATCGTTACTCCTATCGCCGGCACCACCCGCGATTCTATACATATCCACTACAACCAGTACGGTCACGATTTTATGCTGATCGACACTGCCGGGATGCGTAAAAAAACCAAGGTGAAAGAGAATATCGAATTCTACTCGGTAATGCGTACCATCAAAGCTTTGGAAGAAGCCGATGTGGTTATCCTGATGATAGATGCTGTGGAAGGTTTAGAGTCGCAGGATGTGAACCTCTTCCACCTGGCAGAAAAAAACAAAAAAGGCGTGGTCATCGTGGTAAACAAGTGGGATTTGATTGAGAAGAACAACAAAACCATTAAAGTTTTCGAAGACCAAATCAAACAGAAGATCGCACCGTTTACTGATGTACCTATCGTATTCACATCGGTAACCGAAAAACAGCGCGTATTAAAAGTGATCGACGTAGCTAACCAGGTTTACGCCAACCGCGCCCGCAAAATCCCAACTTCGAAATTGAACGAGGTAATGTTGCCGATTATCGAGAATTATCCGCCGCCATCATTAAAAGGCAAGTACGTAAAAATTAAATATATCACCCAGATAGCGGGCCAATCGCCGATGTTTGCATTTTTCTGCAACCTGCCGCAATATGTGAAAGAACCGTATTATCGCTTTATAGAGAACCAACTGCGCGAGCATTTCGAGTTTTCGGGCGCGCCGATACAGGTTTGGTTCAGGCAGAAGTAAGATCCTTTGGTTTAACAAAGTGTTCACACGCCGCCGCGTGAGCACCGTGAACACTTTTTAAACACCTCATTATAAAGCAATTAGAAATTTTACAGCGGTGTCAATATCGTGTCACCACTGTTATTATGGCTATGTGCTATATTAGCTTGTAAAGGCCGGCCCCTGGGCTATATATCTATAATCTCTTTCTTCTTTTTGCTACGCAGGCGTTTGGGCACAAAATCCAATATTTCGTTTTTCAGGGCCTCTATCATGCGGCGCTTTAAAAAATTGCGGTGCATAACTATACTTACCTCGCGCGCCGGTTCGGGGCTTTTAAAGTAGCGCACTTTATCCATCTGCTTTTCGTTCAGGTCGGCAAGGGCAAGCTCCGGCAAAATAGTGGCCCCGTTGTTCATATCAACCATGCGCTTAAGAGTTTCTACGCTACCGGTATTGTATTCAAAATGCTGGTAGCCTTTGGTAGATTTACGCCTTTGACAAATATTCAGCACCTGCTCGCGCATGCAATGCCCCTCGTTAAGTACCCATATCTCTTCCATATCAATATCATCGGGCACAATGTTCTTCTTTTTAGAGAGGTTGCTGTTTTTCGATACATAAGCCACAAAGTTCTCATAAAAAACGGGCACCTCTATCAATGTGCTTTCATGCAGCGGGGTAGAAAGGATGCCGCAATCAAGCGTGCCCAATTTTAATTGCTGTATAATTTGCTCGGTGGTTTGCTCCCATACAATAAGTTTTACCGCCGGGTGCTTTTCTATAAAGCCCTGGATAATTTTGGGCAGGATATAAGGCGCAACGGTGGGTATGATGCCTACTTTAAGTTCGCCCGAGAGCTCCTTTTGCCGGTCGCTGATGATTTCCTTTATCTTCTCACTTTCGGCCAGCAGCACGCGTGCCTGTGCTATAATTTCCGAGCCAATTTCAGTGGGGACAACCGGCTGTTTGCTGCGATCGAAGAGTTTTACGCCGAGCGTATCTTCCAGTTTTTGCACCTGCATACTTAGCGTAGGCTGGGTAACAAAGCATTTTTCGGCCGCACCCACAAAGCTGCGGTAGGTGTCAACGGCTATTATGTATTCTAATTGAGTAATCGTCATTATTAAGCATAGATGTAAACTATGCAAAAATAAGATAAATATTGATTTTGGCTATGGCCGTCAATTTAGATTTGAGATTTGAGATAAAGCTAATGCCCAAAGGCGGGGCTGGATAGGACAGGCAAAACGAAAAAGCCGCTTTAGGATCACCCAAAGCGGCTTTTTTATCTAGAAGCCATGAAACCTTCGGTCTCATATCTCATATCTAATATCTAATCTAAACCCTACTCCACCGTTACCGATTTTGCCAGGTTGCGGGGCTGATCTACGTTGCAGCCGCGCAAAACGGCTATATGGTATGCCAGAAGCTGCAAGGGTATGGTTGCCAGCAGGGGCACGAATGTTTCACCGGTTAGCGGGATCTCAATTACGTATTCGGCCATTTCCTTAACGTCGGTGTCGCCTTCAGATACGATGGCGATTACATGGCCGCCGCGGGCCTTCACCTCCTGAATGTTGCTCACTACCTTTTCGTACGATGAGTTTTTGGTGGCAATGAATATCACCGGCATATCTGCATCAATCAGCGCGATAGGGCCGTGTTTCATTTCCGCCGCCGGGTAACCCTCGGCGTGTATGTATGATATTTCTTTAAGCTTCAGGGCGCCTTCCAGTGCCACCGGGAACGAACTGCCACGACCCAGAAACAGGCAATTGGGCGAATCTTTGAAACGCTCTGCAATTACTTTTACCTGGTCGTTGGTTTTTAACGTGCGGGCAACAAGATCAGGGATTTCATCCAGCTCGGTAAGGTACTCTATAAATTTGCTTTGTGTAATGGTACCCCTTTGCTGCGCAATATAAAAGGCAATCAGCGTAAGCACGGTTACCTGGGCCGTAAAAGCTTTGGTAGATGCCACGCCGATCTCCGGGCCGGCGTGGGTATAAACGCCAGCATGCGTAAGCCGGGGTATAGATGCGCCCACCACGTTGCATATACCGAATATGGTTGCGCCCCGCTCTTTTGCCAATTCAATAGCAGCCATAGTATCGGCCGTTTCGCCGGATTGAGATATGGCTATCACCAAATCTTTGGAAGATATGATTGGGTTGCGGTACCTGAACTCTGAAGCGTATTCAACTTCTACCGGCACGCGTGCATATTCTTCTATCAGGTACTCCCCTACCAGTCCCGCATGCCACGATGTACCGCAGGCTACGATGATGATGCGATCGATATTCTTCAGCTTTTCTACATACTCTTTTATGCCGCCCAGCTGCACTAAGCCCTTACTAGGGTAAATACGACCACGCAAGCAATCGCGGATAGAGCGCGGCTGCTCGTATATCTCTTTCATCATAAAGTGGTCGTAGCCGCCTTTTTCCAGCATCTCGAGCTTTAACGAAAGTTCTTGTATATAGGGGGTTTGGATAGTATTGTCGATATTTTTGATAAGCAGGCCATCGCGCTTAACGTAAGCAATCTCGTTATCGTTAAGATATATTACGTTTTTGGTGTACTCTACTATAGGGGTAGCATCAGATGCAATAAAGTATTCGCCTTTACCAACGCCAATTACCATGGGGCTGCCTTTGCGTGCAGCAATCAGCTCATCGGGGTCATCAGCGCTCATAATTACGATAGCATATGCCCCCACCACGCGGTTCAGGGCCAGGCGAACGGATTCCTGCAAATCGAGCCCTGTAGTTTTTTGGATATCCTCTACCAGGTGTATCAGCACCTCGGTATCGGTATCGCTCTTAAAGGTGTGCCCCTTTGCAGATAGGGCTTCCTTCAGTACCGAATAATTTTCGATGATACCGTTATGGATGATGGTGAGCTTGCGGTCGCCCGAAGAGTGGGGATGCGAGTTGCGGTCGCTTGGTGCGCCGTGGGTTGCCCAGCGGGTATGGCCCATGCCAGCCGTTCCGGCAAGGTTTACGTCTTTCACGAAGTTCTCCAGGTCGCTTACTTTGCCGGCTTTTTTATAAACTTTGAGGCCTTTATCTGCCAGCGCAACCCCGGCGCTATCGTAACCGCGGTACTCTAACCTGTGTAAACCCTTAATAACGATGGGATATGCATCCCGGAAACCAATGTAGCCAACAATACCGCACATATATAATTAAGATTTAGAAGTTTTGGCTGCAAAAATAGTCTTAAAGCAGCAAAACCGATGCTTATTATTAATAAACATCGGTTTTGCCAATTATGTTGCGTTGTACTATTGATTTATCTTGGTGTAGATAATATTCAGCTTAATGCGGTACGGAGAATTTTTGCCCGAAACTATAGAACGCTCTGCATAGGTAGCGTTTGGCGAAATGTTGATAAGAGTAGATGCGCTGGGGTCCACGGGTGCTATGTAAGTGCCGTAATCAACCGTCTTTCCGTTTATCAGATCCTGCACATACGCTGTAACCAGGAAGTGGTATTCGGCTGTTGCTTTATTATAATAGCCGCCAAAGAATGCTGCGCCGTTAACGCCGCGCGGGTCGCTTGTTGCGGCATCCTGCAGGCGTATCCTTTGCTTTGCAATATCAAGTTGGTACATAGTAAGCCTGGGTGTAGCTGCGTAGGGCACCGTAGTGCCGGGGGCTACTTTAACAACCACTTCGGCCCGGTTGATGACCACGTTGTTGCCCAATGACGCAAAGGTGCTCTTTATATTCGGGAAGCTAACCTTGGCCCTTAAGCCGGCAAGGCCCTGCAGGTAAACCAATCCATCTGTAGAAGTGTTGGTTAACGCTGCCTGTACTTTAGTGCTGTATGTATGCTTAATGGAAGCCATGTGGGTGCTGGCCGGAACGGGCAGTGATATCATAGTGGTATCTATAGTAAGACTGGTACTGGCCTGGGTAGTCATGTAAATGTCTATCCGGGTAGAGTCCATGGCAAACATCAGGTTGCCGCCCGGTCCTGTGGTTCCGGCTTTATCCAAAGTGATGTATAAGCCTTTGATGCCATTCTGAAAAGCCAGAGTAGATGCACGGTTGACAGATGGAGCCCCAAAGAAATAGGTCCTCAGGAAAGTCTCGCTGATAGGGATACGTATCTGCGGGCGCACTTTCTTTAATGTATCGGCAGCACCAGTAACTATATCTTTAATTCTTAGCGTATCGTGCGAGCGGGCTGTGAACGTTTTACTTCCCAGCAAAGCGGGCTTATAATCCCACTGCTTATTGTTATAGTAAGTGGTGGGTACGTACTTTTCGTTCAACTGATGGATATCTATCTTGAATTTGGAGGTAAGCGAGTCGCCATAAAAACCGCTTGCCGAATATGGCAATACCAGTACGGCAGAATCGATATTTATCACGCCGTCGGGCAGGGTATAAGCTGCGCCACCCGGTAGGGTGAGCGCTGCCGCAATATTTGATTCAGTTATCCCAAATTCGGGATCTTTAAAATAAGAGAGAGGCGTTCTGCCGAGGCCCGAGGTAACCACGGTATCTTCGGCAACGGTGGTGGCTACAATATTGGTATCGGCAAATATAGTACCGTTAAGCTGGTTAGCACCATCAACCCCTAAACCTATCCCGTCCTGGTGTTTACAGCTGTTCAAAATAAAAAGACTTATTAACAGGGTTAATAAGCCTAATTTGGAAAATTTCATATATAGTTTCAAAGCTTATGCAACATGCACCAATTCATCGTTGGTGATTTCGTCGTAAAAATTGTAATAATTTTCGTAATCTGCAGTGGAAACGTAATCCATTACCGATTTATTGCTGTTTTTAACATTATTTAACACATCCCCGTCTATGTTCTCGCTGGCTAGTACAATGCCATCGCTGTATTGTATAGCACCTGTGTACATGGCGGTGTTAGTGCCTTCTTTGTAAACTTCTGTATGTTCTTCGGTCATATCGCCCATTACCGCTTTGCGCGCAAAATCGGCACTCATTTTCTCGGTAAACTCGTTTTCGTAAATAGAGTAAACTATTTTAGAGTGCTTGAACGTTGGGTCGTCTTTATACGTGGTTTTGAGGTAAGCAGGCACCAGGGCGCTCATCCAGCCATGGCAGTGGATAACATCAGGTGCCCAGCCTAGTTTCTTTACGGTTTCTAATGCACCCTTGCAAAAGAAAATCATGCGCTCGTCGTTATCGGCGTAAAATTTGCCGTCTTTATCGGCGAACACATGCTTGCGCTGAAAGTACTCCTCGTTATCTAAAAAATACACCTGCATGCGTGCCGCAGGGATAGATGCTACTTTGATAATAAGCGGGTTGTCATTATCGTCGATAATGATATTCATGCCTGATAGCCTGATAACTTCATGCAAACGGTTCCTGCGCTCATTGATATTCCCGAAACGCGGCATCAGGATACGAATTTCGTAACCTTTCTCCTGCATAGCTTGTGGCAGCTGGCGTGTTATTTCGGCAATTTTTGTGAGTTCGAGGAAGGGAGACATTTCATGAGTTATGAACAAAAGCTTAGATTTACCCATCACTAATTCAGAATTTAAAATGTAAAGCGGTCAAAAAATTTGAGTCTGCAAATATAAGCATTATAATATCAACTGGCAACCAATAATGCAAGCCTATTTGGTAATTTTTAATCAATTGTACACCTTTGCCAAATTTCCCCAATAAAACCCGGCATTGAAGATATTCACAACCCGAAGCGAAATTCAGCGGTATATTACTGCATCAGGCAATAAAACCATTGGTTTTGTGCCCACTATGGGTGCGCTGCACCAGGGCCACCTATCGCTTATAGCGCAGGCAAAAGCCGGCAATGATGTGGTTGTTTGCAGCATTTTTGTAAACCCCACCCAGTTTACCAATGCTAAGGATCTGGAAGATTACCCACGCCCGATAGCTACCGATATTGAAAAATTAGAGTCCGCCGGCTGCGATATTTTGTTTAACCCGCCGGTAACAGAAATGTATGATGGTAATGAGCATTGGCATTTAAACATAGGGCAACTGGAGTTTTTGCTGGAGGGGGAGTTTCGCCCGGGGCACTACCAGGGGGTAACGCAAGTAGTGTATAAACTGCTGGATATCGTAAAACCAACCAGGCTGTACCTGGGGCAAAAAGATTACCAACAGTTTATGGTAGTAAGCAAAATGGTGGAGCTATTGGGCATCCCTGTACAATTGGTGATGTGCGCCATAGAGCGCGAAGCGGACGGCCTAGCCATGAGCTCGCGCAATATACACCTAAGCCCGACCGACAGGCAGCATGCGCTCATCCTTTCCAAAACACTAAACTGGCTCAAGGCCAACTTCGATATAAAAAACGTTTTCCGGTTGGAGCAGGATGCCATGGCCATGCTGCAGGGCGAACCCGGCGTAGAGCCTGAATACATAGAGATCGCCGATGGCAAAACCCTGCTCCCTGCCGACGAAAACTCTACGAGCATCGTAGCCCTAACCGCAGCCCGCGTTGGCAAAACCCGGCTGATAGATAATGTGGTGATAAGGTAGTTAATAGCCGATGGTTCATAGTTCATGGCGGTCGCTGTAGGATTGTAAACGATAAGGCATGCAATTTTGGCAGGCATGCAACCAGCAGCCGGGAACCATGACCAATTATCGATGAACCTCCTCGCCATGAACCATCTCCCATGAACTATGAACTAAAAAATCTATCTTTGCACGGTCATTTTAAACGCCATTAAGCTTTTATTAAAATTAAGTGGTAGGATTATTGAGAAATGACCATCAATTATGATTATCGAGATTTTAAAATCGAAACTTCACCGCGTTAAGGTAACCCAGGCCGAACTGAACTACGTAGGCAGCATTACCATTGATGAGGACCTTATAGAGGCCGCCAATATTATACCGAACGAAAAGGTGCAGATTGTTAACAATAACAACGGCGCCCGCTTTGAAACCTACGTAATAAAAGGCGAACGCGGCAGCGGCACCGTATGCCTTAACGGCGCAACTGCCAGGCTGGCACAAGTTGGCGACATTATCATTGTAATGAGCTACGCTTACATGGAGGCCGAAGAAGCGCGCAAATACGAACCCATCCTCATTTTCCCCGACGCTAATAACAAATTAATTAAATAAATTAGCGGCTGTTAAAGCCCTTTTTATTTGATGAAATTTTTACTTACCGCAGTAACGCTGTTTTTTGCTACCCTTTGCAACGCACAGCTAATAAGCGTTTTTTACCTTAAAAACAACGGCAAATACGTAGATAAGCTGGATAGCGCCGACTACGTGCGCATGATAAACACGCCCGATTCCGGGTCTGCCCTTTTTAATGTTTTTGAGTATTACAAAAATGGCCAAAACAAAAGCATAGGCAAATCAACCAAAATAAACCCGCCACGCTACGTTGGGCAATATGTTAGCTTTTACCCCAGTGGCAAGCGCGAAAGCAACTACCGGTACCAGGATGGCGCACTTGTGGGCAACGCTTATGATTATTACCCCAACGGCAAAATATACCGCATCATAAAATACCCCGATAGCCTTGTACGCGGCGATAACCATTTCGTAAATAACTATTTGATAACCGCCAACCTCGATTCTGCAGGCAATGCACAGGTAACCGATGGGCAGGGGTATTACAAAGGCTTTAACTCCAAGTTTGCTTACGTAGATGAAGAAGGCCCCGTTAAAGACGGCAAGCGCGATGGTACCTGGAAAGGGCTGGACAAAAACCTTAAACTCACCTTCACCGAAACGTATAAAGATAACCAGCTATTATCGGGCACGGCTACGGATAGCACCGGCACCATCACCACCTACACCGGCAGCCGGATGACTTCACCCAAGTTCAACGGCGGTGATGCAGCGTTCGGCAGATACCTTGGCAGCCATATTATTTATCCGGATGACGCGCGGCGAAATGACATAGAGGGAATTGTGGTGCTGCAATTCGTGATAGAAAAAGACGGCAAAGTAACCAATGTACAAGTGCAAAAATCGGTTAGCAAGAGCCTCGACGAAGAAGCCGAAAGAGTAATCAGGAACTCGCCCAAATGGATACCCGGCACCCGTTTCGGCAAGCCCGTGCGGGTGAGCTACGCCGTGCCTATCAATTTCGCCTTGCGGTAAACAAACAAATTAAACCCAGCAGGAATATATTATATTAGCTTCAGCTTAAACTTTTTTCAATGAAACTGTTTTTTTCCGCTGTCTTAGTTTTCTTCGCATCGCTGTGCTTTGCGCAAAACCAAAACGTATATTATTATAAAAACAATGGCGATACGGTTTCTACCAAAGATAGCGCCGATTTTATCCGCAAGGTTGGCGAACAAGACGCCGCAACCAAGCTCTTTCCTGTTACGGACTATTATCTCGACGGAACACTAAAATTGAAAGGCAAAACAACTACTGCTCTATCCGGCAGGTTTGAAGGCCCCCGCGTGGAATATTTCAAAAACGGCAAACAGCGTTCTGCTGCAAACTACCGTAGGGGTTTTATAATAGGCGATAGCTATACTTATTACCCTAACGGTAAGATATATATGCACGAAAAATATCCAAATATAAAAAGCCAGCAAAAAGAGGAGTATTTTGAGTTTCAATACCTTCGTGAAGTATACGACTCTTTGGGTACAGTGATGTTTAGCAGCGGCAACGGTCATTTCACCAGATATGATGATGATTTTACCGAAAGCATTGAAGATGGTGATATAAAAAACAATAAGCGCACTGGCACCTGGCGCGGAAGTGTCAAGAAAACAAATATAGCTTTTGAAGAACAATACGTAGACGGCATGCTGATATCAGGCATTTTCACCCAAAATGGAAAAACTGGGAGTTATAGTGGGCAACGCGTTGTACAACCCAAATTTCCCGGCGATGATAACGCCTTTAACTGGTATTTGGCTAGAAAGATACACTACCCCGCCGTTGAGCGAGAACGAGGTATACAAGGCAGGGTTAGCATTTCATTTTATGTTAACGCCGATGGAAGTGTAACAGACGTAAAAATGCGCGAAGGGTTAAGTCCCGGAATAGATAGCGAGGCTATCAGAGCTGTACAAGCTTCGCCGCGCTGGATACCCGGTACAGAATTCGGGATACCAGTAAGGATGAACTATGTAGTGCCGTTAGCATTTGCCTTAGATACGAAAAACTATTAGCAGCCTATTTAGACGGGTCGGCACTTATGCCCAATACCACCCTTAGGCTGGCATCTATAGCGCTTTTGTTGCGCAACTGGTAAACCATCCTTATGCGCACGTTTTTCTCGCGCACCAGTTCGTCCAAAAAATGGGTGTTATCTATATCCAACACAATGCTGGGGCCACTATTGGTGCCAATATCCGTGCGCGATGCCACCAATACTTCGCCCTCGCCGTTTGCCTTGGCCATGTAAATTTTGGCGAATACCAGGTTGCCGATATTAAAATCAGAGGGTATAGTGGCCGTCATTTTAGCCGATACGATATGCACATCGCTTACGCGGCTGCCATTATTGCCCTTAACGGCAAAATTCTGGTCGAAACTATTGCCCTGGCTTACGGCCGTCAATGTTGTGCCCGTGGCCGATGATGCCGGTATAACCAGGGTAGCCGTATAGGGGAAACTGGATTTTATGATGGACTGCATGGTGCCGCAGCTTGTAAATACCAGGGCAAATGCGGCTAAAATAAGTAATGGCTTTTTCATGATAACAGGGGATTAGCAAGATGGTTTAAAGCTAGTATAAACAACGCATTTTTACGTTATAAGTTTCGGTAATGTTGGCTTACGGGGGCAAGATTTATTAAATTGAAAAATTAAATTTCAAATACCCGTAAATTGCTATCTTTGCACCCCGACACTGAAGTCGGGATTTTCGCCTTCAGTGCATAGGAAAATTCGTTATCAAACATTGATATACTTTGACTTCTTACTTAGAACTTTTTAATTAAAAAAAGCCCTATGCCCAAAGATACCTCCATCAAATCCATCCTGATCATCGGCTCCGGTCCTATTATTATTGGCCAGGCATGCGAATTTGATTACGCCGGCTCCCAAGCTGCCCTTTCGCTTAAAGACGAAGGCATCACCGTAACCATCATCAACAGCAACCCCGCCACCATCATGACGGATAAGGTTATTGGCGATAATGTTTATCTGCTGCCCCTCACCTGCGAAAGCATCGAGAAAATACTTAACGAGCAAAAAATTGATGCTGTACTGCCTACTATGGGTGGCCAAACCGCACTTAACCTTTGTATTGAGGCAGATGAGCGCGGCATTTGGAAAAAATACGGCGTGAAAATAGTAGGCGTTGATATTGCCGCTATAGAGAAAACCGAGAACCGCGAAGCCTTCCGCCAGTTAATGGTGGATATAGGCGTGGGCGTAGCTACTTCTAAAATTGCCAATTCGTTCCTCGAAGGTAAAGAAGCCGCACAAAGCATTGGTTTTCCGTTGGTAATACGCCCAAGCTATACGCTGGGTGGTAAAGGCGCAGGTTTCGTACACAAAAAAGAAGATTTTGATGCTGCACTAAGCCGCGGCTTGCAGGCATCGCCAACCCACGAGGTATTGGTAGAGCAAGCTGTGTTGGGCTGGAAAGAATACGAACTGGAATTGCTGCGCGATAGTAACGACAACGTAATTATCATCTGCTCTATTGAGAACTTCGACCCGATGGGTATCCACACCGGCGACTCGATAACCGTGGCCCCGGCCATGACCTTGAGCGACCGTTGCTACCAGGAGATGCGCAACCAGGCCATCAAAATGATGCGTGCCATTGGCAATTTCGCTGGCGGCTGTAATGTGCAGTTCTCGGTAAACCCCGCAAACGAAGAGATCATCGCCATAGAGATAAACCCACGCGTATCGCGCTCATCGGCTCTGGCATCAAAAGCAACCGGCTACCCAATTGCCAAAATAGCTGCAAAGCTGGCCATTGGCTACAACCTGGATGAGATAGAGAACCAAATTACCAAAACAACTTCTGCATACTTTGAGCCAACGTTGGATTACGTTATCGTAAAAATCCCCCGCTGGAACTTCGATAAATTCAAAGGCGCTAACCGCGAACTTGGCCTTACCATGAAATCGGTAGGCGAGGTAATGGGTATAGGCCGCAGCTTTATAGAGGCGTTGCAGAAGGCTTGCCAGAGTTTGGAAATTGGCCGCGCCGGCTTAGGTGCCGATGGCCGCCAAAGCCGCAACCTGGAAGAGATTATGCACAGCCTGGAAAAACCAAGCTGGGACAGGCTCTTCCACATCTACGATGCCATGAGCCTGGGCGTACCTGTAGAATCTATTCGCAAAGCCACTAAGATCGATCGCTGGTTCCTGAACCAGATACAGGAAGTGGTGAATATGGAGAACGAGCTTCGCCGCTATTCACTAAACAACATCCCAGAAGACTTCTTCTTCACGCTTAAACAAAAAGGCTTCTCGGATACGCAGATAGCCTACATATTGGGCAACGTTACCGAAGAGGACGTTTACCAACGCCGCCAGGCATTAAACATCCGCCGCGTTTATAAAATGGTAGATACCTGCGCTGCAGAATTTGCCGCCAAAACGCCTTACTACTACTCAACTTACGAGGGAGAGAACGAATCCATCGTATCAGATAAAAAGAAAGTTATTGTATTAGGTTCGGGCCCTAACCGTATTGGCCAGGGTATCGAATTCGACTACAGCTGCGTGCATGGCTTGCTGGCCGCAAAAGAAACCGGCTTCGAAGCCATCATGATCAATTGTAACCCGGAGACGGTTTCTACCGACTTTAACATGGCCGATAAGCTATACTTTGAGCCGGTTTACTGGGAGCATGTGCGCGAGATTATCGAACTGGAGAAACCCGTCGGCGTTATCGTTCAGCTTGGCGGGCAAACCGCATTGAAGATGGCCGAAAAACTGCATCAGCATGGCATTAAGATTATCGGTACATCTTTCGATAATATGGATATTGCCGAAGACCGTGGCCGTTTCTCCGACCTGTTGAAAGAACTAGATATCCCTTACCCTAAATATGGCGTTGCCGAAAGTGCCGAAGAGGCATTGGTTGTAGCGCACGAGGTGGGTTACCCGGTACTGGTTCGCCCAAGTTATGTATTAGGCGGGCAGGGCATGAGCATCGTGATAAACGATGAGGACCTGGAGAAAGCAGTAGTAAATCTGTTGAAAAACCTGCCCGGCAACCGCGTGCTGATCGATCACTTCCTGGATCGCGCTTCCGAAACTGAATCGGACTCTATCCATGATGGCGAAGACGTGCACATCATAGGTATGATGGAACATATCGAGCCTGCCGGCATCCACTCGGGCGATTCTTTTGCTGTATTGCCTCCGTTCGATCTGAGCGACAGCGTAATCAGCCAGATGGAAGAATACACCGCTAAAATAGCACGTGCCTTAAATGTACGCGGCTTGCTTAACATACAATTTGCGGTTAAGAACGATAAAGTTTACGTGATAGAGGCCAACCCGCGTGCATCCCGTACGGTACCTTTCATTGCCAAAGCATATGATGTACCGTACATTAACATAGCCGCCAAAGTGATGCTGGGCGTAAACAAACTGAAGGATTTCACTATAGAACGCAAGCTTTGGGGTTATGCCATCAAAGAGCCTATATTCTCTTTCGATAAATTCCCGGAAGTAAACAAGGAGCTTGGCCCCGAGATGAAGTCTACCGGCGAAGCTATCAGGTTTATTCCTAACCTGCAGGACCCATATTTCAGGCACCTGTACAAAGAAAAATCAATGTACTTAAGTAAATAATTTTACTATCGCTTTGCGAATATGAAAATTATTGGTTTAATTGCGTGCAATTAACGCAATAGAAAAAGGTTTAATTTAGTTATATCGTATTGAAACTGAACATAAAAACCGCCAACCCTTCGGCGTACAATTTAAACAATGTTGATCCTGAGGACATCAGTGATGTATTGGTTAAGGTAGAAAAGTCGTTCGATATTACCTTTGGTGATGACGATTTAAAGGATACAAAAACCTTTGGCGCATTATGCGATGTGGTTGTGGCAAAAGTGAAGCATGCGCAGGCGGATAGCTGTACCACGCAACAGGCATTTTACAAGCTGCGCAATGCCATTAACGCCAGAAACCCGACTGAAAAATACCTGGTGAAACCTCAAACCAAGCTTTGCGAGCTTTTCCCACGGGATAACCGCATCGAAGTAGTTGCGGATATTGAGGCTGAAATGGGCTTCCATATGAACCTGTTGCACCCAAAACCATGGATTACCTGGAGTTTTGGGCTCCTGTTGGTTGCATCGCTGGGCTTATTCTTCTTTAACTCTACCGTAGCGTTTATTGGCCTGGTAATTTCTATAGCAGGCTTAAGGCTTGCCGGCCGTTTTGGTAAAGAATTAAAAGTAAAAACAATCGGTGATCTGGCCGAGAAAATCGCCCGCGAACATTATTTAAAATGCCGCCGCGATGCTTCTACCGTAAACCGTACGGAGATTGTTCAAAAAATAAAAGATCTTTTCGCTCAAGATTTGGACCTTGAGCCTTCGGCTTTAACCAAGGAAGCGAAGTTTGCGTAAGCCAGTTTCTGAACTCGAATTCAACGAATTTTTGGAATTTATCGAATACAAATAGTCGAAATGAATTCTGGAAATTCGTTAATTCCATAAATTCGAGTTCAGACAATCTCCGTCGATCACTCATCCACCACCAATCCCCGCACCTCAAATATCAAGGGCTTTTTCGGTGCCGGCCTGTTGTTCGCTGTTTTTTTATCGTTAGGGCTAGTGGGCTTTTGAGCTACGCCATCAATAATAACTACGCGACCAGCAAGGGCCTTAGGCAAATTGATACCATAATTCTTGAAATGCGCCGCTATTATTTGCCCCTGGCCCGCATCCATCTCAAACCAGCCGCCTTTTGATTTAGTTACGCGGATAACGCGGCCCCTTACCGCAGTGGTTATGCGGGTTTGCCTCTCCATACGTGTTTCCAACTGTGCGGCGCTTACCGGGCCTATGGTATTCGGCTTTAGTCCGTAAACCATGCCGTGTGGCAAAGGCGGCCTTTTTTGCGAAAAGGCTAAGTGCCCGACGCATACCGTCCAAAGAAAGAATATCATGATAACAGCCCGCATATCATAGCAACATTGCTTTGCGCGAACGGTTTTGTTTAAAAAGGATGATGTTTTAATTGTTCTTTCATGTTGCGGCCCAATGCAGTATTTTGGATATTTGCAGCAGGGAAACAAAAAATGTTATTAGCACGGTATCAGCACGATTTATTGGAAGCAGGCTGCGATGAAGCCGGCAGGGGCTGCCTGGCCGGCCCTGTATTTGCCGCTGCGGTAATACTTCCGCACGATTTCGACCATCACTTGCTTAACGATTCTAAACAGCTTAGCGAAGAAGAGCGTTACCAGCTGCGTACAGAAATTGAGCAAACAGCCCTCGCCTACGCCGTTGCCTGGTGCGATAACCACGAGATAGACCGAATAAACATCCTGAATGCATCGTTCTTAGCCATGCACCGCGCTGTAGATAAGCTGCATTTAGCGCCGCAGTTTTTGATTATCGATGGTAACCGTTTCAATAAATACGGCACCACCCCACATGCCTGCATCATTAAAGGCGATGGCAAATACTTCAGCATTGCAGCAGCATCGGTGCTCGCCAAAACCTACCGCGACGATTATATGTGCCAGATTGCTGCCGAGCATCCCGAATACAATTGGCCCAGTAATAAGGGTTACCCAACCATCAGCCACCGCAATGCCGTGCTGGCACTTGGCCATACGCCATATCATCGTAAAACTTTCCGCATTACCGACCCGCAGTTGAGTGTTTTTTAGGCCGCGCATTGCCAAAGCGTGCCGCGTTTGATACCTTTGGCCAAACCCGTTATATACACGCCTTGAGGATACTTATTTTAACACACCGTGTGCCGTTTCCGCAAAACGGAGGCTACCCTATTGTGGTGGGTAACACCATAAAGGGTTTGGTGACGCACGGGCACCAGGTATCGCTCATTTCTATTAACGTAAAAAAACATACCGACAAAATTTCTGAACGGGACGAGCTGCTCAACAAAATAGCCTATACCGAGTATGATATAGATACGCACGTATCGGCAGTAGAATTCGTAAGCAACCTGTTCACCAAAAACCCTTATAATATCGATAAGTATTATAACGTGGGGTTCGAAAAGCTTTTGGTACAGAACCTTAAGGACAACGCGTACGACATCATCCAGCTGGAAGGGCTCTTCGTAGCGCCGTACCTCAGTGCCATCCGCAAAGCAACGAAGGCGAAGGTGATATACCGCGCGCACAATATAGAGCACCAGGTGTGGCGCAGGCTGGCCCAGCAAAAAGGCGATCCCTTCAAAAAATGGTATCTTAACCTGCTTGCCCGCCGCGTAAAAACTTACGAGATGGAACTGCTCAACAAGTTCGATGGCATTGTCGTATTCACAAGTCAGGATAAAACCTCCATGCTATCCTTCGGCACAAAAATACCGCTGCAGGTGTTGCCTATAGGGGTCGATTTAAGTAAGTACCGGCCCGAGCCGGAAAAAACGGAATGCCCGAGCCTGTTTTTCCTGGGCTCGCTGGACTGGTTGCCCAATCGCGAGGGGATAGAATGGTTCCTGGATAATTTTCATAAGGATATCGTAGACGGCGAACTGAAAGTTAAATTTTACGTAGCCGGCAACGCCATCCCCGAAGAATTCGACGAATACGAAGTGCCCGGAAAGGTATTTATACAGGGCGAGGTAGATGATGCGCTGGAATTTGTAAACAGCAAATCTATTATGATCGTCCCCTTATTAAGCGGTGGCGGCATGCGGGTAAAAATAGTTGAAGGCATGGCCATGCAAAAATGCATCATCTCTACCACCATCGGTGCCGAGGGCATTAACTTTGTAGATGGTGAGAGTATATTGATCGCGAACAATGCCGGCGAATTCTATGACGCTATGGCCAAATGCATCCGCGATGAAGAATATTGCCGAATAGTTGGCGAAAATGCCCGCAGGTTGATTGAGCTGCAGCACGACGTAAATAAGATTACTGACGGCTTGGTTCAGTTTTACCAGTCGGTTATCTAAACAGTGGGCATTTAAAGCTATTTTACTACTTTTGCCCCCGATAAACAACAACCATGAAAAATACTGCATTAACCGGGGTACATACCCAGCTCGGCGCTAAAATGGTACCCTTTGCGGGCTACAACATGCCGGTACAATATACAGGCATCAACGCCGAACACGAAACCGTACGCAAAGCCGTTGGCGTATTCGACGTAAGCCACATGGGCGAATTTATCTTGAAAGGCGATGGCGCACTGGCCCTGATACAAAAAGTAACCAGCAACGATGCCTCAAAATTATACGACGGCAAAGTGCAATACTCCTGCCTGCCAAACGAAGACGGCGGCATTGTAGATGACCTGCTGGTTTACCGTATTGATGAAAAGACCTACATGCTGGTGGTAAACGCCTCCAACATCGACAAAGACTGGGACTGGATTTCCAAATACAATACCGATGGCGTGGAGATGAAAAACATCAGCGACCGCACATCGCTGCTGGCCGTGCAAGGCCCCAAGGCTGCCGATGCCTTACAGAGCCTTACGGATATCGACCTGGCATCGATGGAATACTATACCTTTAAAAAAGGCACGTTTGCAGGTATTGATAATGTAGTGGTATCTGCCACGGGCTATACCGGTGCCGGTGGTTTTGAGATATATTTCGATAACGAGCATGCCGAATTTATTTGGGATGCCGTATTCAAGGCCGGCGAACCCTTCGGTATCAAACCGATTGGTTTGGCCGCACGTGATACTCTGCGCCTGGAAATGGGCTTTTGCCTTTACGGTAACGATATCGACGATACCACATCGCCGCTAGAGGCCGGCCTGGGCTGGGTGACTAAATTCAGCAAGGAGTTCACCAACTCCGAAGCTTTGCAGGCGCAAAAACAAGCAGGCGTAAGCCAAAAACTGGTTGGCTTTGAAATGATAGACCGCGGTATCCCCCGCCACGATTACGCCATTGTAGATGCCGAAGGCAACAACATCGGCCGTGTAACCTCGGGCACGCAGTCACCATCGCTACAAAAGGCGATAGGCTTGGGCTATGTGAAGAATGAGTTCGCCAAAGAAGGCTCAGAAATATTCATTAGCATCCGCGATAACAAAGTAAAAGCAAAGGTGGTAAAGCCGCCGTTTTATAAATAGGGGCTTCGCCCGTCATTGAATCATTGGGTCATTGAGTCATTGGTAGATGTCGTGTACCCAATGAGTCGCTATAAGATAATGACTCAATGACCTAATGACCCAATGACAACGAAGTGAATGACCCAATGACACGCAGTTTAGACGTTTGCCTTACCCCGGCGCTTATCCCTTTATACAACGTATCCGATTATATCGTAGTGGTTATCGATATTTTCCGTGCCACATCCTCTATTTGTTACGGCATTGAAAATGGGGCAGAGGCTATCATCCCGGTATCTGAAGTTGAAGAGTGCGCAGCCTACCGCGAAAAAGGATTGGATTACCTATTGGCTGCCGAGCGTGATGGAAAAGTAGTGGACGGTTTTGATTTTGGAAACTCTCCGTTTTCGTACACGCAGGAAAAAGTATCCGGCAAAACCGTTGTCCTTACCACTACCAACGGCACCCATGCGCTACATTTGTCGCGAAGCGCAAAGCGCATTGTTATCGGCTCGTTCCTTAACCTTACCGCTCTTTGCGACTGGCTGATCACCCAAGACGAAAACATCCTGTTGGTTTGCGCGGGCTGGAAGAATAACTTCAACCTGGAAGATACCCTTTTTGCCGGTGCCGTTATAGAGCAACTGAAAAACAAAGGCTATGTGCTGGACGACCCATCCATCGCGGCTAACGACCTGTTCCAACTGGGCAAAAACGACATCCCGCAATACCTCAGCAAAACATCGCACGGCGAACGTCTTAAAAAGCTGGGCATAGAAAAGGATATTGCCTTTTGTCTGCAAGTGGATATTGCTACCGCCATCCCGGTTTTGGATGGCGATAGGTTGGTGAAGCTGGTCTAAGCCGCTTTAGCTGCCAGGCGGCGTTTACGCCACCGTTTAATAAGCAGGTAAAACCCAAACAGCACAAACCAATAAGGCCACAAGGATAATATCCCGAAGAACAAGCTTTGCAGCAATGCATACCCATCGCTAAACGACTCCTTTAACCGGTACCAAAAGCCCACGCTGGTTTCTATTTGTGCAGGCTGCGTGGTATAAAAGGTAATGGATAATGAACTATATGCTACCTGCTTGTTGAGGTAGTTGAACTGCCCTTGCGTAGATTCTATATCCGAGCGGATATCTGCAAGCTTGTTCTCAATCTCCAGCATTTCAGATATTTTAGTCGCCCGTTTCAGCAATTCCAGGTAGCGTGCCTCCAGCAGCTTTTTATTTTCCAAGCGGGTTTTGGTATCGATGAATTCAGTAGTAACATCTTTTATGCTGATGTTCTTGCTGTCTATTTTGGTGGCGGTAGAAGATACCGAACCCAGGAAAGTATCGAAATTTGCGGCAGGAATCTTAACGTTCAGCACAAATTCCTTCCGGCAATCGTTTCCATTATCGGTTTGGTTATCTTCATCAACGTACCCTCCGTTTCTTTTGAGCGAGGCTAAAATCTGCTTGCGCGTAGCTGCTACATCGCTCGTCTCGAAGCTGATATCGCCATCTTTAATTATCTTTTTTTCAATGCTTGCCGCAGGTTTATCCGCTGTAACCTGATGTACGTCGGCATTACCAACTGGTTCATCAATGGCGACGGCGGCGGAACCCGCACCCACCTCGGCAACCAACGGCGGCGGAAATCTGACGGCATCCACTTTAGGCGTAGGCGGCATATCCACGTTAAAGGTTTTCGAGCTCCCGACATTAGCGGCAGAATCTAAGGCAAGTAAATCTGACCGGCGGGGGTTATTACATGCCACAAGGCATATTAATGCGGGTAAAAAGATAAGATAGGTTTTCATAATAATGCGGTTTGATTTAAGCTTAAAACGCAAGATACATTATTATATTATATAATTATTGGATAAAACAAAATATAATTTCGTTAAAGTCCAATTAAAAGAATATTGTATTGGAACGCGACTATTTCAGCTTCTCATTATTCCGGTGCCGGTCCGCATCGCGGATACTTTTTTTGATCATGTTTTTTTCCAGGGCTTCCGTAAGATTAATGCCCGTTTGGTTAGCCAGGCATATCAGCACAAAAAGCACGTCGGCCATTTCATCGGCCAGGTTAACCTCTGTATCCGATTTTTTGAAGGATTGCTCGCCGTACTGCCGGGCCATAATACGGGCCACTTCACCAACCTCCTCCATTAAAATGGCGGTGTTGGTGAGTTCGTTAAAATAACGGATGCCGGTGGTTTTTATCCAGTTATCAACAAGGGTTTGGGCTTCGTCAATAGTCATTGTTTCTTGAGTGAACACGAATTAAAGGAAATTGAGACGAATTTCACTAATTATTGGAGAAGGAATTGAGTGAACACGAATTCGAAGAAAATTGAACCAAATTTCACGAATTGAGTGAACACGAATGGAATCGAATTTAAAACAAATTTCACGAATTTTTAGCATTACTTAGAATACAACGCGCTGATATTCGAATGAAGGTGCACCAAAATTAAGTACAAGCCCTAATCGCAAACCGGACGCTTTAAGATAATTGAGCGTTTGTTTAAGATATGGTTCGCCGATATAATCGGCAGCTTTAACTTCAAGAATGATATTATCTAACACAACAAAATCGGCTGCAAAACAGTGCTTCAGTTTTTGTTCCCGATAGTAAATATCATACAATTTTTCCCTTTGAAAAGAAAACCCAATCCTCGCAAACTCTATTTCTAAGGCATCTTTATAAACAACTTCTTTGAAGCCATGCCCTAAAGCCTTGTGTACTTCAAAGCAGGCCCCAATAATTTTGTAAGATTCTTCCTTAAATAAAATATCGGCCATAGAACAATTCGCGCTTTAAATAATTAGTGCAATTCGTTTTAATTCTTTCCCTAATTCGTGTTCGTTCAAAGTCATTTACATTCCTTTCGTGAAATTCGCCTTAATTTTTTTTAATTCGTGTTCACTCAATAACACTAGTGGTTTTCCCTATCCTTAGTGTCCATCACAATGGTTACCGGCCCATCATTCAATAAACTTATCTTCATATCTGCACCGAAAATCCCGGCCGCAATTTTTTTGCCGGTGAGGGTTTCCAGCGTGCTTATCATCTTTTCGTACATCGGTATTGCTTTATCAGGCCGGGCAGCGCGAATAAACGAAGGCCGATTACCCTTTTTTGTTTGGGCAAACAGCGTGAATTGCGATATCAGCAAAATATCGCCACCAACATCAGCAAGGGCTTTGTTCATCAAGCCGTTCTCATCGCCAAAAACACGCATGCCCATAATTTTTTGCGCCAGCCATTGCAGGTCTTCATCCGTATCGGCATCTTCGATGCCTACCAAAACCAAAAATCCAAGCCCAATTTGCCCGGTAATGTTGCCATCAACCGTGCAGCTTGCCTGTGTAACTCGTTGTATAACCGCTCGCATGTTTTATCGTTTCTCTCTATTCAAAATTCGGCTCCCCCTTCAGGGGGCTGGGGGGCCTACGCCCTCGTATCGTTCCCGTTATAAATGCTTAGATAACTATCGTATCGCGATATAGCGATATCACCTTCTTCTATAGCCTCAAGCACTGCGCAGCCCGGCTCGTTGATGTGGYGGCAATTGTTGAAACGGCATTGGTTCATCAGCTCCCGCATCTCGGGGAAGAAATGGCCAAGTTCCTGTTTTTCTATGTCGATAACGCCCAGTTCGCGAATGCCGGGGGTATCGATGATATAGCCACCCTGTGGCAGTTCGAACATTTCGGCGAAGGTGGTGGTGTGCATGCCCTTATCGCTCCAGTCGGATATCATGTGTGTACGCAGATCTAAATCGGGTAGCAAGCGGTTAATCAGGCTTGATTTTCCAACGCCCGAGTGGCCGGAGAAAAGCGTCACCTTATCTTTCAACAAATCCTGAACAGTATCGATATGCGTCCCCTCCAATGCCGAAACCGAGTAGCATTTATAGCCGATGTTCTCGTAAACGGATTGGTATTCCGCTAATATTTCCAATCCCTCGTCGCTGAAAAGATCGAGTTTATTGAATATCAGGCAGGCGTTTATACCGTAGGCTTCGGCAGTAACTAAAAAACGGTCGATAAAGCCTAAAGAGGTGCGGGGCGATGCCAGCGTTACTACCAAAAGTGCCAAATCCAGGTTGGCAGCGATAATCTGCGCCTGCTTGCTTAGGTTGATAGATTTGCGGATGATGTAATTTTTGCGCTGGTGCAGGTTGGTTACCACGCCGGTTTCCTGCTCGGGCTCCATTTCAAAATCCACCACGTCGCCTACGGCCAATGGGTTGGTGGTGGTAATACCCTTGGTGCGGAATTTTCCTTTAATACGGCAATCTATAGTCTGTTCCCCGGCTTTTACCTGGTACCAGCTTCCGGTTGATTTTGTTACGAGCCCCTGCATACGGCCGCAATTTAGGAAAGATAAACAGGCAATTAAAAATAAAATCGCCCGGGCATTTGTTTATTAGGAAATAATCTACTTACTTTACCGACATTATATATGACAACTAACAACACCACAATTACAACTATTATTACCACCGGGATAAAACTTGGAGGAAGATAATCGTATGGTGTAAAACATAAAGACAAACCAAATGAAAGCCTTCCTCCGCAAAGAGGAAGGCTTTTTTTTGGCCTCACCTAAATCCTCTCCAAGGGAGAGGACTTAAAAGAGATTTTTACCCTCTCCTTTGGAGAGGGTAGGGTGAGGCCAAAGATTTAATTTTATCGCAATAATGAAGGTACTAAAATTCGGGGGAACCTCGGTCGGATCGGTAAGCAGCATCAAAACCCTGCTGGATATTTTAAAAGAAGAGAACAAAAACGGCAGCAAGCCTGTGGTGGTTTTATCGGCCATGAGCGGCATTACCAACCTGCTGGTTTCTATGGCAGAAGGTGCCGCAGCCGGCAAAGAGTTTACGGCAGAACTGGCCGAACTGGAACGCCGCCACTTTGAAGTGGTAAAGGCGCTGCTGGATATTCAAAACCAAAACCCTGCTTATACGCGCCTAAAAATCCACTTTAACCAGTTAGAGGAATTGCTGCAGGGCGTACTTACCCTGCGCGAGCTTACCGCAAAAACCCGTGATACCATCCTCAGCTATGGCGAGCGTTGCTCGGCCATGATGATTGCCAAGATTGCGGCGCAGCATTTCCCCGAAGCCATATTCGTTGATGCATCAGAACTCATCAAAACCGACAGTGCGTTCGGCAATGCCCGCGTTAATTTGGAACTAACCGACCGCCTCATACAAGGCTTTTACGCCGAAAACAGCGATAAGCTGCTGGTTGTAACGGGCTTTATTGCAGGTAACGAAGCCGGGCAAATCACAACCCTCGGCCGTGGCGGCAGCGATTATACTGCGGCTATATTCGGCTCAGCATTGAACGCACAAGAAATACAAATATGGACCGACGTTAACGGCATGATGACCGCCGACCCGCGCATGGTGAAAAAGGCATTCTCGCTGGAAGAGCTCACCTATACCGAAGCGATGGAGCTATCGTACTTTGGCGCCAAGGTAATTTACCCGCCAACCATGATACCGGCCTTTTTGAAGAAGATACCAATCGTTATCAAAAACACCTTCGAGCCGGAGTTTGCGGGTACGGTTATCCGTCACGATTGCAAATCGTCAACCCTGCCCATCAAGGGCATATCCTCTATCAATAACATCAGCATCCTCAGCCTCGAAGGCAGCGGCATGGTGGGCAAATCGGGCTTTAGTGGTCGCTTGTTTTCCTTGCTGGCCCGCGAGCAGATCAATATCATCCTCATTACCCAATCGTCATCAGAGCACAGCATCACCTTCGCGGTACAACCCACAGATGTAGGCAAGGCACAATTACTGATAGAACAGGAATTCGAACTGGAGCTGTTAGCCAATAAGCTGGAGCCGCTTGTAGTAGAAAAAGGCCAGGCCATATTAGCCATCGTAGGCGAAAACATGAAGCAAACGCCCGGCGTGAGCGGCAAGCTGTTCCATGCGCTGGGGCGTAACGGCATCAACGTACGGGCCATTGCGCAGGGCTCGTCGGAGTACAACATCTCGGTGATCATCTCCGCCACGGATCTGGCAAAAGCGCTGAACGCGGTACACGATGCCTTCTTTATCGAGCTAACCAAAACGCTGCATGCATTTTGCCTGGGTACGGGCAACATCGGCAAAACATTGTTTAAGCAACTGGCAGATAACGCCGGATTTTTGCAAAAAAACAACGGAATACAGGTTAAAATAGCGGGAATAAGCAACACCCGAAAAATGGTGTTCAGCAGCGATGGTTTGCCATTGGATAGCTGGGAAGATGACCTGGAACAATCGCACCATGTGGCTGATTTGAAAACCTTCATCCACCACATGAAAGAGATGAACCTGCCCAATTGCGTGTTCATTGATAACACTGCCAGCCCAACCCCGATAGGCTTCTACGAGGAGATTTTTAAATCGAATATCTCCGTAGTTACCTGTAATAAGATAGGCAACTCGGCAAGCTACAGCCAATACAAAACCTTCAGGGATACCGCACGCCGCCACGGGGTTGATTTCTTTTACGAAACCAACGTAGGTGCCGGCCTGCCAATCATCCGTACGTTAAAGGATTTGATGAGCAGCGGCGACAGGGTGCAGCGCATCGAGGCCATCCTTTCGGGAACCATATCATACATATTCAATTACTTTAAGGGCGATGCCAATTTCCACGATGTGGTGAAAGAAGCCCAGGAAAGAGGCTATACCGAACCCGACCCGCGCGATGACCTCAGCGGCAAAGATTTTATGCGCAAGATGCTTATCCTGGCCCGCGATGCCGGCTACGAAATGGAAGCAAGCGATGTGCAGATAGATGCCATACTACCCAAAGCTTGCCTGGAAGCACAAACCGTGGACGATTTTTATGCTGCTTTAAAAGCAGAAGATGCTTTCTTTGCAAACTTAAAAGACACTGCCGAAAAGGATAAAAAAGTGTTACGTTACATCGGCAAACTGGAAAACGGCAAAGCATCTATCACCCTGCAAATGGTTGATGAGGCCCACCCGTTCTATATGATGAGCGGCAGCGATAACATCATCTCTTTTATAACCGACAGGTACAAAGAACGCCCGCTGGTAGTAAAAGGCCCCGGTGCTGGTGCCGAAGTTACCGCCGCAGGTGTATTTGCAGATTTGATAAACATTGGGGCTAATTAGAGGCAAGAGTTTTAGAATCAAGAGACAAGAAAAATGGCGAAAGCCTTAGTTATGAGTAACGATATACAAGATTTAAAAGAACCGGCTGTGGCACATACAAAAGGGTTAGATAGCATTCACGTTTTCGCGCCGGCTACCGTTGCCAATGTGGTTTGCGGTTTTGATGTGCTGGGCTTCGCCGTAAACGAGCCAGGCGACGAGGTAATTATGCGACGGACCAATAAACCCGGCATAACCATTAGTAAAATTACCGGCGATGACGGTCGCCTGCCGCTTAACCCGGCCAAAAATACCGTAAGCGTAAGCGTGCAGCATTACCTGCAAAGCGTTGGACGTACAGATATCGGTTTAGATATCGAGCTGCATAAAAAAATGCCTATCGGCAGCGGGCTGGGTTCAAGCTCGGCCAGTACGGTTGCGGGCTTGTTTGCCATTAAAACCCTTTTGGGCGACGAAACAGATGCAGCTACCTTATTGCCGTTCGCTATGAAGGGCGAGGAAATGGCATGCGGCCACGGCCATGCCGATAACGTTGCACCGGCCTTGTTAGGCGGCTTCGTGCTTATCCGCAGCTACGAACCGTTGGATGTGGTCCGCTTGCCACACCCGGCAGGCTTATGGTGCGCCATCGTGTTCCCCGATGTGGATGTGCCTACCCGAGAAGCCAGGCAAATCATCCGCAATAAAATCTTCATGAAAGATGCCGTTACCCAATGGGGTAACATTGCCGGCTTGGTGAGCGGCCTGTTTATGCAGGATATAGACCTCATTGGCCGCAGCATGAAGGATGTTTTAGTTGAACCGGTGCGCAGCATGCTGATCCCTGATTTTTATATCATGCGCGAAATAGCGATGGAAATGGGCGCAGTAAGCTTCGGCATTTCCGGCTCGGGGCCATCAGTATTTGCTTTTACACGGGATGAGGAAACCGCCAAACGCATCACACAGAAATTACAACAGCACTTAACCGGTATTAAAATAGGCTCCAATGGTTATGTATCAACCATAAATGATGCGGGGCCAAGGGTGATAGGGTAGGCCTCTCCACTACGTCATTGCGAGGAACGAAGCAATCCTCGGCAAGCAGGGCGTATATGCAAAGCTTAGAGATTGCTTCGTTCCTCGCAATGACGCGGGGTTTATTACAATTCTGATTCAGACAAATGAAATTCTACAGTACCAATAATACAGAACTAAGGGTTGGCTTCAAAGAGGCCGTTTTTAACAGCATGCCGCAGGATAAAGGGCTTTATATGCCCGTGGAGATACCGCATCTGGGCGATAAATTCATTCACAACCTGGATCAATACACCCTGCCCGAGATTGCTTACCATGTGGCGCAAACCCTGTTGGGCGACGATATCCCCGCTGCAGACCTTAAAGCATTGATCAAAGAAGCCATCAACTTTTACGCCCCGGTAGTAAAGCTGGAAGATAACGTGAACGTGCTGGAGCTTTTCCACGGCCCATCGTTGGCTTTTAAAGATTTCGGCGCGCGCTTTATGAGCCGCGTGATGAGCTACTTTTTAGAAGATGGCGAAAAGCAACTGGATGTGCTGGTAGCCACATCGGGCGATACCGGCGGTGCCGTTGCCCTCGGCTTTTTGGGCGTGCCCAATACCCGCGTTACCATCCTTTACCCTAAAGGGAAAGTGAGCGATATACAGGAATTACAACTCACCACCAATGGCCAAAACATACGTGCGTTGGAAATCGACGGCACCTTCGACGATTGCCAGGCTCTGGTGAAACAAGCCTTTACCGATGCGGAGCTGAACGCGAAATTCCGCCTTACCTCGGCCAATTCTATCAATATCGCAAGGCTCATCCCCCAAACATTCTATTACTTTAATGCTTATGCGCAGTTGTTGAAACGTGGCACCAGCAAAGTAGTGTTTGCGGTACCTAGTGGTAATTTCGGTAACATCGGCGCGGGCTTGCTGGCCTGGAAGATGGGCCTGCCGGTAGAGCGATTCATAGCGGCAACAAATGCCAACGATACCGTGCCCGAGTTTTTAAAAACCGGCGTGTACCAGCCAAAGCCATCGGTGGCAACGCTATCCAACGCCATGGACGTGGGCAACCCAAGCAACTGGGTGCGCATTGCCGATTTGTTTAAAGAAGCCCCCGAGGCCTTGAATGCGCTCATTGCCGGTTACACCTATAGCGATGAGGACACATTGGCCGCCATACAGGAGATATTCGACAGCTATAAATACGTGGCCTGCCCGCATACCGCCATCGCGTGGAAGGCGCTCAAAGCTTATCAACAGGAAAACAAGGCGGACGACACCGCTGGTGTATTTTTATCTACCGCACACCCCTGCAAATTCCCGGATGTGTTTACCGAACAGATAGCCGGCGAAATTGCTGTGCCCGAGCAGGTAAAAGAACTGGAAGAAAAAGACAGCAAGGCCGTAAGTTTAGGTACGGGGTTTGACGAATTTAAAAGATATTTGCTGGAAAATAATTAAGCATGAGCAAGATTGGCCTTAAACAGGCTTTGATAATATTAACCCTGCTTGTTTTTGGGTTGAGCAGTTGTAAAAAGAAAATGCCTTTTACCCGCGATGGTTGGAACGACGGCGACGGCCTCGACTTCCCCAACCGGTATATGATGGTGGAGGATTTGATGGCAACGCACAAGCTTAAAGGCATGACTTATAAGCAAGTGGTGCGTTTGCTGCATTCGCCGCAACGCCACAGCCATACTGATAAAAGTTTTTATTATGATATCACCCTCGAAATGAAAGGCATCGATACAGCTTATTTCAAAGGCTTGCTGTTTAAACTAAATGCCGATTCGGTAGTGACTGATGTACAGGTATTTGAAAAGACGGCTAAGAAGAAGGAAAAGAAATAAGTTATCTCAAGTGTGGATTGTTTGATAGCAGTCGCTTGATATGATGGACTGTCAAAATATCTATTTTCGTTTCAGAAACAATGCGGTATATTATTCTATAACTCCCTTGTATGATTTCCCGAAGAGACTCATCGTTCTTTTCGGGAACAATCTTTCCTGAATAAGGGTGAATTTCTAAAACTTTAACTGCTTCAAAAAAACGACCTACTTGTATTTCAGCGTAGTGTTCAGAATCATTGGCTATAAACTCGGCTATACCATCAACATCTTTGATTGCTCGTTTCGACCATTTTACTTTAGCCATTTGGATAATTGCGCTTTTGCCTCATCTGTTGACACGGTTTCGCCGTTGTACGATTGCAATAACCCTTCATCTATTTTTTCAAGCAGGATAAGCCTATCCATTATTTCGTCTAAGCTAAACTGCTTAGGCAAATCATCAATAGTTTTTAAAACATCTTCTCTTGTAAGCATATCCCTAAATTTATTTAAATATACTAAACGCTCATTATAATTAAAAGTGTTTATTTAGCCTAAAATTATCATGATCAACACCATCATATTCGACCTCGGTGCAGTACTTATCGACTGGAATCCCGATTATATGTACCGCACTATTTTTACCGATGAACAGGAAATGCGCCATTTCTTAACTAACGTTACCACATCCGATTGGAACGAGGAGCAGGATGCCGGTCGCTCCTTACAGGAAGGTACCGAATGGCTCATAGCCAAACACCCACAGCACGAAGAAAACATCCGCGCCTTTTACGGCCGCTGGATAGAGATGCTGGGTGATGCTTTTGAGGGCACGGTGGAGATATTCAAAGAATTAAGAGAAAGCGGCAAGTACAAGATATACGCCCTTACCAACTGGTCGGCCGAAACTTTCCCGCTGGCGCAGGAACGGTTTGATTTTCTAAATTGGTTCGATGGCGTGGTGGTATCCGGTGCTGAAAAAATGCGCAAGCCCGCGCCTGAGTTTTACCAGATATTGTTAGATAGATACAACGTAAACCCGGCGGAATCTTTATTTATAGATGATAATTACCGCAACATACTGGCAGCAGAGAAAATGGGGATTAATTGTATCCATTTTACATCGCCGGAGAAATTGCGGGAGGAACTACAGATTATCAATATCTTATAATTACTGCCGAATGATTTAACCACAAAGAACACAAAGAGAAATACACAAAGAGCACAAAGTTTTTTTTCTTTGTGCTCTTTGTGTTAAGTGGTTTGCAAATCCTTTGCGCTCTTTGTGGTTGCCTCGCCACTAACAGCAAAGCCCCGCGGATATTACTCTACGGGGCTTTTGCTTATGATTAATTGTTGTTTTGGCTATTTGGTACCAAAGGGCAGGTAAAAACCGAAGGTGATATTACGCCCCGGGTTATACACGCCAAAGGTAGGGTCTTCCTGGCTGTAACGGCCCGGCCTCAGTCGGCTAAGCGCATCGTAGTAACGCTTGTTGGTTAAGTTATTGCCCGATACATACACCTTCAAAGGCTGCGCGCCAAGTTTAAAGGTTGCGCCAATGCCTGCGTTCAGCAAGGTATAGGCATCTGCAGGGGTTTCAAAGGTGGCATCGATACGGGTTTGCTTAAAGAAGTTATCGATGCCGGCAGACAGGTAGAAATCTGACAGGCCTTTTATTTTCGGCTCAAAACGCAGGGTGTTATGCAACACGCCTGCTGGTATCAGCGGCAAAGGCCTGTCGAAACTTTGGTTTTGCGCGCGGGTGTAGCTAAACGTATTCTCGAAATGCAGGAAGGATACCGGGTGCAGCGTCAGGTTTCCTTCAAAGCCATATAGGTTAGCGTTTACCTGGCCATAGCGGTAGGCATCGTAACTGCGCGGCAAGCCGGTGGCTTCGTCGGTAACGGTTATTTGCTCGTTATTGGTGTTTGATGCGTAGATGTAGTTGTGAATATAGTTCTCGTAAATACCAAAACTACCCGTTACGAAACCCGATCCATACTCCAGCGTGGCATCGGCCTGGTAGCTGCGCTCGGGTGCCAGGCTGCCGTTGCCAATCTCGTAGCGGTTGGTGCCCTCGTGAACACCGTTCGAGCCAAGTTCGGCAGGGTTTGGCGCGCGGAAGGCGGTACCTGCGTTTGCCTTAAAGTTGAGCACATCGCTAAAGGTATGGGTATAGCCAACGGCACCGCTCAGGTTGCCGAATTTATTATCGAAGCCCGTGAAAACTTCCTCGCCATCCACAAACTGCTGCTTGCCTTTGTTCTGAATATAATCAACCCGCAGCCCTGCGCTGAAGGTATTCTTGTCCCACACCTTTTTGATATAGCCGAATGCGCCGGTGCTATATTCGTCGTACGCAGGCACCAACAGCTCCACGCCTTTGTTTACGCTGTGGCCCAGGCTGGCGCTAAGGCCTATAACGGGGTGCCAGCCATCAAACTCGCGCATGTAATACTTGGCATCCAACGAATAGGTGTTCAGGTCGAAAAATAAAACCGGGGTTGGATTATCCTCCAGCTCGCGGCGTTGGTTTTTCTGGAAACCGAGGTCGAGCTTGAGCGAGTTGCTGCCGAATATGAAGTTGTTGTTTAACGCTAATTTATAATGGCGGATATCCTGTTTCGGGTAATCAAGCGTGCGGCTGGTGTTGTTGCTGTACAGGTCGTCGCCGGGTTCGGCATCAAAAAAGCCGATATTGGTTTTAAAGTATGAGAAGTTAAGATGCGAGTATCCCCAGGCCTTGTTTACGCCCAGCATACCGTTAACATCGGTTTGGTTAAAGCCGCTGTTTTGGAAATAGCCTGCGGGCGTATTGTAAGAGTGCGCATTTTGGTAAGTGCCGCGCCCGCGCCAAACAAAGCCATTTTCATTACCGGTTAGCATCAACGAGGTATTAATAAGGCCGCTATTGGTAGAGTAATTGCTCAGCACTTCGCCTTTAACAGTTCCCTCTGCCGGAGATGGCGGGTCAATGATATTGATAACACCGCCAAGCGCATCTGAGCCGTACATCAACGATGCCGCGCCGCGCAGTACCTCCACCCTTTCGGCCTGGAACTGGTCTATTTCGATGCCATGCTCATCGCCAAACTGCTGGCCCTGCTGTTTAACGCCATCGCTTAGCGTAACCACGCGGTTATAACTTAAACCGCGTATAACGGGTTTAGAGATAGCCTGGCTGGTGGTTATCTGGCTAAGGCCGGGCACCTGCCGGGCAAGGGCATCGATCAAATTGGTTGATGCACCCTGCAACTGTTCCTTACCAACCACGGTGGCCGATGTGCTGTTGCTGCGGCTGCCGGCGGTAATAGGCGTGCCGGTTATCACCACTTCGTGCGCCTCTACTATGCTGGTCTGCATGGCAAAAAGCAAAGGCGTAGTAGAAGCAAAATCTACGGTTTGGGTAATAGTTTTGTAGCTTACATATTGTACCTGTACTACATATTTGCCGGTGGATGGCACCGAGCGGAAAACGAATTCTCCGTTGGCATCGGTTGCTACTGAAACGTGCAGGTCGGGGATGCTGACCACGGCACCTACGAGCGTTTCGTTGGTTTTGGCATCAACCACTTTACCTTTAATAATATTAACATCGGCAAAGGCCGCAATTTGTATAAACAGGAGAAAAAGGGAACTAATGAATTTCAGTTTCATAATGATAAATTGAAAAATCCGTGATGGTGCCACACAGGGCGGCTTAATTAAGAATTTGTTGATTATGAAACAACAGGAGGAGCACGCCCGGCAGCTAAAATGAGGGCTATGCTGGTAAATTCGTAAACGGGAGATTTAAAGGTATGCGTTGTGGTTATCAGGGTATGCGTATAAGCCACATGGCCCGATAGTTCCATTGCTACATGATGCATGCTGTCGCAAACTTCGCACTTCTCTTTTACGAAGGTATGGGTCGAAGTTTTACAATCGTGACAGGATGTGGCATGCACATTTTTTACCTGGTTGTGCTGGTGAGCATAAACCATATACTGGCCTGTTGCAAAGCAAAGCAGTAATGCCCAGGCGTAAAAAATATGGAGCGTGCTCTTTTTCACAATAGATGATGTGCTTTTGGCAATTTTATGCAAAGCTAATTAATAATATGCCAACGCGATGTTTGCATGGTAACAATATTGTTAATTGCGCGAAATCATTACAATTTTAAACAGCGTCGGCTGCGTATATTTGCCTGCATGAAACCTGCCGAAATTAACCAGAAGTTTGCCCAATTACAGGACCGCATCGCCGCCGACTTTGATAACGAAAAGCCGGATATTAAAGTACTGCTGTTTTTAATTGGCGTGCAGGAATTGGGCCAGGGCCCCCGCAAATTCAATAAAAGGCAAAAGGAAGAGCTGATGCACATAGCCAATTGCAAGCTGTTTAGCCAGATGGGCTTTTACGAACTGGAAGGCCAGGACCAGGACGGTTGGCCACATTGGAAGTTGGTGAAAACGATTCCCAATTATGCTATTTTAGAGCAGGAATTACTCATTAAATCGCTTATTGTTACTTATTTCGAGGAAAACGGATATTGAACATGAAAAAACTCTTTACCCTCAGCTTACTGCTGCTTACAGCGAGCATTGCCTTTGCAAAGCCACCGAAGAACCAATACGTGCGCATACGCACCAGCTATGGCGATTGCATCATACGCCTGTATAACGAAACGCCGCTGCACCGCGATAATTTTATTAAGCTGGCGAAACAGGGCTTCTATAATGGAACGCTATTCCACCGGGTGATACAAAATTTTATGATACAGGGCGGCGACCCCGATTCGCGCGATACCAGCAAAGCAAAGTCAGGCGCCGAACTGGGCAACGGCGATGTGAAGTACACCATCCCCGCCGAATTCCGCGATAGCCTTTTCCACAAACGTGGCGTTTTAGCTGCCGCGCGGGATGATAACCCCAAAAAAGCATCCAGCGGTTGCCAGTTTTATATTGTGGAGGGTAAGCGCTTCACCCCTGGCCGGCTAGATACGCTGGAGAACACCCGCCTTAAGGGCCGCAAGATACCCGCCTGGCAGCGCGATATCTATACCACGGTAGGCGGCTCGCCCCATCTCGACCAAAACTACACCGTTTACGGCGAGGTAGTAACCGGCATAGATATGGTAGACCTGATAGCTGCCGTTAAAAAAGACGCCCGCGACAGGCCAATCGTAAACATACCGATGACTGTGGAGGTGCTGAAAAAGAGCGAGTGCAAGGCTTTGGATAAATTGCTTAACCCGGGCCGGTGAAGCCCCCTGGCCCCTAAAGAGGAACCTTTTGATTGGCAATAGGGCTGGAATTTCCTGGAAATCTACAGCTAAACCGGTTCAATTTATTGGAAAAAGCTGGAAATTTTTTTGCGGCCCGAACACCGGCTTTTAGGCAAAAACAGCCATTCCATGCAAATTTCGCCCTTTTTAAGTTTTCAAAGAAAAATCCATAAAAAGCACTAAAAACACCGAAAAAGCTCCGAAAAACTCGGATTTTTTACGGTGTTTGGCAAATTTACGCTGGTGGCTGAGGCGATTTGACGGCATGTATGCTCTTCCTTCGCATGGCCCAATTCCACCAAATTTCCCCAACATTTCTATAAAATAAAATTGGACAAGCAAACACGCCAAAACCCGTGTTACCCTTCGGCAGTTTTTTTACTACTTTTACTTCGGCCCCTTTAGTGGGCTGGGACTCTTCATCATGAAAATAATCACTTACAACGTTAACGGCATCCGCTCTGCCATCAATAAAAACTGGCTGGCCTGGCTGCAGGCTACCGATGCAGATGTAGTTTGCCTGCAGGAAATAAAAGCTACGCCCGATGTACTCACCGACCTGGGCCTGATAGATGCGCTTGGCTACCAGCACTTCTGGTTCCCTGCGGAGAAGAAGGGCTATAGCGGCACCGCAATTTTCAGCAAGATATTACCCAACCATGTAGAATATGGCTGCGGCATTCCTGATTTCGACCGCGAGGGCCGCTGCATCAGGGTAGATTTCGATGAGGTATCAGTAATGAGCGTTTATTTCCCATCCGGTTCCAGCGGCGATGAACGGCAAATATTCAAATACCGTTTCCTGGATGAATTTGGCAAATACCTAACCCTGCTAAAGGTAGAGCACCCTAAACTGGTAGTTTGCGGCGATTACAATATCTGCCACCGTGCTATCGATATCCATAACCCGAAATCGAATGCCAATTCATCAGGCTTTTTGCCCGAAGAGCGCGAATGGATGGAGAACTTTATTGAATCGGGTTTTGTAGATACGTTCCGCCATCTAAACAAGGAGCCGCACAATTATACCTGGTGGAGTTTCCGTTCCGGTGCCCGGGGTAAGAATCTTGGTTGGCGGATAGATTATGCGATGGCGAGTAAAGAACTCGAGGGGAATATCAAACGAGCCGCTATTTTGCCCGAAGCAAAGCATTCGGACCACTGCCCGGTGTTGCTGGAATTGGAGTTTTAGCCCCCTATCCCCCTGAAGGGGGAATCGAAATTGTATATCATAAAAACTATTGCCATGCGTAAATATTACCTGTTTTTATTTAGCCTGATACTTAGCTTATCCGCAAAGGCCCAACAACCAGGCGCACCAATCGATGTGCAGCATTATAAGTTTGCCCTGCAACTGAACGATGCCGATAACAACATAAAAGGGCAAGCGACTGTGCAGGTTAAATTCCTTAAAACGGTTAGTGCCTTCAGCCTGGATCTGATTAAAAAGAAGGCCAATGGCAAAGGCATGCTGGTATCATCGATAACAGAAGGAGGCAAGGCGCTAAGGTTTAAACAGGATAGCACTTCCCTGGTTATCACAGCAAAGGCTAACACAAGTAGCGCCCATACCTATACCATTAAATACAGCGGCGTACCTGCCGATGGATTGATTATCTCTACAAACAATTACAAGCACCGAACCTTTTTTGGGGATAACTGGCCAAACCGCGCCGAAAACTGGCTGCCTTGCGCCGATCATCCTTCAGATAAAGCCTCTGTGGAATTTGTCGTGACCGCCCCCGCTCACTACAACGTAGTAGCCAATGGTCTCAAACTGAAAGAGCAAACCCTGCCCGGCAACCGAAAGCTGACGCACTGGAGCGAAACGGCGCCAATCTCTACTAAAATTATGGTAATTGGTGTCGCCGACTTTGCTATCGACCACACCGGCGATGTAAATGGCATCCCCGTTTACGCCTATGTATTCCCGGAAGATAAAGAGGCTGGATTTAAAAGCTACGCCTACGCTACCGAGATACTGCCCTTTTTTATTAAGAACGTTGGCCCGTACGCGTATAAAAAACTGGCCAATGTACAGTCTAAAACAATCTTCGGCGGCATGGAGAATGCGGGTTGTATCTTCTATTATGAAGAATCGGTGAAAACCCCCACTATCGAAGAACTGATGGCACACGAGATAGCCCACCAATGGTTCGGCGATGCCGCCAGCGAAAAAACATGGCCTAACCTGTGGCTGAGTGAAGGTTTCGCTACCTATATGACTAACCTATACCTCGAAAGCAAATACGGCACAGAAAAACTTAAGCAACGCCTGGCGGCAGATAAGGGAACAATATTCGCTCTGGAGAAAACACATTTCGCTGCTGTTGTTGATACCACTATAACCGGCAACTATATGCAACTGTTGAATGCCAACAGCTACCAAAAAGGCGGCTGGGTGCTGCACATGCTGCGCCGCAAGCTGGGTGATGATTTATTTTGGAAAGGCATTAGCAGTTACTATGCGCAATACAAAGACAAAAACGCCAATACCGACGACCTATGCACAGTAATGGAGCAAGCCAGCGGCGTGGACCTGAAACAATTCTTCAAACAATGGCTGTACACCGCAGGGCATCCGGCGTTGATGATTGAGAAATCGTACGATAAAGCATCAAAAACTTTAACGTTGCACATAATCCAGAAGCAGGACACCGTTTATGAATTCCCTTTAGAATTTACGATTGACGGAAAAGCCGGCATCATCCGGGTAACAGAAAAGGAAATGACCATGAAATTTACTGCCGATTCGGGTGACATCGTATTCGACCCGAATGTTAACTTATTGGCAACGATAAAGGTGAGCAATTAATGGTTATCTCGTATGCCAATCAAGCTCTTTAGTTTGAGACGAAAAATCCTTTATTAAATTGAATGCTAATATAAACCACTGCTCAATAGCTACGTCCATATTTTCCGAGCTAATAAAGTCACTAAGTGGTTTGTGAAGGCCTATCCACGAATTTTCACTATTTGCAAACAATGCATCAGAACCGTAGGTGTTAATTGCATTCTGAAACTCCTTTCGCTTATTATTTCCCCCCGAGCACCATATCCATACCGTCAGGCTCGGAACATCTGTAAGTCTGAAGCCAAAACCGAGTTCTGAATATCCTGTTCCAAAAGGAGTGTCCATTAATAGGATATATCTTGAATGCTCCTTTATTTGTTTCAAGAGCGCCAAATCTTTTAAACGAGGCCCGATAATTTTATTAAATGAGGGCCTAATCTTATCTAGATAATTGTCTAACTTTTTAAGAACCGGATTGATTTGTTGCAGTGCAATCAGGTCGTTAAAATTGAAAGTCATGTTGTCGCTCATGTTATGATTGTTTAAAAACTCTAAGTATTCTTTAATAATAGACAGGGATTGCCATGTCTTCAAAAATTTATAAATATCGGCCCAACGAAATTGTGCGAAATTGTGTTCTACAAAATCTTTGGGGTCATTATATTTTGTACAGTATCTTAAGTGTGTTATCTGATTGTTTTTGTATTTATTCAACGCCTTTCCATATCTTTCCAATTGAATATATCCCTCTTTTGATTCCACTTTGTTTTCAATAAAGCAAAGGACACTTGGCGACTTAACAACTAAATCTACGCGACAATCTGGGCAAAAATCATCATTTAACAAATAGATGTCCTGTGTGCTTATGGAAAATCCATCGCCCTCAATGTTCAATATATGATTTACAAATGATGTGAGTATTTCTTTGTTCCCGTCTAAGATACCAGCTAATATCTCGGTAGTAAAATCCTCAAGCGGAGTCTTTATTGCATTGGTACGGTAAAGTTTTAATAATCGGCTGTATATATTCATCGCCGGATTATAAATAACAGCATTTTAAAATGCCTCTGCTCATAAAATGGCAATTGCAGACTGAAGGACTTCCTGCCTGATAGACGGTTTGATGGCGCTGTATTCAACGAGGTCTACTTTGCGGTGGGTCAGTTCGGCTATTTCCTCCTCAAGCGAGAGCAGTTTAAATATAGTAAACCCAGTATCTCCCTCAATTAAAAGGTCGATATCGCTGTCGGCATTATAATTCCCTTTGGCTATGGAACCAAAAATGGCGGCGCGTTTAATGAAGTAGCGCCTTAGCACAGGTAAAATAAGCTGCTTGTATTTCTCTATTTCCTGCATAATCAAATGTAAAACATTAACACCGAACAAAAAAGCCTCCAAAAAGGACGTCACTTGCCTCTCATGTGCTTTAATGATACATTTGCCGCAACCTAATTGCCATCGTAATCGCAATGCAAATAAAACATACTTCGTCTTTTAAAAACCCGGAGCAAGATACCGCCTGGTTTAAGAACTGGGTTGCCCAACTGGAACAGGCCAACAAGAAAACCTACGAACGCATCTCCGTTAAAACATCGTTAGGCCATACGCAGGTATGGGGTGTAAATACGCAGCTTAAGGAAGCCGAAACGTTGGTGATATTTCCCGGCGCGCGTACCACTTCGCTGTTTTGGGATTTAGATAACGGGCTGGTCAACCTGGGCACGCCGTTGAGAATATATCTGGCAGAAACCAACGGACTGCCCAACTTAAGCGATGGCAGCACGCCTGATATTAAATCGGAAGGGTATGGTGAATGGGCGGCAGAAGTATTGGATATGCTGAATATCGGCAAGGCTTATATCGCCGGTGCTTCTTTCGGTGGGCTAATAGCTATGAAGCTTTGTATCTCGCACCCGCAAAAAGTGCAGGCTGCATTTTTACTTAATCCGGGCTGTTTGCAGTCCTTTTCGCTCACTCTAAAAAACCTGTACTACAATTTGCTCCCCATCATTTCTCCCAGTGAAAAAAACGTACGGAAGTTTTTGGGTAAGGCAATCCTTTGCAAGCCAACACATCAAATTTCCCCGGCAGCCGAACAGTTGCTGATCGATTATGAAGTATTTGCAATAAGCCGTTATAAGGATAACACCCAAAAACCTTACGACATGAACAAGGAACTATTAAAGATAAATACGCCCACCTACCTGCTGGAAGGCACTGCCGATATATTATTCCCTTACCAGAAATCAGTTGAGGCAGCCAAAGCTAAAATCCGCAGTTTAAAAGATGTTAAAGTGTTTAATAATGTGGGCCACGGCATTGAGACCTACGCGCCGACAATGGCCTATATCGGTAGGGTAATAGAAAGCTTAAAATAAAAAAGCCTCCCAAAGAGGCTTGAAATTTCTTACTCCCCTTTCGGAGACTGGGCAGACTTACCCTTTCACCCGCTCAACATAGGTGCCGGTAGCGGTGTCAACCTTTACTTTGTCGCCTATATTGATGAATAAGGGTACGCGTATCTCTGCACCGGTTTCAACGGTTGCATTTTTTTGCGCACCTGTCGAGGTATCGCCTTTTACGGCTGGTTCGGTGTAGGTTATCTCCAATTCGGCAGAGCCTGGGATAGAACCCATTATCGGTTCGTCGCTTTCAAAAGCTACGATTACGTTAGTGCCTTCCTTCAAAAATTTAACCGCAGCGCCGAATAATGACTTGGGCACGTTGTGCTGGTCGTAAGTGGCGTTATCCATCACCACCAGCGCATCTCCGTCTTCGTACAGGTATTGGTAATCGCCGGTCTCTACGCGGCGTATATCTACCTCTTCATCGGTACGGAAACGGTATTCGACCAGCTTACCCGACCGCACGTTACGCATACGTGCCTGGTAAAATGCGCGCAGGTTGCCCGGCGTGCGGTGTAAAAACTCTTCTACCTGTACCAACTCCCCATTGAACTTAAGGATGTTGCCGTTTTTTATATCAGATGCCTTTGCCATATTAAGTTTAAGATTGAGGGGTAAAATTAATTATCTGAGCGTAAATGTGCAAATGAGGAAGATTTGATTTCAAGTGTGCGGATTACAGATGGGCAAATAAGAGAAATAACCCTGTTATGCTTTTTTTCATCTGCACATTTGAAATTTGCACATCTGCACATCGTTTCCTCAATGTCAAAAAAGTCGTTTTTTGCAATAGTTGACCAACCTTTTTAAAATAAAGGGCTTAATTAGCCAAAGTTAGGCCATATGGTAACGGTTTCGTGGCTTGTAAGCATAAATATAGTGTTAAGATTAAATAAAGTATAGTGTTTTAATATACATTTTATACGTATTTATTATTAAAAATGTGATATTTACAAACTCTAAAAATCAAGCAAGTGTATACAAAATCACCGGTTAATGAAAACTACGCCAAGCCAGATAAAAATCCTTTCTATTGATATCGGTGGTTCCAGCATTAAGGCCACAATTTTGGATAGCAAAGGCACGCTGAAGATGGACTACAAGAAAGTGGTAACGCCAAAACCGGCTAACCCCGAAAACGTGATCAAATCCATCAAAACGCTGGTGAAGGATTATCCGCCATACGATAAGGTATCGGTTGGCTTCCCCGGTTACGTGCGGAACGGCGTTGTAAAAACAGCTCCAAACCTGGGTAACGATTTTTGGAAGGATGTAAATTTCCGCCAAAAGCTGGAGGATGCTTTGGGCAAAGATGCACAGGTAGTGAACGATGCCGACATGCAGGGCCTCGGCGTAGTAAGCGGCAAAGGCCTCGAAATGGTGATTACCCTGGGTACTGGTTTTGGTACAGCATTATTAATGGATGGGCACCTGCTGCCGCATTTAGAGGTAGCGCATCACCCGGTATCAAAAGGCCGCGATTATGACGAATACATCGGCGATATAGCCCTTGATAAAGAAGGCGTAAAAAAATGGAACAGCCGTATTAAAAAGGTTTTCAAAATTCTGAAAACTGTGTTTAATTACGACTACCTATATATAGGCGGAGGCAACTCCGATAAGCTTACTTTTAAGCTTGATAAAAACATGAAGATAGTAACCAATGCGGATGGCATAAAGGGCGGGGCGAGATTATGGGCAGAAGATAAACACCCGGTTACCCATACAGCAATGGCAACCCCAACAAAATAAATACCCCTCTTTTTTAATACAATAATGGAAAAACCAAATCAAGCACTCGAAACATTAGCGATAGATACCGTAAGGATCCTTTCTGCGGATGCAGTACAAAAAGCAAACTCGGGCCACCCGGGCACCGCAATGGCACTGGCACCAATGGGCCACGTATTGTGGACCAAATTTTTGAATTACAACCCCAAGAACCCCGATTTCGCGAACCGCGACAGGTTTATCCTTTCGGCAGGCCACGCTTGTATATTGCAATATAATTTCCTGTACTTAACAGGTTACGATTTGAGTTTAGACGATATCAAGGCATTCCGCCAGATGAACAGTAAAACCGCCGGTCACCCCGAATACGGTTTGGCTCCCGGCGTAGATGTTACTACCGGCCCATTAGGCCAGGGTTTCGCCAACGGCGTAGGCTTTGCCATCGCGCAAAAACACCTGGCAGCGCGTTACAACAAACCAGGCTTCGACCTTTTCAACTATAACGTTTATGCTATCGTAAGCGATGGCGATATGATGGAAGGCGTAACATCAGAAGCAGCTTCTTTAGCTGGCCATTTACAGTTAGGCAACCTGATCTACTTATACGATGATAACCATATCTCGATAGAAGGCAGTACCGATATCGCCTTCAACGAGGATGTAAGCGCGCGCTTCCGCTCTTACGGCTGGCATGTGCAGGAAATTGCTGATGTGAACGATACCCATGCTTTAGAGCTGGCTTTGATCAATGCAAAATCCGAATCGCAGAAACCATCGCTTATCCGCGTACGTTCGCTGATCGCCTACGGCAGTCCTAACAAATCGGGTACAGCAGGCTCGCACGGTTCGCCGCTGGGTGCCGATGAGATAAAACTGGTAAAAGAATTCTTCGGTTTCGATCCGGAAAAATCATTCAACGTGCCTGCCGAGGTTTTAGAATACTACCATGCCAAAGGCGCACGCGGCGAAAAAACCGAAGCCAAATGGAACGAACTGTTTGCTAAATACAAAGCGAAATTCCCGGAATTAGCTGCTGAATACGAAACCGCAGCATCAGGCGAACTGCCTGCAGGCTGGGCCGATAAACTGCCTGTTTTTAAAGGAAGCGACCCTAAAATGGCAACCCGCCAGGCATCGGGCAAAGTGCTTAACGCAATCGCTGCAGGCCTGCCAAACTTAATTGGTGGTGCAGCAGATCTGGCCCCATCTACCGAAACCAACCTGAAAGAATACGATTCATTCACCTCAGAGAACCGCGCGGGCCGCAACTTCCACTTCGGTATCCGCGAGCATGCCATGGGTTCGGCATTGAACGGTATGTCGCTTACAAAAGGCGTGCTGCCCTTTGGCGCCACCTTCCTGCAATTTGCCGATTATATGCGCCCGCCGATACGTTTGGCAGCCATTATGAAGATCAGCCCGATATTCGTTTATACGCACGATAGTATCGGCCTTGGCGAGGATGGAACAACGCATCAGCCAATAGAGCATTTAGCCACATTGCGCGCTATCCCGAACGTTACTGTTATCCGTCCGGCAGATGCCAACGAAAGTTCATTTGCCTGGAAGGTAGCCATAGAGAAGAAAGGTGGGCCAACCGTATTGATATTCACCCGCCAGGGATTACCTATTCTCGATCAGGATAAATACGGCAAAGCATCAGGTGTAGAAAAAGGCGCTTATGTATTATCAGAAGCCAGCAAAGGCATTGACCTGATACTACTGGCAACCGGTTCTGAAGTAGCGTTGATTATGGATGCGCAGGCCAAACTGGAAGCAGAAGGTATCTCAACCCGCGTGGTGAGCATGCCATCATGGGAGTTATTCGAAGCGCAGGATGCAGCTTACAAAGAATCGGTATTGCCTAAAGCAAGTCGCAAACGTTTAGCTGTAGAAATGGCATCGCCTATGGGCTGGCACAAATACACAACAGACGAGGGCGACACGCTTTGCATGACCACCTTCGGCGAATCGGCCCCGGCAGAAGACCTATACAAACACTTCGGCTTTACAGTTGATAACGTAGTTAAAAAAGCGAAAGCGCTTTTATAGATGTGAGATATTAGATTTGAGATTTGAGATAAAAGAGGCTTCGGTCTCATATCTCAAGTCTCACTTCTCAAATCTAAAACAATGAGTTTAATAAGCGAGCTTAAATGGTCCTCCGAGATCATCAACCCAATTGGTAAGCAAAAAGTAGCGCAGCAAATTGCCGCAATGGTGAAGGACGGCGATATACTGGGCGTGGGTTCGGGTTCTACGGTTTATATGGCGCTATTGGCCATTGCCGAACGCATCAAAGCCGAAAAACTGAATGTGCTGGCCATACCCACATCGATAGAAATATCCATGTTTTTGAGCAAGCTGGGCATACCCATGACTACTTTGTACGAGCATACGCCCGATTGGCTTTTTGATGGCGCCGATGAGGTTGACCCAAAAAACAGCCTGATAAAAGGCCGCGGCGGGGCCATGTTCAAAGAGAAACTTTTGATAGCCAGCAGCAAGCGCAGCTATATTATTGTAGACGATAGTAAGATAGTAGACAAGATAAATACCAACTTCCCTATCCCCATAGAGGTGTTCCCGCAGGCATTGCTGCATGTGGAAGCCGAGCTAAAAAAACTGGGGGCCAACAGTATTATACTCAGGCCCGCAAAAGGCAAGGATGGCCCGGTAATTACCGAGAACAATAATTTGATACTCGATTGTTATTTCGACAATGTGCCCGACACAATGGAACGCGATATAAAGGCCATCACAGGTGTAATAGAAAGTGGGCTTTTTATAGGTTTTGAGCTGGAGATTTTGGTAGCAGCCAATAACTGATGCTTTTTTACGCTGGCATAGCACAATAAGGAGATTTGCTTAACAAAAGATAGCTGATTAATTAAGAACTTTACATAAACAACAAGAGGCTATTGGCCTCAGCAACAACACAAAACGAACAATTTTAATATTCCTGAATATGGCAAACAACGTTAAACAAATACATGATTTCGGCCAGAGCATTTGGCTTGATTTTATCGACCGCGAGATTATCTCTTCGGGCAAACTGCAAAAACTGATAGATGAAGACGGCGTAAGAGGCGTTACCTCTAACCCCGCTATTTTCGAGAAAGCCATCACCGGCAGCTCGGATTATAATGAAGACATCAAAACCCTTGGTGCCGAAGCAAAAACTACCGAAGAATTATTTTTTGGTTTAGCAGTAAAAGATATACAGGCAGCCTGTGCTTTGTTCGAAGGTGTTTATAACGAAGAGCCTAAAAGCGAAGACGGTTACGTTAGCCTAGAGGTATCGCCGTTTTTGGCGCTTGATGCCGAAGGTACTGCTGCACAGGCGGAACTGCTTTGGAAACAGGTTGACCGTAAGAACGTGATGATCAAAATTCCGGGCACCAAACCGGGCCTGGTAGCCATACAGCAATCTATCGCCAAAGGCATTAACATCAACGTTACCTTGCTTTTTGGTTTAGAGCGTTACGAGGAAGTAGCCAATGCCTACATCGCAGGTTTGGAAGAGCATTTAGCCGCCGGCCACAAAATTGCGCATATCTCATCGGTAGCAAGTTTCTTCTTAAGCCGCATCGACGTGGCTGTAGATCCATTGCTGGAAGCAAAAGGCGCTAAAGAATTGGTTGGCGAGGTTGCTATCGCGTCAGCAAAAAAAGCATACGAAATTTACAAACGCGTATTCAGCGGCGAACGTTGGGAGAAATTGGCAGCCGAAGGCGCGCAGCCGCAGCGTTTGCTTTGGGCAAGTACCGGCAGCAAAAACCCTGCATTTAAAGACACTAAATACGTAGAGGCCCTTATCGGCCCCGCTACTGTGGATACCGTTCCATTGGAGACCGTTGATGCGTTCCGCGACCATGGTATCGCTGCCAACACCCTGGAATTGGGTTTAGGCGAAGCAACCGCGACTTTGGCCAAACTAAAAGATTTAGGTATCGACCTTGATGCCATCACCCAACAACTGGAAGATGAAGGTATTGAGAAGTTTAACAAGCCTTTCGAAAAATTACTGAAAGCGATAGAAGAACAAAAAGAAAAGGTTTAAGCCTTTTAGCTTTAAAAAAGCGAGGGCATTGTGCGACTCCCCTCTTGAGAGAGGGGGCAGGGGTGTGTTAATCCGCGTGGTTAACACACCCCGCCACCGCGCTGAGCCCGGCACACGCCCCTCTCTAGAGGGGATTTAAGAGCAAAACTCACATCTCCGATAAATGAAATACACCGATCTGAAGATCCTTTTTTTTGACGTAGGCGGCATCTTGCTGACTAACGGCTGGGGCCATGAATCGCGTAAGGAAGCAGCGAAGAAATTCGGGCTGGATTACGAGGAAGTGAACGCCCTGCATAACTTCATCTTCAATGTGTACGAGATTGGCAGCATCACGCTGGATCAGTACCTCGATACGGTGATATTTAACCATCCCCGCGAATTTGTTCGCGAAGATTTTAAGGAATTCATGTACGCGCAATCGAAAGAATTGCCGGATATGCTGAAGTATTTAAAAGAGTGGAAAAAGAACTGCGGTTTCCGCGTCATTTCCATCAATAATGAAGGCAAGGAACTGAACGATTACCGCGTAAAGAAATTTAAACTGCACGAGGCATTTGACACCTTTATCTCGTCGTGCGAGGTAAAAATGCGCAAGCCCGATCCGGGCATCTGGCAATTAGCTATGGGTATTGCCCAGGCCTCGCCAGAACAATGCGTGTATTTCGACGACCGCATTATGTTTGTAAAAACAGCCGAAAAGCTGGGCATCCGCGCCTTTCAGCATACCGACTTCGAAACAACTAAAAAAATATTAAACGACCTTAAAGACGAAAACCTCAAATAACATGAGCGCAACAACAGATAAATATGCCTTTGGCATGATAGGCCTGGGTGTTATGGGCCGCAGCTTACTGCTCAACATGGCCGATCACGGCTTCGCGGTAGCAGGGCATGATAAAGATGCCGGCAAGGTATCTTCCTTAAACGAAGAAGCAGGCGACCGCAAAGCAAAGGGCTTTGGCGATGTAAAAGAATTTATAGCAAGCCTTACTACCCCGCGTGCCATTATGATGCTGGTACCTGCCGGTAAAATTGTTGATGCCGTAATTGAGGAGCTAACTCCCTTGTTGGAAAAAGGCGATATTTTAATCGACGGTGGTAACTCGCACTTTACCGACACCAACCGCCGTGTAGAACAACTGGAAGCTATCGGCTTGCACTTCTTCGGCATGGGTGTATCCGGTGGTGAAGAAGGCGCGCGCAAAGGCCCAAGCATGATGCCGGGCGGCGATAAGCAAGCTTACAATGTAATGAAGCCCATATTTGAGGCCATTGCCGCTAAAGTGGACGGCGTGCCTTGCGTAACCTATATCGGTCCGGGTGCATCGGGTCACTTTGTGAAGATGGTACACAACGGCATCGAGTATGGTATTATGCAATTGCTTGCCGAGACCTACGAGATAATGAAAAAAGGTTTGAAGCTGGATAACGATACCATCGGTAAAATTTTTGCCGAGTGGAACGAAGGTCGCCTGCAGTCTTTCCTGTTAGATATCACCAAAGATATTTTCAAATATAAAGCACCGGGTACCGACCATTTACTATTAGACGACATTAAAGATGAGGCCCGTGCCAAAGGCACCGGTAAATGGACCTCGCAAAGCGCCATGGATCTGCAGGCACCTATCCCAACGGTAGATACCGCAGTATCGATGCGCGATATGTCTAAATACAAAGCTTTGCGCACAGAAGCAGCCGGCATCTATAGTACCGAAGACCACCAGGCTATAGAGGGCAATACCGAAGAACTGGTTGCTGCCCTTGAGCAGGCCTTCTACTTTACCATGATTATCAGCTACGCGCAGGGTATGCACATGCTATCCAATGCGTCGACCGAGTACAAATACGAACTGAAGCTGGACGAGATTGCCAAGATATGGCGCGGCGGCTGTATCATCCGCTCTAAATTCCTCGAGAATATTTATGGCGCATACGGTAAAGACCAATCGCTGGCCCACCTGCTGCTCGATGCAGATGTAGCCGCATTGGTACAAGGCACACTGCCGGGCATTCGCAAAATTGTGTCATCGGCAGTGTCGGCAGGCATTGCCACGCCGGCTTTTGCTGCTTCCTTAAGTTATTTCGATGCTTTCCGGAGCGAACGCATGCCATCTAACTTAACCCAGGCACAGCGCGATTATTTTGGTGCACACACTTACGAGTTGATAGGCAAAGAGGGTACCTTCCACACGCAATGGGTACCTAAAAGCTAAAAACTAAACCAGAATCAAGAACCAAGAGTCAAGAATTAAGACAGGAAGCTGGCTGAATTTATTTCGTYATCTTGGTTCTTGATTCTTATCTCTTGATTCTTCACTCAAAAAAATTACGACAATGAGTAATGTAAAATCCGAGCCTACCATATTTATCATTTTCGGCGGCACGGGCGACCTTAACTCCCGCAAGATTGCCCCGGCCCTTTACAATCTTTTTTTAGATGGCTGGATGCCGAAGCAGTTCTCCATCATCGGCACGGGCCGTACCAAGCTTACCGATGAGCAGTTTAGGGACAATTTGCATAAGGATATAGACCAATTCTCGCGCAGCGGCAAAACCGACGCTAAGAAGTGGGCCGAATTCGTAAAGAACATCTATTACCAGGTATCAGACGCTACCGATTTTGAGACCTATAAAGAATTTGGCAAGCGCATAGACGCGCATAACGAAGAATGGAAAGCCACGGCCAATGTGTTGTTTTACCTCGCCGTTGCACCAAATTTCTTCCCGATAATTGCTTCTAACATCCATAAAGCCAAACTGGCCGAGGATAAGAACAGAGTGCGTATCATCATCGAAAAACCGTTTGGCCACGATCTGGAAACCGCCAAGGAACTGAACGAATTGCTGAAAGGCATTTTTGATGAGTGCCAGATATACCGTATCGACCATTACCTTGGCAAAGAGACCGTGCAGAACATCATGGCCTTCCGCTTTGCTAACTCCATTATGGAACCGCTGTGGAACCGCAACTATATCGAACACGTACAGATCTCGGTAACGGAGCAATTAGGCGTGGAGGACCGCGGCGATTATTACGATGGCTCGGGCGCCATGCGCGATATGATACAAAACCACTTGCTGCAATTGCTTTGCCATGTAGCCATGGAGCCACCGGTTAGTTTTGTTGCTGATGAGGTGCGCGACCGCAAGGTGGATGTATTGAAGGCCATGCGCCGTTTTACACCCGCGGATATTCGCAATTCTGCCGTGCGTGGCCAGTATGGTAGCGGATGGATGAAAGGCAAAGAAGTTCCCGGCTACCGCGAAGAAGCCAAAGTTGATCCCAATTCGAACACCGAAACGTTTGCAGCCTTTAAATTTTTTGTAGATAACTGGCGCTGGCAGGGTGTGCCATTTTACGTGCGTACCGGCAAGAGGATGCATCAGTCGTCATCTGTTATTTCCATACAATTTAAGGATGTTCCGCATTTGATATTCCCAACCGAAGCGGCCGAAAGCTGGCAGCAAAACAGGCTCATCATTAGCATACAGCCCGAGATGAGCATCCGTTTGCAGGTACAGGCTAAACGCCCCGGTATTGATATGGTACTTAATGTGGTGGATATGGTGTTTGATTATAAAGGCACCTACACCAACCAGGCACCCGAGGCTTACGAAACCCTGATACTGGATACCATGCATGGCGACCAAACCTTGTTTATGCGTGGCGACCAGGTAGAAGCAGCATGGGAGCTGGTAATGCCGATATTGAACACCTGGCACAATAAAAAGAGCCTGAATTTCCCTAATTATTCTGCCGACTCGTGGGGGCCGGAATCTGCTGAGGCATTAATTGCCCGCGATGGTTTCAACTGGTTCACCCTGCCTGTAAACGGTAAAAAATAAGTTTATGAAACTGAACGTATTTAAAACTGCCGATGAAGTACTGGCCAGCCTGGCGGAATTCTTCGCCAACACAGCAGCAGCGGCTATAGAAAAGAACGGCCGATTCAGCGTTGCTTTAAGCGGCGGCAGTTCTCCAAAAAAGCTTCACGAGCTGCTGGTAAGCGATTACCGCGATAAGATAGAATGGGAAAAGGTATGGTTCTTTTTTGGCGATGAGCGCGATGTACCTTTGAGCGATTCGCAGAGCAATTACCTGATGGCGAAGAACACCTTGTTCGACCCGCTGGGGATTAATCCCGCCCACGTATTCCCGGTGCAAACCGAACTGGGTGCCGAAGAAGCCGCCAAGCAATACACTCGCAAGCTAATCGAATTCTTCGACGGGCATAACGCCAGTTTCGACCTCGTTATCCTTGGCCTGGGCGATAACTCGCATACCGCATCACTGTTCCCGCACACTTCGGTACTGCAGGATGAAAGCGCGTCGGTACAGGCCCTATACATCGACGAGGTAAAAATGAACCGCATTACCTTTACCGCTCCGCTCATCAACAACGCGCATCACATTGCGTTCCTGGTGTACGGCGAAGGCAAAGCAGAAGCAGTAAAGCACATTTTAGAAGACGAACAAAATATCGAGCTATACCCTGCCCAACTAATCGTTGAAACCAGCAATGGCGATTTGCAATGGTTTATGGATGAGGGAGCGGCCAGCAAACTGGAGAAAAAATAGTAAAATCTTTAGAACTTAAATGAAGCCAATAGCAGCAATGTTATTGGCTTTTTCTTTAGAGCCTAATTTAGCTTTGCTTCTAATTCTTTAATGAACTCTTTAAAGCAACTGCACTTTTGCTCTATCTTGTCGATACTTAATTTTTTGAAGAGATCGGGACAATGAGATTCCCTGTAGGGATTTTGTGTGTGTCGGGTAATTTGTTTGAGCCGTTCTTTAGGCCTTTCAACAAATGTAGGATCCTTTTTAAACGCATACTTAATTCCATGTACTTTGTTAAATGTCTCCATATCGCCGAATATCAATGCCTCCAATTCCCATATGTTTAAAAGAAGCACACCTCTGTTTTTGGCAATGGCGTCTAACTCTTTAAACCATAGCAGCCTTTCTTTTAATTTATCTTCTTGTGACCTAAAAGCATCTAAATCCCTAATAAATACGACGACTTGGTGTTTTTGGGGATCAAATTCTACTTTTAACGTGTTTTTTATTTTATCAGAACCCAACTGATGCCCCTTAACTCCTTTAACAATAGGAAGAAAGACGGCTTTCCCCCGATAGCGTTGCTCTAACAAATTTTTTATTGAAGAAGTATCATTCGGGTCTTCGCCCACAAGCCCAACTTTTACCATTGTTCCAAATCCGACATAAGCCAGTAATCGCTAAAAAAGCCAACTTCTTTTATGTATTCTTTTGCCTTATCGGTCTCCTCATCTGTAAGGTGGCGAATTTGGGTGCCTTTTCCTAAATCATACTCGGCGATTAATATATTCCCTAATTCGTTTTCATTCAAATGGTCCAACGCTTTAGGCGAGTGCGTAGAAAGTATAATTTGTTTGTCTTCGGATTGCTCTTTTAAGAAATTCAGCAATAAGTGAAATTGATGAGGGTGGATGCCGAGTTCGGGTTCTTCAATCAACACAAAACCAGTTGCATATATTACTTCAGAGACAATAAAGAAAAGACGTCTCGTGCCGTCGGATAATTGAGACCAAGGCAACCAGTTTCCGTTTATTAAGAACTCCAGTTTGATGTTTTCAATAGTAACGCTTTTTTCATCCTTGTAAACATTTAGATTGGTATTAAACTTTACATCTTCAATTGGAGTAAATTTCTTTAAAGATGTGACTATGTCTTGGTTGAAAATTAAATGTTCGTTTATAGCAGGCACTGAAATTTTGCTAATTGTATCTATATCATCCACATCATATGAAGACTCAACTTTCCAAAAAATCTCGCTGATAAATGGCAATGTATCGGGATATATCCAGTAATAAAATTCGTTTTCTAAGCCAATGCGGAGCGTACCAGGAATATCTATACAAGTGAGTTTATTGGGGAGATTAAATTTAATATACAACGGATATATATTTTGATACCCTAAATTGATAAATAATCTTGTTAGTTTCCTATAAAAGATTTTCCTCCCATAGTACAAGAATGCAGTGCGGGAATCTGATTCATTAGTCGTATCAAGCAACGTTTGATTATCAATAATCAAACGTTCGAATACATTTATGGCATCTGGAATACTTTCTTTGTCAATTCTGTTATAAGTGGCTTTTTCTAATTCAAGCACAAACGTATGGTTGTCTTCAGATAAGAATCTAAGGTTAGCATACTTGAATAAAATTTTAGAATTTGCGTCTGTGTGCACCGCCTGATGAATAAAATCCAAAAAATTAGACTTCCCCGACCCGTTCTTCCCTATCAAAATATTCAACCCCTTTTGAAAATCTATAGTTAAATCTTCAATGGACTTAAATCCTTTTAGGTGAACTTTATCAAGATAAACTCGTGGGCGCTCGTCAACTTCAGTAGGCATAATTATAAACCAATGTATTTAATACAAATGTATTCGTTTTTAAATATAAACAGAAGTTGTCGCTTTTGAGACACAATTAAATCGGGCTTCTTGCTTCAATTTTTACTTCCACAAACAATCAACGACAATTTATCCTTATATTTGGTAAAAATGTCGCTATGGCTGTATTGGAAAAACAAGCAAAATCGGGTGGGTTGAGCATGATGCATTTATTGGGCGGTGCAAAATTGGTAGATGCCCAAATAAATTCAGAGTTCGATTTGATAGCCCTAAGTAATAAGGGCTTAAAAAAAGCATCTTTAGATGCGCTGATAGGGCATTTAGGCATATCCAAAAAGGCCTTTGCCGAAAACATCCTGCATCTTTCCGTAAAAACATTCGAAAGGAAAAAAGACGAGGATTTGCTGGATAGCCGTACATCTTCATACCTCATCGAAATTGCTAAAGTTGTTGAACATGCCTTTGATGTTTTTGGCGATGAAACCAAGGCACAACGCTGGCTTAATAGCGAAATACGTGCGCTAAACTTTATGAAGCCCATCGACCTTTTTCACATTCCAACAGGCTTAGCCATGGTAGATAATATTTTAGGCCGGATTGAATACGGTGTTTATTCCTGATAAGGCCGATGACCATTTACCGTATAGCCAAATCAAAGAAACACGCCCGGGACATTTCGGGCTTTGGCTCTTTTAAATTTGGCGGCAGATGGAATAGCGCTGGTACCTATATGTTATATACCAGCGAGAATAGTTCGCTCGCTTTCCTGGAAAACCTCGCGCACTTCGACCCGGACAATATACCTCCCGAGCTTTATATCATCCGGCTGGAGCTATCGGTTGGCGACGAATTGATATATACGCTGCCCGATAAGCACTACCCAAAAGAATGGATGCTGGCAGATAACATAGCTAATCAAATTATTGGCGATAAATTGATGGACGAGAAGAAATACCTCGTCGTTAAAGTGCGGTCGGCCATTAACAAGTTCGAATATAATTATCTGTTGAACCCATTATTTCCCGGTTATCACGATATCGTAACGATTGAAAAAGTAAGCGCGCTGGCTATTGATAGCAGGCTAATCCGATAATGTTTGTAATCCCGCTACTACCACCCTGTCGTCATTTTTCCAAAAACCTTTCGCTTTGTATCTTGCTTTCCCCTTCAAACAATCGTATTTTAGCATACATCAAAAGCCCTATCTATGCAAGATTATCAGCAACAACTCTTAAGCATGTTTGTGCCGGAGGAGGAAATTCCCGAGCAGCACCGTATAGAAGAAATACACCAGCGCGAATATTTAGTTAACGGCGAAATGCGCCAATGGGATGGCGATGTAAGCGAGGTTTACTCGCCCGTAATGTTGCCCGATGCAGATGGCGTACTGAAACGTAAGCTAATTGGCACCTATCCCGTTTGCGGAGAGTACGAAGCCATGGAAGCCATGGAAGCGGCCCTGAAAGCCTACGATAACGGCCGCGGCGAATGGCCAACCATGAGCATTGTAGACCGCATTAAATGCATGGACCAGTTCGTGTATAAGATGATAGAGCAGCGCACGCTCATCGTTAAGCTAATTATGTGGGAGATAGGCAAATCATACGCCGACTCTGCCAAGGAGTTCGACCGCACGGTGGAATACATCAATGCCACCATCGACGGCCTTAAAGACATCGACAGGCAATCTTCCCGTTTCGAGATTGCCGAGGGCCTGGTTGCGCAGATACGCCGCTCGCCACTGGGCGTGGTGCTTTGCATGGGGCCCTTCAATTATCCGCTGAACGAAACTTTTACCACACTCATTCCCGCCCTCATCATGGGCAACACCATACTATTTAAACCACCTAAGCACGGCACCTTGTTGCACTACCCGCTGCTGGAGGCATTTAAAGATGCTTTCCCGAAAGGGGTGGTGAATACGGTTTATGGCCGAGGCGCGGTGGTTACGCCCGGGCTGATGGCTACCGGCAAGATCAACGTGCTAGCCTTTATCGGTAGCAGCAAGGTGGCCAACGACCTGAAGAAACGCCACCCAAAGGTTAACCGGCTGCGTGCGGTGCTGAGCCTCGATGCCAAAAATGCCGCCATCGTTACCAAAAATGCCGACTTGAAGCTCGCGGTAAGCGAGTGCATACTGGGCTCACTTTCGTTCAACGGGCAACGCTGTACGGCTATCAAGATCATCTTTGTACACAAAGAAGTTGCCAACGAGTTTTTAAAACTATTGAGCGAAGCCGTAAGTGCACTAAAGCCCGGCCTGCCCTGGACGGACGGCGTAAAGCTCACTCCGCTTCCCGAGCCGCATAAACCCGATTATCTAAAAGAATGCATAGACGACGCCATTGCCAACGGGGCAAAAGTAATGAACGAACATGGCGGCGTAACGGCCGAATCATTCGTGTTCCCGGCGGTGGTTTACCCGGTTAACGAGAAAATGAAGCTTTATCGCGAGGAGCAGTTTGGCCCGATAATCCCCGTAATTCCGTTTGAGGTTTTGGAAGAAACCATCGAATACCAGATCGATTCGCCGCATGGCATGCAGGTAAGTATCTTCAGCAACGATGCCAAAGAGATCTCGGCACTGATAGACCCCTTCGTGAACCTGGTGAGCCGCGTAAACATTAATAGCCAGTGCCAGCGCGGGCCGGATGTGTTCCCCTTCACCGGGCGAAAGGATAGTGCGGAGGGCACGCTTTCGGTACACGATGCGCTACGGTCGTTCTCTATCCGTTCGCTGGTAGCCACAAAACTCAACGAAAGCAATAAGCAACTCCTCAACGAAATCGTAAACGATAACGATTCCAACTTTTTAAGTACGAAGTATATTCTTTAAGAAATACTTTCACCACCATGTCATCTCGAACCGAGGTACGAGGGAGAGAACTTGTTAATGATGCAAAGTTTGCCACATTGCAAATCCGCTCTGCATATCCAACAAGATATCTCGTCGCTTCGCTCCCTCGTATGACATGGTGGCTTATTCTCCGGCTGATAAGGGCAGTTTAGTCTTCTCTTCATACCAATTGTTGACTTCCGCCACCAGTAAATTCGGCACCCAACTGGCGAATGCGATGATGAGGTAATTATGCTCAAAGTTTACGCCATGCCCAAACGTGCTGAATAGCCAGATATAAAACCTGAGCGTTACCGCACCGAAAGCCAGCGCATAACTACGGCGCATCATCTTTTTATGGTCGCCTATGCGGCCTTTCATTACCAATAGCCAGGCGGCTAAGGTGCAGGCTACCCAAAGGGTGTTCTGTATTAAAAATGACGCGAAAACGCCGGGGCCCCGGTTTACGAAAAGCGTCATCACGTACGCCCCCGGCGCTGCGATAAACAGGATGCCGAACACATAAATCTTCCCCAGCATTTTATGCAGCGGCCTGTTGTTGTAAACATTTTTGGAGAACTGGAAAAAGCCAATGATAAGGATAACACTACTCGCAAAAATGTGGCAGTAAAAGGCCGGCAGGTACCAGCCGGTTTCTACTGCTTGATGCTTGATGCGCAAAAAAAAGCTGTCGTGCTTAAAATCGAGGTATTGTATAAAGGTACCGGCGCTTAGCACCAGTACCCAAAAAAATGCGAAATACCATAACACCCGTGCTATAATCCTCATCTAAACGCAACCACGGCAGGCTTTTTTATCTGTAGTTTACGATTTAAAAAATCGATGTTATACTTATCAATAACGGTTAGCGAATCGTCTACATTAACATTCAAACCGCTTTCCCCGCTATTATTTGTAGCCTGGTAATTAAAAATCTCATTCCATCGTTTATTTTTAAATTTATAGTTATATGAAGCATAAATTTCGTTCTTCATCAACTGCAAAATTTCGTCGGTTGCATAATTTGTCCTTTTATCTTTTCCTTTGTCGTTTACGGGGGCTATAAGATAACAACCCTGCAGGTAAGAGTCATCCAGCTTTACGAATTGAGTTGGGAACCTTCGGTTGCTTTTTAACGCAACCAGTTTGTCCTTTTTTATTTGGAGATAATGGTACGATGGGCCCTCGCGTAAAAACCTTGTTGAATCTAATAAATCCTGATAAAGCACAGCCGTTGTTTTATATTCAAACAACGAATCGTTGATGGCTTTTAAGTGATTGTCTTTACATTCGCCACTTCTCCCTACACCTCCAATTTCATCACCAAGATACTTCGGGTCGAACCCCATCACCCGATTCTGTTTCTTATCCACAACAAGCACTTTCTTGCTTTCATATAAATCGCCCCTGCCGTTCAGGTAATTTTCTAATACCGAATAGAATGTACTTTGGAACCAATTGTTATCATCTTTTTCTTCGCCATCGTAAGTGATGGCAACGGTCTCGCTATTATCACCCCCTTCTTCGCCGTCTGCTACCATTAACTTGCGCAGCGGGTTAGTAAAATCAAGGAATTTATCGAGAAATTGCCATTCCACAAGATAAGAAGGCGATACAACAAGCGCGGTAGCGTCGTCTCTCGAATTATACTCCATAATGTTTTGGTTGCTGTTTTCATCCCAGGTAAACGAACTAGCGTAATGTTTTACTTTAGAAAGCACATCCGCAATTCTAAAATCAATCAGTTTATCGGTAATAGTGGTATCCTTTTTAAGATAAAAGTAATCGTTGCCGGCTTTCAATAAAGCTAAATTCTCACCATCCGTTAAGGGCAATAGCTGATCGTAGTCTACGGGCACAACTAGTTTGCCCGCCATGTTATACAGGCCTTTTTTGCCTTCCTTTTCCACTTCTATCAAACCGTCTACCGTTCCGCCTATATTATGTACTAAATCGTACTCCACAGGTATAACTTCTTTCAAATCAGGGTTAACCAAGCCCATTTTAAGGTCTGATACTTCAATATCCTTAATGTTGGCCACAACCTGTTCATTCATATAAAAACTGGGGGCAATCTTACCCTTAATTACATAAAACCAGGTTTTTTTATTGATGTGCTGAAACCATAGTACACTATCATAACGCGTTTTCAGTCGTTCGGCTGTTTTAAAAGCAGCAAGCGTTTCCGGGCTGTAAATATCTGTTTCGGGTACGGTGGCGTTGATTACTTTATTTTGATACAGGGCGTAGTCTGAAGCAAAATCGTCAACCTTGGCGGCTACTATTTTATATTGTTTGCCGTCTACCTTGTGCAGGGTAAAGTTGATGTGCGATGCAGCACCCGGAACGCTATCATGCTTAAATTTTGCAGGGACAACAGCCACAATTGCCTGCGGATTTGTAAAATCGATACCGGCGGCATCTACGTCGAGCCCCACTTTAAACAGGGGCTTGCCTTTGCCGCCGAGGGTGCTTTTGCCGGCAAGTACTTTGATAAGGGTTTTGTTGGCGGCGGTATTGGGGCCATCCTCAAAAAAGGCCAGGGCCGATTTGGTGTGGCCGGCTTTTACATGCGTGTTAAAGTCTTTCAAAAAGGCGACAATGGCGGTCTTCTCGGTAGTTTTTGCGGTTTTGCAGGCTGCTATAAAAATACCACAGGCGACTGCAAAGGCCAACGCAGCGACAATAAGGATAGGTTTGGTTTTCATGCAATAATGATACACAAATAAAATTATTTATGAAATGAATAATTCTGCCGTAGAGACGCAAAACATTGCGTCTCTACTCCTTACCCACCTATAGACATCCTCTATAAGCCATAGATATTTCAGATAAAAGCCTCGGCTTTAAAAGCGTATATTTGTTGCATAAATTTTAATAAAACATCCATTATGTTAACAATAGGACAACAATTTCCAAAGTTTTCTAAAATAGCCGTAACAAGCCTCGAAAAAGGCAAAGAGTTTGAAACCATCACTTCAGACTTTTTAGTGAATGACGATAACGTTTGGACCGTAATGTTCTGGTGGCCAAAAGATTTTACTTTTGTGTGCCCGACAGAAATTGCCGAGTTCAACAAAAACTACGGCGAGTTCCGCGATCGTGAAACCCGCTTGATCGGTGCCTCTACCGATTCTGAATTTGTACACGCTGCCTGGAGAAGAGATCACGACGACCTGCGCGACCTGAAATTCCCAATGCTGGCCGATACTTCGAAATCATTGGCAGAAGACCTGGGTATTTTAGAGCCTAACGAGAAAATTGCTTACCGCGCTACTTTTATTGTTGACCCTACGGGCATCATCCGTTGGGTATCGGTAAACGACCTGAGCGTTGGCCGTAACGTAAAAGAAGTTTTACGCGTGCTGGATGGTTTGCAAACAGATGAGCTTTGCCCATGCAACTGGGAAAAAGGCCAGGAAACCCTTACCGTTTAATATTAATACCCCTCTATATATAGCCCTTGCACCCATTGGGAGCAGGGCTTTTTTATACCATAACATATTACCATGAACGAAAGTACCGAACTGATACAAGAGATATTGCAAAGCCTTGGCCTGGATGTGGCCTACCGCACCGCCAGCCTTACGTTGCTTGAAAAAGGCGAATCGCGCTACCTGCGCGATTTTAAGCTGAATTTTACCAGCACCCTTACTTCGGCCCACCTTAGCGAAAAAGAATGCGCCCTGCTGGCACTGAGCACTGCTGTAAACAATAATAACCTGCCGCTTACCAATTATTACACCCAATATGCCGAGGCGCAGGGTGCCGCTGCAGCCGATGTTGCCGAAGCCGCAGGCTGCGCATCGTTGCTGGCATCAAACAATATCTTCTACCGTTTCCGTCATTTTACGCAGAAAGAGAAATACACCCAGATACCGGCGCGCATCCGTATGCAGCTGATGATGAAACCGGTTACCGGTAAAGAGTTTTTTGAATTAATGAGTTTGGCTATTTCTGCCGTAAACGGCTGCGAAATGTGCGTAAATGCGCACGAAGATTCGCTGATAAAGCTAGGCACTACCGAGGAGCGTATTTTTGATGCCGTGCGCATAGCCTCGCTGGTAACCGCAACAGGCAAAATTATTTTCTGATAACGATTAGAAACAAAAAAGGGGCAATTATACATGCCCCTTTTTGCTAATACTGTTAAGATGAAAATAATATGAAATTAAATTTGGGTTTGTTAATTAAAAACAACTAATTTTATAGCATAAGATTATAACACCTCTCCTATTCATAATTTTTATTAACTACAACTTTGTGAACCCGGGAGAGGGATTACAAATTTAATTGTTGATTTTTTTGGAGAAACCGTTCAGCTGATAAAGCTGAACGGTTTTGTTTTTTAGTGCGAGTCTGCTATTGCTTTTAGCTTCTTAAAAGGCTGCAGGTATAGCAGTGGTATTGAAAACAGCATCACCAGGCCCGATATCCAGTAGGCATCATCGTAAGTAAGCAGCATGGTTTGGCGCGTTACGGTGCCTTCTATCGCCGCATAAGCCATATGCAAGGCATCAGACACCGATTTGCCTTTGGCCATAAACGCGTGTTGATACATGTTTAGCCGCTCGGTAAACGCCGGGTTGTAAGGGTTGATGTAGGTAATCAAATCGCTGCGGTGCTTGCCCATGCGTATGTGTATAATGGTAGTCAACGTTGCGATACCAAAAGAACCGCCAAGCTGCCTCATCATGTTATTCAAGCCCGAACCTTGCCCAATTTCGGGGCCTTTCAAATCGGCCATGGCAAGGGTAGTAAGCGGTACAAACAACAGCGCCATACCCACGCCGCGTATCAACAAGGGTACCAGCACGTCACTTTGCCCTGTTTGCAGGGTAGAGTTGCTCAGCATCCAGGTGAATACGAAGAACAGGAACATACCTGCAGTAGCCATAAACTGGGCCGGAATGCCTTTGTTGAGCATCTTACCGATAAAAGGCATCATAAATATGGTACACAAGCCGCCGGGGAACAGTAATTCGCCCGTTTGCTGAGCATTGAAACCGAGCAAATTCTGACAGAACACCGGGAACACGAATACTGAACCGTAAAGCCCAAACCCCAGGATAAAGGACGTAAACATCCCCACCGAAAAACTTCGGTGCCGCATGATGCTAAAGTTTACTATCGGGTGGTCGGTACTCAGCTCGCGCCATATAAACACTATGGTGCCTAATATGGCCGTCACAGTTAAAACAGTGATATAGGTAGTTGCAAACCAGTCCTCCGACTCCCCTTTTTCAAGGATTGTTTGTAAGCTGCCGACCGCTACTGCCAGCAAGGCAATGCCCCACCAATCGATGGGCTTCTTCTCCTGCTTGGGCGTTTCGTTGATAAAGGTGTATGTAAGGAAGATAGCCAAGGCCCCCACCGGGATGTTTACGTAGAATATCCACTGCCAGGTATAGTGCTCGGTAATCCAGCCACCTATGGTTGGGCCCACGGTAGGGCCTACCACTGCACCTAAACCAAATAGCGCAGTAGCCGTACCGATCTGTTCGCGCGGCCAGGTCTCTATCAATATAGTTTGCCCGGTAGATATTAAACCACCACCGGCAAGGCCCTGTAATATCCGGAAAGCTATAAGCTCGTTTAGCGATTCTGCGTTACCGCAAAGGAACGAGGCAATGGTAAATACGATGATGGACGCCAGAAAGTACTGTTTGCGGCCAAAACGCCCGCCCAACCAGCCCGACATAGGCAGGATGATAACGTTTGCCACCGCGTAACCGGTTACCACCCAGGCAATATCCTCCAGCGTAGCGCCCAAATAACCTTGTATTTTTGGGATGGCTACGTTTACGATGGTGGTATCTATCAGCTCCAGGAGCGATGCCATAATTACCGTAATGGTAATTATCCATTTTTTAAAGCCAGTTTCAGCCATTGTATTAGTTGTTTGTAATCACCGAAACATCTACGCTCATGCCCGGGCGCAGTTTCGCTAAATCTTCTTTGCTTCCGCTCAGTTTAATTTTTACAGGGATGCGCTGCACAACTTTTACAAAGTTACCTGTAGCGTTATCCGGTGGCAGCAAGGAGAATTTGGCACCTGTAGCAGGCGAAAAGTTATACACTTCGCCCTCAACTTTTAAGCCTGGGTAAGCGTCCACCTTAACATCAACTTTTTGACCGTTGCGTATTTTATCCAGCTGGGTTTCCTTAAAGTTTGCGGTGATGTACAGGCTGTTATCGTTCACTACCGAGAACAGGGTTTGCCCGGCTTGCACCAACTGGCCCACCTGTACGTTCTTTTTAGCTGCAAGGCCGGTAGCCGGCGATTTTACCTGGGTATAAGTAAGCTGCAGTTTTGCATAATCAATATCAACCTGCTTCTGGGTTACGCCGGTATTGGTAACCGTTAACTGGCTGCGGCTGGTAGCAACTTGTTGCAAGGCCGCTTTGTATTTGTCTTTTGCAGCATCGTAGTTGGCCTGTGCAACCTCAAGATCGGCTTTGGCCTGATCGAACTGCTGGCGGGTTACCGAACCATCCTGCACCAGGTTGGCATAACGGGCGTAGTCTTTTTTCATTTTATCTAAGCGCGCGCCTGCAGATGTAACCTCCGCTTTGGCACTTGATGAATTGGCAGCAGTAGTTGATATCTGCGATTCGCCCACGCCAATATTTGCGCTTGCGCCAACCTGTGCGGCTTGTGCCTGCTCTAATTTTACGCGGTAGTCGCGGTCATCTATCTTCACCAGCAGCTGGCCTTTGGCTACATGCGTGTTTTCTTCAAACATAATGCTATCCACATAGCCACCTACGCGGGCTACTACCGGGCTTATGTCGCCATCTATCTGGGCATCGTCGGTATCAACATGCTTGCTGAAATATATATATTCTTTTACACCGAAAATGATACCACCGATAAGTATTACCCCTAGTATGATAGGAAGTACTTTATTAGGTTTCTGTTTGGTTTCTGTTTCTGGAGTTGCCATCGTATTTTGATTTAGTATTATTTGTTAAGAGTTCCGGTTGATTTTAATAAAGTGTAGTAAGCAAGGCCTGCATCTGCTTTGGCCAGTTCCAGGTTTATTTCGGCCTGGTAAAGTAAGGTTTGCGCATCGGCACGGTCTGTAGCCGACGATATATTGCTCTTGTATTTCGATTCCAGTATCCTGTTATTTTCTGTAGCCTGGTTTATAGAAGTTTGCAGCAGGGTTATCTTATCCAGCGCCGTTTTGTAGTTCTGGTAGCTTTGGTTCACCTCGTTTTTGATACGGTCGCCTGTGATGCCTTTATCTATAATGGTTTCCTGTTGCTGCAGGCGCGCCTCGGTAAGCTTGTTTTTATTGGTCCAAAGGCTGCCGAAGTTCCAGCCGAGGGTGAGCCCTACTGATATCGGCGTAATAAATTTGCCGCTTTTTGGTATAGGGTTGCCCGAAAGGCCAACGTAGTAAGCGCTGCCTGATGCCGAAAGCGTAGGCGAGGTATTAGCCTTTACGCTCTTGATGTTTACATCAGCTACCTGGGTGCGCAGGTCCATCTGCTTCAATTCGGCACGGTGTGCAAAGGCGCTATCGATGTAAGTAGTAAGCGGCGCGGCAGTATTAGCAGCATCCGTTATCTGCGCTATAGTCAGCTCGGTAGTTTCGGGCAAGCCCAGCAGCACATCCATATTGTAATTGATGATGCGGCGGTTGTTTTCCAAATCAATCCCGTTCAGCTCGATGTTAGAACGTTGCAATTGGAAACGCAGCACATCGTTTTTGGTAACCAAGCCCTGGTCGAAGAAACGTTGGGCCTGTTTTATCTGCGCATCTATCGTAGCCAGATTCTGTGTCACTACCTTTTTTGCCTGCAATACCTTATAAAGGTTATAGTAGGCGCTGATAACGTTGTAGGCGATCTCGTCACGGTCGTTCACGGCATCAAGTCGGGCCACCTGGGTAAGCAGGTTCGTGCTTTCGCGGGCGTACTTCAATTTGTTGCCGGCCCATATCACCTGGTTGAGCGATAGCGTACCTAAGTAAGCATCTGCGTTCGAGGGCAGATTTACTTTGTCTTCGCCAAGGGTAAGGCTGTTGGCGGGTATTTCGGCGTGGTTATAGCCAAAGCTTGCCTTGCCGGTTGGCAGTGCCTGGTCTTTAGCCTGCTCAAACTGCGATACCGCACGGTCGATTTTCGATTGCGATAGTTTCAGCGTTTTACTGTTGTCCAATCCCAGCTTAACGGCTTCGTCAAGCGTGATGGTCCTGTCTTGTGCCGCTGCCGGGTTGGTAATAAGCAATGCCGTAAACATTACGGCGATGCTACCCGCGGCCTTAACAGCTCTTTTCAATAGGTGAGGTTTCAAGGGACTATTATTTATGGTTGTCATGTGAGTTTTGCAAATAAGCTTTCAAAAGGTTCTTCAGGTATTTTTTAAGCCGGGGTTTCAGCTTGTCTTCCTGCACTGCTCCGTCTAACACATCGTAGCCTAATACTACTGATGAGATATGCGGCGTGTTGATGATATAGTTTTTTGTACCGAATAATGTGGCTACCAATAGTTCCTGGTCGGTATCCGGGTTAAACTCCCCGCTTTTTACGCCACCGGCAATAATGCTCTGAAAAACCTTTACGTTTCTCAGCACAATAGCGGTTATCCTATCGGTAAGATCTGATTTCTTTGTTTTGGATATTTCGCGGTGCAGCATAATGTGAAAACAATTGTTGTTCACCACTTTCTCTACATAGCTTTCTATGTACTTATCCAGCTTTTCCCAGGCCGATATGCTGGTGTCGTTACCAATTTCGGCCAGCACCTGTTGAAACATGGCTATACGGCGTTCAAAAATTGCCAGGAACACGCCTTCTTTAGAGCCGAAGTAATAATTAAGCATAGCCATGTTTACGCCGGCCTCGCCGGAGATTGCCCGGGTTGATGCACCGTCATAACCAAATTCTGCAAAGATCTTTTCAGCGACATCAAGGATATGATCCTTTTTATCTGTTTTATCTTTTTCCATTTCTTTTGTTTTCACGATGCAAAATTAATCAAACGATTGATTAATGAAAATTTGTTGTGTCAGTTTTGTGTAAGACATTTATAATCGTGCCAATATTTAATCGATTGATTAGTTTTTATTTGTCTGAACTCGAATTTTATGTAATTTCTAGAATGGGCAGAATGATGTTGTTACTGAAGACCAAAATTCTATTAATTCGTTAATTCCATAAAATTCGAGTTCAGACAACTTTTATCACCCTCATATAATATTATCGCTACACTACACGCCCTATACCTGTTTATAATATATTTGTTCTTATGAAGCGTATTTTGCTGTTTACCATCGCCTTATTTATTGTCAATCAAAGCCTTAAAGCCCAAACCGCGCCGCCAAGCGATATCGGCACCATACAACAAAATTTCAAAAAACTGAATGTTTTGGGCAGCGTACTATACATAGCCGCCCACCCCGACGATGAGAACACCCGCCTGCTGGCCTACCTGGCGCAGGAGAAGCATTACCGCACGGGTTATCTTTCGCTTACCCGTGGCGATGGGGGGCAAAACCTGATCGGCACAGAACAGGGTGAACTACTGGGACTTATACGCACACAAGAATTGCTGGCCGCCCGCAGGATGGATGGCGCTGAGCAATTCTTTAGCCGCGCTACCGATTTCGGTTTTTCTAAAAATCCGGAGGAAACCCTGAAATTTTGGGATAAGGAAAAGATACTGGGCGATATGGTTTGGGTGATACGCAAATTCAGACCGGATGTGATGATATGCCGCTTCCCGACAACGGGCGAGGGTGGCCATGGCAACCACACGGCTTCGGCAATATTGGCGCAGGAAGCATTCAGCGTAGCGGCCGACCCCAAACGCTACCCCGAACAACTGAAACACGGCGTTACCCCATGGCAGGCCAAGCGTTTGCTTTGGAACACCTTCAACTTCGGCAATACCAACACTACATCTGAGGACCAGTTTAAGCTGAATGTTGGCGGTTACAACCCGATACTGGGCCAAAGCTATGGCGAGATTGCTGCCGAAAGCCGAAGCAACCACAAAACGCAGGGCTTCGGCTCTGCCAGGCAGCGCGGCGATGTGTTCGAATATTTCAAGACTATTTTAGGTGATGCCCCAAAAACCGACCTGATGGACGGCGTAACTACTACCTGGGGAAGGATTGTTGGCGGCACGCAGATAGGTGAAGACCTCGCCAACATACGCAAGGCGTTTAATGACGATTCGCCACAAGCATCAGTGCCCGCGTTGGTGAAGTTGCTGGATAAGGTGGATATGGATTTGGTTAATTATCGATCCACCCACTACGTGATGGTAAAAGCCGGAGCGGCAGAAGATTATACCTACTGGCATCAGCAAAAAACAAAGGAACTGAAGGATTTGATTGCCGCTTGCGCGGGGTTGTGGTTTGAGGCGTACGCGCCAGAACCGTCTTATGCCGTTGGGGACAAATTAACAATCAATGCTCAAATTTTTACGCCTTATAAGTTACCTATAACTAAAGTTGAAATAAATTCCGGCGGCGAGATTAGCAATGCATTTGGGAGTATTCACGGCTTTGCTTTAGATGCAAATCAACTTTTTACAAAGCAATTAACACCAATCGTTTTAATAAAAACATCTCAGCCATATTGGCTTGAGGCTCCGCACGGAATTGGAAGCTACGTATTAGCCTATGATACACTCGCGGGCTCGCCTGAAAATACAGACGCGCCAACGGTAAAATTTGAGTTTACCATTGATGGCAAAGAACTTGTTTACTATCGTAAGGTGATGTACAAATACGTAGACCCCGCCCGCGGCGAGATTTACCAGCCTTTGGAAATTGCCCCGCCGGTTACCGCAAACATTACCGAGAAGGTTTATGTTTTCAATGGCCCGCTACCGCAAACCGTGCAGGTAAAACTCAAAAGCTTTACCAATGCCGATGGCAGCGTAAGCATAAAGCCGATTGCTGGCTGGAAGATAAGCCCCGAAAAAATAGATTTTACGGGCAAGAAAAAAGGCGACGAATGGACCGTAGCATTTACTGTTGTGCCAACGGATGGTAAATCAAACACCGCCAACCTGGATGTAATTACCACAGCAAACGGCAAAGCATTCAGTCAGGGCTTGCTCAATATTAAATACAACCACGTGCCGGCCATAACCATCTTCCCGCCGGCGCAGGCCAAACTGGTGAATATCGATTTGAAGATAGCGGGCAAGCGCATCGGATACATTGGCGGTGCGGGCGATCTGGTGCCCGATGCCCTGCGCGAAGTAGGCTACGAAGTGCATCAACTTACCGAAAGCGAAATACTCAACAGCGACCTCAGCATCTACGATGCTATAGTAACCGGCGTGCGCGCCTACAACGTAAACCCACGCCTGGCCTACGAGCAGCCAAAACTGATGGAGTACGTAAAGAACGGCGGCAACCTGGTGGTGCAGTACAATAACAACAATGGTTTGGTTACCAAAGAAATCGGCCCGTACCCATTCAAGATCGTAAATGAACGCGTAACCGACGAAACCGCGCCGGTAACCATACTCGATAAAAACAACGCCATCCTGAATTACCCTAACCAGATAAGCCAGGAGGATTTTAAAGGCTGGATACAGGAACGCAGCATTTACATGCTCAACAATATCGACCCGAAATATAAAACCCCACTGCAAATGGGAGACCCCGGCGAGGGCCAAAGCAACGGCGCAGTGGCCGTTACAGAATATGGTGACGGTAGGTTCGTGTACACCTCGCTGGCGTTCTTCCGCCAGCTGCCTGCCGGCGTTCCGGGAGCGTACAGGTTGTTTATTAATTTGCTAAGCAAGCCAAAGAATACGGTGGGGCAATAGCGTTTCAGTATTTGCGCCTAGAGTTTACTCTCTGTCGTCACTTGGGGGGCTAAAGCGCGGTGCTTCGCTCCTCCCAAATACTGCATAAATGCAAAATGGTATCCACTGCCTTCTGCATATCCTGTATGCTCACCCATTCCTGCTTGCCGTGGAAAGCGTGTTCCCCGGCAAAAATATTGGGCGTAGGCAGCCCCATGAATGATAAGCGCGAACCATCGGTACCGCCGCGTATGCTGCAAAGTTTGGGCTCCATGCCTGCGCGGCGTATAGCATCCAGTCCGTTTGCTACAATCTGCGGATGTTGCGCCAGCACGTTTTTCATGTTGCGGTACTGTGGTTTTACCTCCAGCGTATAGCTTGCGTTGGGGAAGCTTTTCAAAACGTTAGCTGTAATCTGCCTGATAACATTAGCATGGTTGGCCAACAAATCCTCCTCAAAATCGCGAATGATGAAATCTATAGTGGCGGTTTCTACATGGCCAGCTATATCTACCGGGTGTACGAAGCCCTGCATGCCCTCTGTTCCTTCGGGCGATAAATCATAAGGCAACGCGGCGATGATCAGTCCGGCAATCTTAATAGCACTTTCCATTTTCCCTTTGGCAAAACCCGGGTGCGAGCTTACACCGTTGATAGTAAGCCTGGCCCCATCTGCCGAAAAAGTTTCGTTCTCGAGGTTGCCCGCGCTCTCGCCATCCATGGTATAGCAGGCAAAAGCACCTATCTTCTCTACATTGGCTTTATCCACACCACGGCCAATCTCTTCGTCGGGCGTAAAAAGGACTTTTATGGTGCCATGCTTTATCTCGGGGTGATTTATCAACTGGTAGCAGGCATCCATTATCTCGGCAACGCCGGCTTTGTTATCGGCACCCAACAGCGTAATGCCCGATGCAGTAATAATATCGTTGCCCAGTTGGTTCTTCAAATCAGGGTGTTCGGCCATCCGCAGCACCTGAGTGGCATCATCGGGCAGTACTATATCGGCTCCGCTATAATTATAATGCACCAATGGTTTTACGCCGGTGCCGCTGCAATCGGGCGCGGTATCCATATGCGAGCAAAAGCAAATCGTCGGCACATCAGGCTTATCGGTATTGGCGGGGATGGTGGCGTAAACATAGCCATGCTCATCCAGGTGCGCATCGGCAAGGCCTATCTCCAGCAACTCGGCAACCAGCAGTCGACCCAGGTCTTTCTGCTTTTCTGTAGAAGGGCCGGTTGGCGATGCGGGGTCTGATTGGGTATCGATAGCAACGTAGCGTAAAAATCTTTCGGCCGCTGTATAACTTAGTGCTGTGTTAAAATCCATAGAAAGCCTATATTAGTAAAAATTTATTGTGCCTGCGCCAGGCTGCGCAATTTGTGAATAATCTTAACTCAATTAATTTGAAAAAGTATATTTTATTAGTTGCTGTCGTATTTACTTTTGGCAAGGTTTGGGCCCAGTCCGGCTACAATTATAATAGCTTCGGCATAGGTGCCGGTGCCGGCCTGGTACACCCCCTGGCCGATCTGAAAAAAGGGTTTAGCAACCAGGCTTACCATGGCGATTTTACCTATTACTACAACCCATATATGCCTATCGTGCTGGAATTCCAGGTGGGCAAACTCAGGGGTGGCGGCAATACCGTGGCCGAGGACAAAGATACCCGCAAATTCGAGAACAAATATAAGGCGCTAATGCTGCACCTCAACTACCAGTTGGGCGATGCCATCGATTACTACCGCAGCGATTTCCTGAACATCGTCAAGAATTTTTATGCAGGCATAGGCGTGGGCGTCATTTTCAATAATGTAGCCACTAACCGTTATAGTTTACTCCAAACCGACCCTCCTTACCGTTTCCCCGGCAGCGACAAAACTACAAACATTATAGTGCCGGTGCGCTTTGGCTACGAGTTTAAGATATACGATTATTACGGCGTGCCCAAGTTTGCCATAGACCTGGGCTACCAGCACAACGTTACCTTTGGCGAGGGCTTGGATGGGTACGATGACCCCACCTCAAAATTCAAGAATAACGCGCTGGATCAGTACCGCCAGATTAGCATAGGCATTAAATACAATTTTGGCCACCAAGCCAGTTACGATAAATCTATCGGGGGGAATTGAGTTGAATATTGAAGAGCTGCGCGATTATTGCCTTGCTTTGCCTGCGGTTGAAGAAGGATTCCCCTTTGGAGAAGATACGCTGGTGTTTAAAGTTGCGGGCAAGATGTTCTTGCTGATAGGCCTCGCCGATGGGCAGCACTTCAACGCCAAATGCGACCCGGAGCGTGCGATAGAGCTTAGGGAACAATACACCGAAGTACAGCCCGGCTACCACATGAGCAAAGTGCATTGGAATACCGTTTTTATGGGCGGCTCGCTTACGCACAAGCAGCTTTTAGAGTTGATAGATCATTCGTACGATCTGGTGCTGAAAAGCCTCCCCAAAAAGTTACAGGTCGAAATAGCCGCTAACCAATAATTGCCGTAACATGCGCCTTATATTTGCCGCAACATGACGAAGAAAATACCGGCCCTGCTGCTTTGCCTCTTTCTTTTTACGCAGGCAAACGCCCAGCTCACCCCTTTTGAACTAAGCAAGGATAAAAACTACTCGGCTACGCATGCCGAAGCTATTGCTTATTACCAAAAACTGGCGAAGCTATACCCGCAGATGCGGATGATTGATTACGGGATGACGGATGTGGGCAAGCCATTGACTTTGATAGTGCTATCGAAGGATAAGGTATTCGACCCTGCACTCATCAAAAAACAGGATAAGCGCGTGCTACTGATCAACAACGGCATCCACCCCGGCGAACCCGAAGGCATTGATGCCAGCATGATGCTTACGCGCGATTTGCTTAAAGGCAACAAGTTGCCGAAAGACGTGGTGATTTGCATCATAGCCGTGTACAATATAGATGGCAACATGAACCGCGGGCACTCGCGCGCCAATCAGAATGGGCCCGATGCTTATGGCTTCCGTGGCAACTACCGTAACCTGGACCTGAACCGCGATTTCATCAAAGCCGATAGCCGCAACGCTCTCGCCTTTACACAGATACTCAACACATGGCAGCCCGAAGTACTGCTGGATAACCACGTAAGCGATGGTGCCGACTACCAGTACGTAATGACGCTGATAGAAACCCAAAAAGACAAGCAAAACCCTTTACTAGCCGATTATACCGCCAAGGTAATGACAGCCGACCTGTATAAGGGCATGAAGAAAAGCGGCTTTGAGATGATCCCTTATGGCGCAGGCGAGAGCGGCCTGCCGGATAGCGGCATTGTAAGTTTTATGGAAACGCCAAGGTTTTCGACCGGTTTTGCCGCTCAGCACAACATGATCAGCTATATGACGGAGACGCATATGCTGAAACCCTTCGACAAGCGTTTATACGCCACCTACAATTTTATGGAGCAACTGATAGCCATTTGCCAGCGCGATGCCAAAACCATAGGCCAGCTGCGCAAAAAGGTTGATGCCCAGGTAAGCAAGCAAAAATCGTTCGACCTAGCCTGGGCGCTTGACCAAAGCAAAGTAGATACCATTACCTTTAAAGGCTACCAGGCCGCATACAAACCCAGCGAGGTGAGTGGCCTGCCCCGTTTGTATTACGAACGCAACAAGCCCTACACCAAAACCATCAAATTCTTCAACACATACAAGGCTACCGTTACGATAGATAAACCCGTTGCCTACGTTATACCGCAGGCCTGGGGTAAGGTAATAGACCTGTTTAAATTGAACGGGGTGGCGATGAAGCGACTGACGCACGATACCACGCTGAACTTGCAGATGTATTACATTGCCGATTACAAAACCGGCACACGGCCTTACGAGGGGCATTATATCCATACCGGCGTAAAGCTTACTCCGGTGGATAGCAAAATTAAATTTTACGCAGGCGATTACGTGGTATATGCAAACCAACCCATTAACCGTTACATCGTTGAAACTTTGGAGCCGCAGGGCGTAGATTCGTTCTTCGCCTGGAACTTCTTCGATTCGGTGTTGGGGCAAAAGGAATATTTCTCTGATTATGTTTTTGAGGATATTGCCGCCGCGCTGTTAAAAGCCGACCCTGAATTGCGCAAAAAGCTGGATGAGGAAAAAGCAAAAGATCCTAAACTGGCCGGCAGCGCCGATGCGCAGCTTAATTTCGTTTACCGCAATTCGCCCTATTTCGAAAAAACTTACCTGCGCTACCCCGTAGGCAGGTTACTAACTGATACTAAACTCGACCTGAAATGATGGAATACCTTACGATAGCCCCCGTGGCATCGGTAATTTTTGTAATAACGCTGGCCACATCGCTATGGGCTTTTTCTGACCCTAATATCTACGCCAAATTTATCCTAAACCCCTACGAAGTATCGCGCGGGCACCGGGTTTTTACCATCATCACCAGCGGGCTTATACACGCCGACTGGAACCACCTGCTCTTCAACATGTTGTCCTTCTACTTCTTCGCTTTTCAGCTGGAATCGATGCTGGGGCACTGGCAGTTTGGAGTGCTGTATTTCGTGAGCATGATCCTGGCCGATTTGCCATCCATCCAAAAACATAAAGACGACTCATGGTATAACAGCCTGGGTGCTTCGGGTGCTATCAGCGCGGCGCTTTTCAGCTTTATTTTGTTCCATCCAAAAGCCGATTTGAATTTGCTTTTTATCCCAATCCCGATAAAGGCATACATTTTTGGTGCTTTATACCTGGTTTATTGCCATTTTGCAGCTAAGCACGCCCGCGATAACATCAATCACGATGCACACTTATTTGGCGCGCTGAGCGGTATTCTGATCACCATCATCCTTCACCATACCATCATTAGCGAATTCGTTAACCAGTTTTAGGGCGGTTATTTTTTCCAGTTTTTGTTTTATAGAAAATTGAAAAAATGTTTAGGGTTGCGCCGACATCCAGGAGCGTCGACATCCCATGTTTTTGTTTTTGAATCCCCTTAAATTTTACAAAAAACCTTAAAAAATCTGTGTTTTTCGGAGCTTTTTCGGTGCTTTTCGGAGTTTTTTCGGCTAAACTCAAAAACGGTCTTATTTGCGTGGAATGGCTGTTTTAGCTAAATGAGACGCCTGCGGGCTGAAAAAAATTTCCAGCTTTTTCCAATAAATCATACCGTTTTCCGCATGGTTTTCCAGAAAATTCCAGCTTTGTAAATGGCACGGGCCTCTGCTTTAAGGGTGCAGCGTAATGTCCGAGGCCGGGATACGGTTACCATCAGCATCGAACAAAAAGCTGATGGGCTGGTTGGGGTTCTTGATGATTTCTAAAAGCAGGAAGCCCCAGTTCTTCCAGAAGCTTTCCAGCACCTGCCCGTAGGTTTTGTTGGTCCAGTCGTCGAACAGTGGTTTGCTGCTGATGCCGCGCAGGGGCATAGCCTCCACGAAAATATCTTCGCCAACCGGCATTACCTCATATTCGGGCAGGCGGTTGAACAGGTAATTAGAATAAAACACCCTCGCCGAAAACTCCTCGAACTGGATGGGGTGCAGCGTATCGTTTTTCAATTGCTCATAAAGCTCGCGGTGGTAGCTGCCGTTGGCGCCATTATCCTGCAGGCACATCACCAGCCCAAAATCGCCTACGCGCAGGGCAAAGGTTTGGGTGTTTATCTCATCGCGGTAGCCAAACTCTTCGGCATGATTATCCACCTTAAACAAAAACAGGCTGTAGGGCTTAAAACCATCAAAAGTTATGGGCAGGTTGATGCTCTGCAGCATCAGGTGCAGGTGGCTGAATTTATGGATGATGGATTGCGATATGTTGAACTCCTCGCCCTGGGCGTGCTGCAGCTTTATGCCGGCCTGCAATTCGTTAAAAACAATACCGTACAAAAGTTTGCATACCCATTGGAAAAGTTTCAGTTCGTCCAGGGCTTTTACCCCCTCGTAGCCCAGGGCAAACGCGGCGGCAATCTCCGCTTCTAAAGGCTCCAAATGATGCTCATTTACGGCGGCAGAGCAGGGAATCTTCAGGTCTTTATAGGTGGCAATGCTCTCGTCGAGCAGCTTAAAGGGCTTATCTTCCAGACTGTAGCGGCTCATCAGCCATTGCGGAAACACCTGTATCTTTTCTTCGGCGCTGCTTAAGGTATCCCCCGTTAAAAAACATTTGGTGTTGCTGAAATTGAAGGTGCTGAAGGGGTGGTAAATTTGTGCCGCCATGGCCGCAAAGATAAGCGGGTTTCAGACTTATTATTTTAGCTTTGGGTTTTATGTAGTAAAAATGACTTTATCCCTCTTAAGCCTCTCGCAAAACGAGCACGAGATTTACAAGCGGACACAATATCGTTTAAATGGCAATTCATCCACCAAAGATGAATGGCAGGACGATATGTTGATATTGGATAATTATAAGGCCATCCATCGCGAATACCTCCGCATTTTTCAGGAGGCAGAGGATGAGGCCACAAGGCTTGAAGCAATCAAAAGGCTGATTTATCTCAATTGGGAATCGATAGTAGAACCTGACTGGCTCACCGGGATAGACGATTTGGACGAAGACGTGATCTTTGAATCGTACAAAATTGTGAACGACTATATGAAAAAGGGCAAGTTCGATGCAGAGTTTGCCTGGATGCTGAGCCATTACGCCGTTTGGGATTACGCCATCCTGCAATTCGTTGAACATAAACTGCCCGAGTTGACGCAATTCGTACAAACTATAGATATTTCTAAAAAAAAGTTCCCCACCGTGCAACCCGCAGGCACATTCGATAACCGTGGCCAAATGGGCATTTACTGGGAACTGATGATAAAACCCGACGCTTAACCATCATGAAGCTTACTTACCAGTCCTTCGAGCTACAGCTAAAACACACTTTTACCATTGCCAAATTCTCGCGCACGTCTACGCCCGTTATGCTGCTGCAGGTGGCGCACGAGGGCTACACCGGTTACGGCGAGGCCTCTATGGTGCCCTACATGGGCGAAAGCTACGAAACCGCCAACGCGTTTTTGGCCAAGGTAGATGCCGCAGAATTTAAATATCCGTTCGATTATAGCGCGATTACCGCTTACCTGGATAGCCTTGCACCCGGCAACCCTGCTATAAAAGCGGGGATTGATATTGCCCTGCACGATCTGGATGGAAAGCTGCAAGGTAAGGCCTGCTGGGAGCTGCTGGGTACCGATCCGGCAAAGATGCCCATCACCAGTTTTACCATCGGGATAGATACCAAAGAGGTCATAATCCAAAAACTGAAAGAGGCGGCCGATTTCAAGATCATCAAGGTAAAGCTGGGGCGCGATAACGATAAGGAGATCATCCAAACCATCCGCTCGGTAACCAATGTGCCGTTGTTTGTAGATGCCAACCAGGGCTGGACCGACCGCAAGCAAAGCCTCGACCTGGTGTACTGGCTAAAAGAACAAGGCGTGGTTTTGATAGAGCAGCCTATGCTGAAAACCGACGTGGACAGCAATGCCTGGCTTACCGAGCATAGTCCGCTCCCGCTTATCGGCGATGAGGCCGTACAGCGTTTGCCCGATGTAGAGAAAGCCAATGGTGTGTATCACGGCATCAACATTAAACTAATGAAATCTGCCGGGATGCACGAGGCCAAGCTGATGCTGAATAAGGCCCGCGAACTCGGCCTGAAGGTAATGATAGGCTGCATGACCGAAACCAGCTGCGCCACCCTCGCCGCCGCCGCCCTTGCCCCGCAATGCGATTTCGCAGATTTGGATGGGCCGTTCCTCACGAGTAATAATCCATATAAATTACCGGAGTTTATTGATGGGAAGTGGGTGTTGAGCGATATGCCGGGTTTGGGGATAGAGGTGTAGCTATTTCTTATTTTACCACAAAGCGCACAAAGGGAGTTACACAAAGCGCACAAAGATTTTATTTGCCCCCAAGAGCTTATTATCGAATCAGCAAGACTTTGTGTTCTTTGTGCCTGCCGATATGCTGATTCTTTGCGTTCTTTGTGGTAAAAAACAGACTACAAATCGTTAAATATTAATTGTAGCAAATACAATAAAACCCTTAATTTCATCGCAACATTTTTATCGTTCGCCCATGAAATCACGAATCTTATTGCTGCTGGCTGCAATACCCTTTTTTGCAAACGCCCAAACACAAACCAAAACTTACCACATCAAGTCTCCGGATGGTAAAATAGATATGACCGTTAACGCCGGCGCCACCATCAACTGGGCGGTAAAATATGGGGATGCGGACGTAATCACGCCATCTACCATATCGCTGGTTTTGGGTAATGGCTCGGTATTGGGCCTCAACGCCGTGGTAAAAAGCGACAAGACAAGCAGCAAGGACGAATACTTCAACACCCCTATCTACAAAAGGGAGAAGGTACACGATAATTATAACCAGCTTATCCTGAAATTTAACGGCGATTACGGGCTCATCTTCCGCGCATATAACGATGGCGTTGCTTACCGTTTCACCACCGAGTTTAAGGAAACCATTACCTTGAAGGATGAGGAGGTGAACTTCAATTTCGCTGCCGATAACCAGGCCTTGCTGCCCTTTGTGAACGATTTCCGCGCCAAGGATAAATGGAACACCTCGTACGAGGCACACTATGATACCGTAAATGTATCTGCAGTAAAAAAAGACACGCTGGCATTTTTACCGGTGCTGGTAAAAATAAACGATAACATTAAAGCCGCAATTTTAGAGGCCGATATTGAAGATTACCCCGGCATGTACCTTACCAATGGCAAGGGCAATAGCCTGCACGGCACCTTTGCGCCTTTCCCGCTCGACCAAACAGCAGGCGGTTATGCCAACATGAACTACATTGTAACGCGCCGCGCCGAATACATGGCCAAAACCGATGGCACACGCTCGTACCCATGGCGCGCGGTGGTGATCAGTACCGAAGATAAACAGCTTGCCGATAACGACATGGTGCAGAAGCTGGCCTCCCCTTCGCGCGTGGCCGACCAAACCTGGATTAAGCCAGGCAAGGTAGCCTGGGACTGGTGGAACGACTGGAACATCACCGGCGTGGATTTTAAAGCGGGCATCAACGTACCTACCTACAAGTACTACATCGATTTTGCTGCGGCCAATAAGCTGGAATATATCATCATAGACGAAGGCTGGTCGAAGGATACCGACCTTAACCAGATATCGCCGGATATCAATATAGAAGAGCTGGTTGCGTACGGCAAAGAGCGCAACGTGGGCATCATCCTTTGGGCAAGCTGGTTTGCTACCATGCAGCAAACCGATGCCGTTTTCGATAAATATGAAAAAATGGGCGTGAAGGGTTTCAAGATAGATTTTATAGACCGCGACGACCAGTTTGCCGTAAGCTCTTTGTACGATATTGCCCAAAAGGCGGCCAACCATCACTTATTGGTAGATTATCATGGCATGTACAAGCCATCGGGCTTGCAACGCACATTCCCCAATATCCTCAACTTTGAGGGCGTAAAGGGCCTCGAAAACATGAAATGGGGCGTAAATAATCAACCGGGCTATGATGTAAGCATTCCGTTTATCCGCATGCTGGCCGGCCCCTTAGATTACACCCCCGGCGGTATGCGCAACGCCAACAAGGGGGCCTTCCGCCCTGTAAACAGCAACCCCATGACGCAGGGCACCCGCGCTCACCAACTGGCCATGTACACCATATTTGAAGCACCCTTGCAGATGCTGGCCGATAACCCAACCACCTATAAAAAAGAGCAGGAAAGCACGGATTACATCGCATCGGTACCCACCACATTTGATGAAACGGTTTCGCTTGATGGCAAAGTGGGCGAGTTCGTGAGTATTGCCCGCCGTAAAGGCACTACCTGGTACTTAGGCGCCATGACCAATTGGGATGATAGGGAAATAACTATCGATCTGTCTTTCCTGGGCGAAGGAAGCTACAAAGCCGTCATCTTTAGCGATGGCGTAAACGCCGACCGCAACGGTACCGATTATGTGCGCAAGGAAGTAACGCTGACTTCAAAAGATAAGTTAACGGTAAAGCTGGCATCCGGCGGTGGTTGGGCAGCGAGGTTTGAGAAAGTGAATTAAGGGGCGATTTTTTCTTGAAATAACCCCCGTCGTCATGCCGAATTTATTTCGGTACCCCACACGGCAAGTGGGCGGCACGCATAGCGGTTAAGCATAGTGGTTACTTTTATGATGGGGTGCTGAAAAGATTTCAGCATGATGGCTATTGTTGTTTCGAACACTCCCGGTTTCCTCGCCCTTGTGATGCAGGGAAATCGCGTTTAAACAAGTCGATGATTAGGAGGCCCCTACGGAGCCTTCTCGCTTTTCTTCTTTTGCTATAAACAGGATACTCCTCCGGAGTGTTTAGCCTGAATCGAGTTTTGCGCTCCGTTAGGTGCGTCCTGTTTATAGAAATACGCAAACAATTGTGCGGGCTCCGTAGGTGCCTCCTCTTTAAAAGCGATTTCCCGCCCAGGTGATGTAGCCGCAAACGTTAAGCTATTTTTTTGGATTACCTTTGCCATTTAACATCTATCTGATTAAAATGTCGTCGCACCACATCGTACGCGAAAAGCAGGAACCCGCCTTACTGGCCCTCGGGCTAGACACCTTCGACCCCGAACTATTGGGCCAGCTGCTGGAGTGGAGCCCAACCGTTATCTGCACGCCAGCCACGGCCGAGCAGATAAACGCTTATGGCATTAAGATAGACATCGTAATAGCCGATGAGCCGGAGACCGGCATGCAATCTGATGTAAAATTAATCCCCACCGGAAACGGCGATATCATCAAAGCCGCTTTAGATTACCTCATCGCTTCGGGTTATGGTGCCGTAAATATCATCACCGATGAGTTTGTACTGGGTGATTTTGAAGCTTATGCGGATAAAATCAATCTGGTGATATTTTGCGGGGATAAAAAGATCTTCCCGGTTACGAGCGGTTTTAAGAAATGGAAACCGGCAGGGGAAATGGTCGAATTGTTTTCTCCCTCAATTGGGGTAAAAACGGATGGGCTGAACACGGTAAGCGACGGGATTTATCAAACTGCCAGCGATGGGTTTTATACGCTGCAATTTAGCCAGGCTTTCCTTTTCATAGCAGAGCAGCTTTAACACTAGTTGAACCAGCTGTAATGGCGTAACAAATAACAGCGACAATCATCTAAATTTAAAATAACACTCCATGAAAAAATTGCTACTCCTTGCAGCCATCTTAATCGTTTTTGCATCCTGTACCGAAAACTACTCTAATGGCGAACGCATTGGCGTAATTACGCAGGTGTCTAACACAGGTGTTTTCTGGAAATCATACGAGGGGCACCTTAACGTAACCCAAACCGGCATGAACAGCAGCGTGCCGTTTGATTTTTCGATAGATAACGACCACGAGGACCCTAAAGTAGTAAAGACGCTTTTGGATGCTGCGCAAAACGGTTGGAAGGTAAAACTGCTCTATCACGAATCCCGGGGCAAAAACTGGTTCGACAATCGTGGCGAAACCAACCATTTTATTGAAAAAGTGGAAGTGCTTGATAAAAACATGGCATCGCTGTTCAATAATAAATCCCAGCCGGAGCGCCAGGGCCATATCATCGATACAATTTATGTTGTAATTGATAAATCGCAATTGAAGAAGAAGTAAAAGCTTCCGGGTGATACGGCAATGGCAGACCGGCGGCAATGCAGCTATTGCCCCATTTCGGCCTGTAGCTGTTTATACAGGTTATTCAGGTCGGTTTTAGCATTGCTAAGTTGCAAAGTTTTTGCCACATCCATTAAAAGCGAGCTGTTCGTTTCTGCCGTTTCGCCCGGGGTAACCGGATTGTTTAAGTTTAAGATATGGGCAAAACAAAGGGTGCTTAAGTTTATCTGTTGTAAAACCGATTTATTGTCTGCCGGCATATCATAGGTCCAAAACAAAAACAGCTTACCGTTGATAGTAAACCATTTTTGGGTAATGTTAGAAATATTGAGTTTTACATCGTTTTTAACATAGTTAGTCTCGTATTGTACATAACCAAGTAGTTCTGCCTTCTGCCTTTCTAATGTGGTATCGGTTGTGCTTAACGCGCTGTTGGGTAATAAAACAAGCTGAAGCGGTTTACTATCTACATTTACCACGTTTGCCGCTGCGGTAGGCTCTATTTTTTTGGATACGATGTCTAAAATAACCGAATGGCTATCGCTGGTATAAACCATTTTGGCACCGACCTTGGTTTGCATAAGCGCGGCAGTGAATTTTTCGGAGCTTTGGGCAAATAGCTTGCTGCTGCCTAAAAGCATTAATAATAAAAGAGTTCGGGTAAGCATCGTGACAAGATTTTAAAGCAAGATACTAAAAAATGCATGAAGTGCAGATAGCGTACCCGCAAAAACTGATCGCTTTAATTGATGCTTTAGATCCGATTATCTTTCTTAAAAAAAATAATTTAACACCAATTAAACCGTTGATAATTATCTTAGTCTGTAATTATATCCGCGTAAAAACGGGCAACAACAATCATTCAAAATAAAATGACATATAAAAAATTCCTTTCGATAGCCTTCGGCGGCCTTTTGCTGGCCTCATTGGCTTTACCGGCAGCTGCACAGCGCAGAGGCGGCGGTGGTGGTGGTGGCGGCTTTAGTCGCGGTGGTGGTGGTTCGTCGGGCGGTGGGTTTAGCCGTGGCGGCGGAGGTGGCGGTTTTAGTCGCCCATCTGGCGGAGGTGGCAGTTTTAGCCGCCCATCTAACGGTGGTGGCGGCAGCTTTAATCGCCCGTCGGGCGGTGGTGGCTTCAACAGGCCAAACAGCGTAGGCGTGGCTCCACAGCGTGGCGGCTATTCGCAAGGCGGCGGGTTTAACCGCAGCCCACGCGTAAACGGTGGCGGTTTCCAATACAACAGGCCAAACGGCGGCGGCGTTAACAGGCCCAATAGCGGCTTTAACAGGCCGGGCGGCAATTACGCTTACCGTGGCGGCAATTATGGCCGTGGTTCTTTCGGCAATCGCGGCGGTAACTATGGCCGTGGCGCTTATGCTTACCGTGGCGGCACTTATCGCGGCGGGGTGTACCGTGGCGGTACATGGGGCCGTGCATACTACGGCCCGCGTTACTTTAACCGTGGCTACTATAACTACCGTGGTTACTATAACTCTTACTATTTCCCACGCATCGGGTTCAGCATAGGCGTGTTGCCATTTGGCTACTACCCTTTCTATTGGGGCGATAACCAATATTATTACAGCGACGGCCTTTACTATCGCCAGTATAACAACCAATATACCGTTGTGGAGCCGCCAGTGGGCGCACAGGTTAACTCTTTGCCATCAGGCGCAGAAGCCATCACTATCAACGGTGAGCAGTACTACGAAGCCAATGGCGTGTACTACCGCGCAGTAACTAAAGACGACGGCACCCAGGTGTATGAAGTTGCCGGCAAAGACGGCGAGTTGAACACCGCCGACGGCCAGGACGATCAATCATACCAAGGCAACGATGCCCCGCTTAAAATTGGCGACGTAGTTGACCAATTGCCGCAGGATTGCCGCAAAATAAAGGTAAACGGCGAAAAACTTTACGTTGCCCCGGATGGTACTTACTTCCAGGAAGCATTGGACGAGGACAACAACACTGTTTACAAAGTAGTTGGCCTGCCGTCAGACGATGACGCTGTAAGCGGACAATAATAGGTTATTACATAATAAAGAAAGGGTGCTCCGGATTGCGGGGTGCCCTTTTTTTGTTGGGCTGGAGGGTTTTGAAGGTTTAGTTTGAGTTTAATAGGCCAGTCACAAACCGGCTAAACCGAAATGGAATAATATTTTTCTATAAAAATATTAACATACTCGTTGGATTATATTATTTTAGCTTAAATCTAAAACCTTATGCGGCTACTATTACTGGTTTTTGCTACCTGTTATATCACCAATACTTTCGGTCAAAACTGCCCCGCGCTTACAGGCGGCACAGAACCAGTTAACGGCTTGCTCGGTTATCAAAGCCGAAACGGGCATCATTGCGAGGGTTTGGTTACCCTTACAAATTCCGCCGGGGTAGACATAGATATTATTTCCTTTACCAAAGGAGGGCTGAATTATCTGGCAGACCCGCGCGAAAAACTAACTATTGAAAACTTGCTACCCGTAAACGTACCCTTATCTATCAGGGGCAGAAACTTCAACATGTATGCTCATTATCGCCTAGATATGGATATACGGGGGCGAGATTCCGTTGTTATTCCGGCGGCAACAGTTATTGCTAAAGCACATATTGCAAAAGATAATATGGGCATTTATGCCTACGGAAAACTGGGTCAAAAAACAATTTACAGTCCGGTAAGAATCGTCTCCGAAATAGCCGGGCGCTCAGCAGACAGCCTTTACACACTTTGCTTATTGAAAAATGTAACCTTTAAAGCGATGGAATATCGTTATGCGCGGTGCAAAAACAATGACCCCGGTAAATACAGTGCTCCCATTATCGTAACAGAAAAGCAAATAACCGGAGATAAGGTAAAACTTGTTCTGCCGCCTGATATGAAAAACGGAACTTTTTTGATTACCGTGTACTATACACTAAGTAGCAATTATCCAAGTAAAGCAGACTTTTATCTAAGAATCCCATAGATGGCAACCCCTAAATCTTTGAAATCACTATCGAATTTGTTTAAATTGATATGGCGCTTTTTGGGAGGGTATCCAAAATTATTTAAAGCAAGGCTAAGGTATCAACTAAAATATTCTGAACTATTAAGAAGTGAAATTTCCAGCAAAGAACACTCTGAAATTGATGTTAGGCAATTGGAGAATCTTAACCTTCTGTTGGTCATCATTAAAGATAAGATGTGGCTATACCATGTGATAGTGGTAACCATAATTGTTTTTAGCTGTTGTTTTATTTGCTTTAGCAGGGTAAAAACAACCAGCATATCGGCAGATTTATATGTATCTGCGGTACAAATGACGGTTGCAAACCCACTAATTAGCCGGGAGCAAGACAATAGTTTAAATGGCCGTTTAGAGTTGACAGAAAGTACCGCAGAAGGCCTTGACAGGTTGCCCTCAAAGTATCAAATGAATCCTTTTGAAAAATCTAATTTAAAATTAACTGAAATTAATTTCCCCGCACATACCAGGCTTATTATAGAGCAACCAATTTATCGCACATTAAAAATTAGCGCAAGCATGACAGATTCGTCAAAGGCAAGTGAAGGTAGATTGACCGTGTTTACGAACGCCGGGAAATTGAAGACGGAAGACGGCGCTTTTGATACGGTTTTAAGCCTGGGTGCAAATATTAGTTCCGGGGCGCAAACCTTTGTGAGAAAACTGAGCGAGGCTGACCAGTTTATCATAAGTATGGATCAGGTCAATAATTTTCAATTAAAGAACTTCAGAGTAACGGATGTGCTTTTTCAAGAGTTTTCATCTAATCAAGACGACACTCCGCCCAGTATCATAAAAGCCGTAATAAAGTTTAATGATGCAAAAAGAGACAGCATTGTTCTTGATGAAGGCGACTTTTTAGACATGCACTTTACTGATACCATTGGCATGAAAATAAATTCAAAAAAAGAAGGCCTGCATGTATTGATCAACGGCGAGGTAGATAAATTATTTGCGGGCGCCTACAACGGAGGTATAAACAACAAAACCATGGAAGCGAAATACAATAAGTTGCCGCGGCTAATTAGCACTTTGTTTTTTGATTCGGCATTGTTCTTAAGCCTTTTGGGTGCGTTTATTACGGCTTTGTTGCCAACCATGTTCAGGCAAAGGAGACAGATATGAAACGGCACTATTTTTACACTGTTTTATTAGCTTTAGTTGGTATGCACCTGCCAGCGACAGCCCAACAAATCGCCGACGAGACGCTTGCACAATACAACAAAAATATTGCCTCGGTGCATAATAGCCACAACCAGTCTGGAACTGCTTTTGTAATAGGGGCAGATAAAGGCTTGCTTTATTTGCTTACGGCAGCGCACGTGGTGGCTAAAGACGAAAAAGTTGATATTGCTTTTACCGATGCAAAGCTCAATGGCCGCGCCGATGTGAAAATTAACAACGCTTACTATGATTTTGCGGTGTTAGCGCTGCCAAATAAAGGCTGGACAGAGCCCTTCTTGCCTTGTGTTACCAACGCAATGGTTGGTGATAATGTATTTGCCATAAGCCTGCGTATAAACAGGAAAACGCTGCCATTTAACAAAGAGGCGCAGGTACTTGAGATAGACCAAGCAGATGTAAACTGCGACGTGGGCATAGACGAAGGAGATTCGGGCACGCCGTTGCTTTGCAATGCGGGGCTGGTAGGCATGTTATGCCGCTATCCGGGCAAGGGGCGTTCTGCACTTTTATTAAAGCAAATGGTACAAGAAGCGGGGATGCCCTGGCAGTTGCCCGATGTAATTATTAACCGGCAACTAACTGCCGACGCGTTGCCGGATGCTTCAAACGAAGAGAATTTGACTATACAGTTTTTTTGGGATGAAGAAGCTATGGAACATGCACCGGCCCTGGCTGATCAAAACCCTGAATCGGGGTACACTTTTAGTACCGCAGGATGGCATCGGTTAACCATTCAAATGCCTGATGACCGTACCTTTAATAAGATACGGATATTGTGCCCTTATGGCAAATACGTAGATTTTAATTCGGGATACATCTTTTTACCCGGCAGCAAAAAGAAGTTCAATTTTACCAGTTACAAGCTACCGGTGATGGAACGCAGCAGCATGGGCAATTGGATTATATATGATCTTAGGCGTTATTATCACGAAGATAGGGTGACCTTGGTTTTCAAGGTTGACAAGGATACCAAAGATAAGCCAGACCCGGTTACCTTATACGAAATACAAATTCGCGGACCTAAACAATAATCATAATGAAGCAAAAACTTTTATCGCTCGCCTTCTCAATTTTAGTAAGTACAACCATATTTGCGCAAAACAATCGACATCAAACTTACCTTTCCAACATAGTTGGTATTGGTAGTCAGGATTTTGGCTTTATTGTTGGCGCTTCGCCGGGACACATTTTCTTTATAACTGCCGATAAAGAGGATAACGCACCAGGTGCCGGGCGGTATGTGCGTTTCTATGGGGAAAAAGGAGAGCATATGTCTCAGTATATGACCTCTTTTAATTTTAAAGATATACATGTGCGGATGTATGACGTGCCTATAACCGCTAAAATTAACTGGGTGTCTAATTCATATAACACAAACAGCGCCAAGCTGGCTCCCTTTCGCTCTTTCCTGGCAGATGCGGATGACCGTAAATTGAACAATTGGTTTGCCAGCAGTGCAATGTTTCAAATTAACGGCGAAAGTGGGCCTGCTGTTGAGATGCGGTCAAACCAAGGCAACTCCTTTTTTAGAGGCATGCCAATAATAGACGGCAATAACGCGGTAATTGGGTTGATTGCCGATAAACAATCTTACAATACTGATGCAGCCGTGTTTACTATTATAAGTATGGAGGCCATAGCTAACAAAATTTACGCATCAACGGGATGTAAAAATTTTCAGTTGATTGAATACGGCCAATTAAACACTCGCTGTGATATTAAGACAGCAGCAGATAAGAAAAGCCAGGATTTGATAAAAAAGGCTAAAAACGATAATTCGTTACATGCCTTTGCCATCGGCCCGGCTTTTTCCGTAGGTTTTGCTACGCTAACAACCCAGGGAGAAAACGGAAACGCAGGAGGGGGCACTTATGCTTTGGGCTTTAACCTGGAAACGTGGCCAGATCAGGGTGACTTTCGTGTAGTATTAAAGCCGCGTATCAATTGGGTAAATTTCAACATAAAAGGAGTTACGCCTAAAACTGCTATTGGCTTTGAAACTACAAAAATCAATCTTACAAACTTTGAAGTGCCCATAATGTTCGAATTCTTATTTAGCCGGAGTATCGGAGGCAACAATTACTGGGGTTTGGGGTATATACCCGGCTATCAAACCAAAATTGGTTATAGCTACAAAACAACCGCAAAACCTGATGGGCAAAAAGCCACGGTTGCAGGTACTAGCCTGTTAACGCACAAAGTTACAGCTACCATAGGAACAGAAATTCGGCATACCCGCCTTGAATTATTTGCAAGTTACCAATTATCTGACTGGCATAGGCCAACAACCTATACTATAGATAACTATCAAGGCAATCCGTTTTATGGGATTAGTAATAAGTATTTTATAATTGGGTTAGATTTATCTTTTCGGATTGGAAGCCCATGGGGGCTAAAATCAGTAGATGCTAAATAAAATATTTGCACCAGGTGGCCCCGCTTGCGCATTCCCCCCCCCCATTTTTATTCTCCCCACCCTATATTATGTTTCTTAACTTTGGCCTATGATTGATGTGGTATTAAAAAAGGGGAAAGAGAAAGCGGTGCTGCACCGCCATCCCTGGGTGTTTTCGGGCGCGATAGAAAAGGTGAAAGGCAAACCGGCCAATGGCGAGATCATACGCCTGCTGAGCAGCCAGGATGCCTTTTTGGCTTATGGGTTTTACAATAGCCAATCGCGCGTGGCCGTGCGCCTGTTAGAATGGGATGAAAGTGTGGCCGTGGATGATGCCTGGTTCCGCGAAAAAGTGCGTACCGCTGTTGCCGGGCGCGCCCATATCCTGGCCGATGGCAGCACCGATACCTGCCGCCTCATCTTCAGCGAGTCTGATTACCTGCCGGGCCTCATCGTAGATAAATATGCGGACCACCTGGCTGTACAGGTGCTTACCAGCGGCATGCAGGATGCCATGCCCGTTATTATAGATGAACTGAACGCCCTGCTTAACCCGCTGAGCATATTCGATAAAAGCGATGCCACATCGCGCGCGCACGAAGGGCTGGAAACCACCAACGCGCTGCTTGCCGGCAGCCAACCGCCCGAACTGGTGATGGTAAAAGAAAACGGCATTGCCTACGGCATCAACATCGCCGAAGGGCAAAAATCGGGCTTTTACTGCGATCAGCGGTACAACCGCAAGCTGCTGGCTAGCTACGCCAAAGGCCTGAAGGTATTGGATTGCTTTAGCTATACCGGCGGCTTTACGCTGAACGCCCTGCGCGATGGCGCGGCATCGGTTACCAGCGTAGATAGTTCGGCCCTGGCTATTGAAACTTTAACCGAAAATATCCGCCTGAATGGCTTTGGAGAATCGGCGCATAACGCCATAAAATCAGATGTAAACGCGCAGTTGCGCAAATTCAGGGATGAGGGAGAGAAATTCGATATCATTGTGCTGGATCCGCCTAAGTATGCGCCATCGCGCTCGGCATTGGATAGGGCTTCGCGGGCTTATAAAGATTTGAACCGCCTGGGCATGCAGCTATTGAATAGCGGTGGCCTGCTGGCCACTTTCTCCTGCTCGGGCGCTATGGATATGGAAACTTTTAAGCAGGTACTGGCCTGGGCCGCGCTGGATGCCGGCAAGCAGGTGCAGTTCATCTACCAGTTCCATCAGCCCGAAGATCACCCTGTGCGGTCATCCTTTCCCGAAGGAGAATATTTGAAGGGTTTGCTTTGCAGAGTTTGGTAAATAGCCCCCTCGTCCTTGCGAGCGATAGCGTGGCAATCCTAGGCAGGCAAAGCGAACCTGCAAATCCGACCTGCCTGCCGAGGATTGCTTCGTGCCTCGCAATGACGCTCCGTTAGGGCAAAAAAATATCGAGCAGCGAAGTTTCAACTTCATTGTTCGATATTTTCAAAATTTTAGGGCAGAGGGGCGCTGCCAACCGAATAAACTTAAGTAAACGTTATTCCAAAGTAATCTGCCTTTTGATGCTTTCTTCCAGTGAAATAAAGGTCTCGGTACGCTGTATGCCTTTTACGCTTTGTATCTGCTCGTTCAATACCTCACGCAGGTGGTTGGTATCGTGGCAAACAATTTTGGCGAAGATACTCCAGCTACCTGTGGTGTAGTGCAGCTCCACAATCTCGGGCACCATTTTCAGCTGTTTTACCGCCTCGTTGTACTGCGAGCCCTTTTCCAAAAAGATACCTAAAAACGCAGTAACGTCATACCCAAGCTTCTGCGGGTTCACTTCAAGGCTCGCGCCCTTTATCACGCCCAATTCTTCAAGCTTTTTCATCCTAACGTGGATGGTTCCGCCAGAAACAATCAACTCTTTTGCAATCTCCGTATATGGTGTTGTTGCATTTTTCATCAAAATCGACAGAATTTGTATATCCAGATTGTCAATTTCTAAATTTTGGGGTTTTCTGTGAGGCATATATTTTAATATCTATATTCAAATACAAGTTTAATTAAAATTAAAGTAAAAATAAAAATATTTTGTTGAAATATTTGCAAGGAATGGTAAAGTCCTTTAGATTTGTATCAAGCAAATGAGAATTGCTGATTGTTCTTTAAAAAAAATAAATTGTTGGGTGGTGAAATTTTTGGCAGACACACCTCCTTGTCGCGGTGGCGGAGATAATGGAAAACCCGAAGCGGGCTAACCACTCTGTGAAGGTTCGAACCCTTCCCCAACAGCAAGCTAAACGCAAGGTTTAGTTTATATCCTGTAGGATGGTGAAATTTTTGGCAGACACACCTCCTTGTCGCGGTGGCGGAGATATTGGGAAACTCTTAGCAATAAGAATAACCACTCTGTGAAGGTTCGACCCCTTCTCCTACAGCTCTTCTCATAATTTAGGTTTATAATTGGTTAGTAAAGGCCCCTGCCCATCAGGGGCTTTGCTGTTTTATAAGGTTTTTGTTTTCACTGATTTTTCAATATTTTTTCTGAACCCTGATTTTTCGCGTATCATTTATTATCGGTGCTCAAGGGGGTTCCGCCGTTCGTAGGATTTAAGGATGACCTGATTTACACGCTAACGAGCGTGCAGGGGGGGATGGCCGAAGGTTTAGGCAAAAGTATTGTACAGAAATGCAGGCAGCATATTTCGCTGCCTGGGCTTAACGTCGTAAATTAATCGGCAGCTGCCGCAATCTGTTTTCGCTTACCGCCCCTTTTTGGCATCGGGGAATTTCATGCGGTAATCAACATCAACGGCACCTTTAGAGATATCGTTCAGCTTTTTTTCAATCAGGCGTTTACGCAGTGGGCTTAGCTTATCGGTAAAAAGCTTACCTTCTATATGGTCGTACTCGTGCTGTATAACGCGGGCCGCCATACCTTTAAAGGTAACTTCATGGTGTTTCCAGTCCTCGTCGTAGTAACTCATTCGGATAACCGGCTTGCGCGATACATCCTCGCGTATATCAGGTATGCTGAGGCATCCCTCGTTGAACGACCACTCGGTGCCCGTTTCTTCCAGTATCTCGGCATTGATGAATGCCTTTTTAAAGCCCGCCAGCTCAGGCTCTTCGTCATCGAAGGGGGAAACATCCACCACGAATAAACGCATGCTCATGCCTATTTGCGGGGCAGCCAGACCAACGCCGCGCGCGCCGTACATGGTATCGTACATATTGCTAACCAGTTCTTTTATATGTGGGTACTCATCAGGCTCAATAGCCGGGGCCTTACGCCTCAAAACCGGGTCGCCGTATGCTACGATAGGATATTTCATCCCGCAAAAATAAGCGATTTATTACTTAGGCTCAAATAATAAGGTTATCATACGGTCATTATCAAAAATTTCATTGCTAATTTCAAGCAGGCTTTCGGCTGTAACGGCGTTTATTTTATAGAAAATATCCTCCAGCGAATCGATGCGGTTAAAATCGAGCAGGCTTTTGGCCATGCTGATAATGAGGCTCATGCGGCTCTCTTCAGCCAGGGCTATTTGCCCTATGAATTTCTCCTTGGCTTGCTTCAGTTGCACAGTGCCTATCTTGTTATCGCGCAGTTTTTTCAGCTCTTTGTGTACCAGCCTAAGGGCTTTATCGGCTTTGCCTGCATCCGTGCCGAAATAAATGGAGAAGATGCCCGTATCGGTAAGCGAGGTGTAATTACTCTCGATAGTGTAGGCTATGCCGTGTTTCTCGCGTATCTCCAGGTTTAGGCGGTTGCTCATGCCCATGCCGCCAAGCAGGTTATTCAGCAACAGCAGGCCGTATTTGTTTGGATGTGCCGATGGATAAGCCCGGCCGCCCAAAATGCAATGTGTTTGCGATATGGGCTTCTGCACCACATGGTATCCACCCGGTGTGGTTGGCGGCGTTATGCGGTTTTTCTGATGGGTGTTCCCGGGCACCAGCCCAAAGTATTTCTCGCAAAGCTTTATCAGTTTGCCAAACTCATAATCGCCGTAAACCGCAAACACCATTTGGTGGGTGTTGTTATTGGCTTGCATAAATGCTGCGATATGCTCCCGGTTGATGGCAGCTACAGATTCTGGCGTGCCCAGTATATTCTGGCCAATAGGGTGCCCGGCGAAAAGGTACTCCTCAAAATCATCTTGTATCGCTTCTTCGGGCTGGTCGAGGTAGCTGGAAATTTCGTCCAGTATTACGCCGCGTTCTTTTTCCAGCTCATCCTCGGGGAACGTGGAGTGGAACAGGATATCCTCGAACAGGTCTACCGCGCGCTCCAGGTGTTGTTTCAACAGCGAAGCGTGAATGCAGGTGTATTCTTTGGTGGTGTAGGCATTAAGGTCGGCACCAACCAGCTCCAGCCGGTTAAGTATCTGGGGGGTGTTGCGGCGCTCGGTTTCTTTAAAAAGCATGTGCTCTATAAAATGCGCAAGGCCCTCCTGTTGGGGCAGTTCATCGCGCGAGCCGGCATTTACAATAAAGCAGCAATGCGTTATGGGTGATGGCGAATATTTGAATAATATGCGGATGCCGTTGGGCAGGGTGTGGACGTAATGGTCTGTCATTCGGCCACAAAGATAATGTTTAAATCAATTGCTGCGCGCCATACAGGCCTAACAGGCTGTTTCACAATATTGTTTTTTAACTTGGGTGATGATAATTTTACATGCATTTAAACATATTTATTTTATTTTAGTACGATGAAACTACAGATAGCCGACCTGGAATTTGAGCCGCTGATATCATACGAGGAGATACAACAACGCATTAGTGAATTAGCGCAGCAGCTAAACGAAGACTTTGCAGGCAAGGAGCCCATATTTGTAGGCATATTGAACGGCAGTTTTATGTTTATTGCCGATTTGGTGAAAGAGATAACGCTGCCCAGCCAGGTTACCTTTACAAAGCTGGCCTCGTACTTCGGCGGCGTATCGAGCACGCAAACCATCCGCGATGATTTTGACCTTACCGGCAACATAGAAGGGCGCGATATTATCCTGATAGAAGACATTATAGATACCGGCAACACCATACGCTACCTTATAGAAAAACTAATGGTTCGCAAACCCGCTTCCATCACCGTAGTATCGCTGCTTTTTAAGCCCGATGCCGTTATTTATAGCGTAGAGGAATTGAAATATGTAGCCTTCCAGGTGCCGAATGATTTTGTGATTGGCTACGGGCTTGACTACCGCGAAATGGGCCGCAACTTAAAAGGCATATACCGCAAAGTGGGCAAATAGCCTCGAAGCTTTCACTTTCCGTCATCCCATAAACACATCTTTGGCCTGCGCTGAATAATACCTGCGTATTTCATAAATTTGCCTTCCTCAAAAATTAAGGCATTGAAAAACAACATCCTCATCGTTGATGATATACACTCGGCTTTTATACAACGTGTAGAAGCAGCTGGTTACGCCTGCGATTATCAACCCACCATCACAACCGGCGAAGCCATAGCCATATTGAACCGTTACGATGGTTTGGTTATCCGCTCCAAATTCCGGGTGGATAAGGCAATAATAGATAGCGCGCCCAACTTGCGCTTTATTTGCCGCGCCGGGGCAGGCATGGATAATATCGACGAAGCATATGCCATCCAACAAAACATCACCCTCATCAACGCCCCCGAGGGCAATTCTGATGCAGTGGGCGAGCATGCCATAGGCCTGCTGCTATCGCTAATGAACAACATCAACATAGCCGATGCGCAGATACGCGCGGGCAGCTGGCAGCGCGAAGCCAACCGCGGCCACGAGCTGAAAGGAAAAACGGTTGGTATTATTGGCTACGGCCACATGGGCCAAAGCTTTGCGCGCAAGCTATCGGGCTTCCAGGTGGGGGTGTTGGCTTATGACAAATATAAAACCGGCTTTAGCGATAAATACGCCCGCGAGGTAAGCATGGAAGAAATCGTAAGATACAGCGATGTGCTTAGCTTCCACATCCCGCTCACCGCGGAAACCAACGGATTGGTAGACGATGAGTACCTGTTCCATTTCAAGAAGCCTATTTTTCTCATCAATACCTCGCGCGGCAAGGTGGTGAAAACAAGCGCGGTATTAAACGCCATCAGGCAAGGTAAAATCATTGGAGCCGGACTGGATGTGCTGGAGGTTGAGAAGTTCCCGGCCCTGAGCGAACAAGCCTGGTTCGACGAGCTGCGCCAATCCGGCAAAGTTATCCTGAGCCCCCACGTAGCCGGCTGGACCTTTGACAGCTACCGCAAAATAAGCGAGGTAATGGCGGAGAAGCTGGTTGCTGCGCAGTTGATTAGTGAATAGAGATTGGTTGTCAATCGATGGAACCATTCTTAATCATCTTTAATCGGTGACAATAAAATCAGTGTAATCTATCTAATCGGTGGAATCGGTGACAATAAAATTTGGATATTAAAACTTAATTACCTTATCTTCGTTTTACACTAAACAAGACTATGCAGGCCCGGCCGACGTAGTCTTGTTTGTTTTTAAGGCCATCACGCTCTTCTATTTTGCTATAAATAGTAGGGCGGTTTTTTTTGGCACATAACGTAAATAAAATTTAATAATACTGTACAATGGCAGAGGTTTCTTACTACACCAAAGAAGGTTTAGAAAAATTAAAAGAAGAATTACAAAGGTTAAAAACCACCGGCAGATCTGATATATCCAAACAAATTGCAGAGGCCCGCGATAAAGGCGATCTTTCTGAAAATGCAGAATACGATGCCGCTAAAGAAGCGCAGGGTTTACATGAAGCTAAAATAGCCCAAATGTCGGAAACGTTGGCGAATGCACGCTTGCTTGATGAATCAAAACTCGATGTATCAAAGGTTTTGGCTTTATCGATTGTAAAAATAAAGAATTTAAAAAACGGCGCTACCATGAGTTACCAGTTGGTATCTGAAAGCGAAGCTGATATGAAAACCGGCAAGATTTCGGTTGCATCTCCAATCGCTAAAGGCCTTTTAGGCAAAAAAGTAGGCGAGACCATTGAGATAACAGTACCCGCTGGTAAAATAGAATTCGAGATACTGGAAGTGTCGAGATAATTAGTGAACGAGTGATTTAGTGAATGAGCGATTATGAGCAGTTCAGTAAATCATCGATTCGTATCACTATCCTTCATTCACTAAATCACTCATTCGCTCATTCAACAATCTACCCATGACTATCTTCTCAAAAATAATTGCAGGCGAGATACCCGCCCATAAAGTTGCCGAAACCGACGATTTTTTGGCATTTTTAGATATTAGTCCGCTGGCCGAGGGCCATGTATTGGTTATACCTAAAAAGGAAGTAGATTACATCTTCGACCTGGACGATATCACCTACAACGAACTGCAGATCTTCACCAAAATCGTAGCTATTGGCGTTAAAAAAGCCATCCCATGCAAAAAAGTGGGTGTAGCGGTGATAGGGCTGGAAGTGCCGCATGCGCACATACACCTTATCCCTATGAACCGGGTTGATGATATGAACTTTGCCCGCCCAAAACTAAGCCCGAGCCAGGAAGAGTTGGCTGCAACGGCCGAGAAGATAAAAGAAGCTTTGAAAGTGGTTACGCACGAGGGCTAATAAGCGAGGATAAAACATTCGGAAAAAGAGCGATGGGGTTAACCTATCGCTCTTTTTGTTATATGGACAACCCTTTCAACCATACCAAATCTGCTTCATCTATTTCATCTTGTGAAATAAGCCTTCCATGTTCAATGTCGGCATCGCTTAAATTAAGCATAAGCACCTGCTCTTCGGTTAATTGAATCATGTCGTTATCAATAGCGGGCATAGCTTTGTTTAAATTCGTCCGTTAAAAATTTTTATCTGTCAATAACCGCTTCTTTTTCAATATCTCAATGATATAACGGGCTTCGGCTTCATCCAGGTCGTTGCCGAATTTTACGGTTTTTAAGCCGTAATCAAACCTAATGGTACCCGAATCGAGATTGTAAAACCCACCCCGCCTACGCTGCCTGTTCTGGAAGCCGCTGTACATCGAAAATTCTTCCTCGGCGCGAATGTGCTTAACCTCATTAAGATCGAATATCTTAGGCGATTTAAGGAAGAGGGCCTTGTTGCGTATAGAAATGATACCCAGCCCTACTTTAACGATTTCTTTGCCCAATAACATGAAAAGGAGAGTCCTTGCAGCAAATATGCCGCCCACCGTCCACCCGGCCAGCCATACCATCAAAAACAAATCGGAGGCACCATTTTTCCCCAGGGTAGCCAGCACGCTCGTTTCGCCAAAGAACCAGCCCGCCATCCACACGCAGAGAAATAATAAGATACCGTAATTCTTCTTGCCGGGGATGATAATCTCTGTCCGGTCGAAATCGTCATTGATTATTGCGCGGCCGCCGTAGGGGGTTTCCATTAGTGATATGTGTTAGGGTTAATTGCGGATAAAAGTAGCGTTACCGCCGGTAAAAGCAAATGTTTGCAACATTATTTTTAGCCGCCCTTTCACGCTATTATTTTTAGTAATTTTACATTAATCATGATACAGCCTACCGTCAATAAATATAACGCCAAATTCCGCGAAGCGCTGGCCGGACTAAACCCCGAGCAGCTGGCCGCCGTAAATAAAATGGATGGCCCGGTGCTGGTAGTGGCCGGGCCGGGCACGGGCAAAACCCAGATACTGGCTGCCCGTATAGGCAAGATTTTGACCGATACCGATGCCCAGCCCAACGAGATACTGTGCCTTACTTATACAGATGCGGGCGCGGTTGCTATGCGCAAGCGCCTGTTCGAATTCATCGGGCCGGATGCTTATCGCATCAACATATATACCTTCCATGCTTTTTGTAACGAGATTATACAGGAGAACCTGGAGTATTTCGGCAAGTTGAATTTGGAATCCTTATCGGATTTAGAGTCTGCCATGCTGTTCCGCGAGTTGGTGGATGAGTTTAGCAAGGACCATTTGCTGAAACGCTTTACCGGCGATATTTATTACGATGCCCCGCGCCTGAAAACATTGTTCTCTACCATGAAACGCGAGAACTGGAGCAGGGACATGATTGAGCAAGCTGTGCAGGAATATTTGGATGATTTGCCTAATCGCGAAGAATTCATTTACAAACGGGCAAACGCCAAGGCCGGCATCAAAATTGGCGACCCGAAACAAAAGGATATCGACAAAGCCAAGGAAACCATGGCCAAGCTGCTAGCCGCCGTTGCCGAGTACGACAATTACGCTGGTAAAATGAAAGCCCGCGGGCGGTACGACTACGACGACATGATCATCTGGGTACTAAAGGCTTTCCGCGAAAACGAAGAAATTTTGCGCAAATACCAGGAGCGCTACCAGTATATTTTAGTGGACGAGTTCCAGGATACCAGCGGCTCACAGAACGATTTGCTGAAGTTTTTGCTAAACTATTGGGAAACGCCCAACGTATTCGTTGTGGGCGATGACGACCAATCCATCTTCAAGTTCCAGGGAGCCAATATGAAAAACATCCTGGATTTTGCGGGGGATTACGTAAGCGCCCTGCACACCGTGGTGCTTAAGCACAATTACCGTTCTAACCAGCAAATACTGGATATATCCAAAGCGCTTATCAACAACAACCGCGAGCGGCTAACCGCCCAGCTGCGGCTCGATAAAAACCTGAAGGCATCGCATCCCCGTTTCGATACCCTGGCTGTTGAGCCGGTAATACAGGAATACGAAAACCCGGCGCAGGAACTGGTGAACGTGGCCCTGCAGATAAAAGACCTGGTAGATAGCGGCACCGCGCCGGGCGAAATAGCCGTGATTTACCGCAACCATAGCCAGGTTGAGGAATTGCTTACCTACCTGGAGGCCCAAAAGATAGCCGTAAACACCAAACGCAAGATTGATGTACTTACCGTACCCTTCGGCGAGAAGATAGTGAATATACTGCGTTACCTGGCGATGGAGCTCGATTCACCATATAGCGGGGATGAGTTGCTGTTCGAGATATTGCATTACGATTTGTTCGACATACCGCCTATTGAAATTGCAAAAGCAAGCGTAGCTGTTTTTAAAGAGAACTTTGCCACCGCCCGCAACAACGAACCGGTAACCAGCCTGCGCCGCCACATCCACGAGATGCGCATCAGCCAGCAAGGCAGCCTGTTTGGCCAGCAACCCAACCAGGCCATGAAATTCCTGGTAAGCGATATTGATGAGTTGCTAAAATCGGCTGTAAGCGTTACGCTACAACAGTTTTTTCAGGATGTTGTGACCAAAATGGGCATCCTTAAGTACATTATGCAGCAGCAGGATAAGGGCACGCACATGCAGGTGCTTACCAGCTTTTTCGACTTCCTGAAAGATGAGAGCCGCAAGGACCCTGAACTAAAACTATCCGGCCTGATTGCTACTATAGAACTGATGAAGAAGAACAACATCCGGTTGGAGTTGAACAAAGTTATCTTCTCTGATAATGGCATCAACTTTTTAACTGCCCATGGCTCCAAGGGCCTCGAGTTCGAACATGTATTCTTCATCGGCTGCGATAAAAAAACCTGGGATGGTAAGGGTCGCAATTATGGTTTCAGTTACCCCGATACGCTTACCAGTTCGGCATCTGACGATATTGCCCAAAAAGAAGAGGCGCGCCGCTTATTCTACGTGGCTATTACGCGCGCCAAGCAACACCTGCATATATCTTACGCGGGTAAGGATGCTAAGGGTAAGGACCAGGAACCCTCGCAGTTTATCGGCGAGATACTGGCCGATACCGATTTGCAATTAAGCTTCCCCAAGGTTAGCGATACGGATATGCTGGGCTTTTATGCCACGCAATTCAGCGAAGCAGATAAGCCTGTGGTTGAACTGCTGGATAGAAACTACATCAACCAATTACTACAAAACTATACCCTATCGGTTACGCACTTGAGTAACTACCTCGATTGCCCGCTTCGTTTCTACTTCCAATGCCTCATACGCGTGCCATCGGGCAAAAGCCCATCGGCCACATTTGGGCAGGCCGTGCACTGGGCGCTCAATAAAGCCTACCGCAAACTGCCCGATTACGACAACCAGTTTATGCCCACGGCAGATTTTGTGCAGGAGTTTAAATGGTATATGTACCGCAACCGCGATTCGTTCACCAAAACAGATTTTAAGCTGAGGGTTGATTACGGCGAAAAGATATTGCCGCCCTACTACGAACTTAACGCGCCCACCTGGAACAAGATAGCGCAAACCGAGCGTAGCATCAAAAACATAGAAGTTGGCGGCGTGCCGATAAAAGGTAACCTGGATAAGATGGAGTTTGATGGCAAAAACGTTACCGTGGTTGATTATAAAACCGGCCGCGTACGCAATGCCAAAGAGAAGCTATTGCGCCCTACCGACGAGAACCCCAACGGCGGCGATTACTGGCGGCAGGCGGTTTTCTACAAAATATTGGTAGATAACGACCGCACCAACGATTGGGAAGTAATAAACACCGTGTTCGATTTTATAGAGCCTGTAAGCGACGAATATTTCAAAGAAAAGATAGTCATCAGTCCGCAGGATATTGAACAGGTTACGGAACAGATAACAACGGTTTATCAAAAAATAATGAACCATGAGTTCAGTACGGGTTGCGGCAGAAAGGAATGTGACTGGTGCCACTTCGTAAAAAGCAACTTTAAGCAGCCGGGCGGTATCCTGGAGGTTGCCGATGGCGAGGAGGCCTAATAACCAGAAATAGCGTTCACAGCGTTCATGTGTGCGCCGTGAACACCGTGAACACTTTACAATTCGCAGGAAATCAGCATGTTAAAAATTTCAGGCAGGTGTCAAAATCGTGTCACCGCCACTGTTGTTCCAATCTGTTATTTTTGCGCAAAAAAAGCTGCTTTGTTATAGAAGATTCCTACCATAAAGCAGCTACAAAGAAAGAAGTGCGGAGGCTGCAAAGGCTTTGTTTTTGAATGCTATTCCGTTATTTCCTCATATCATTTACCATAAATTCAAGCGCGGCTTTATCGGGCAGTGAAACGGCGGCGGGCTTATCGCCCAGTATCATGGTTTGGTTACCATTGCTGTTATAGGCCGGCCATGCAGGCAAGCCGGGGCCGTTAGGGTTACCACTTTCGGCAAAGTTTACCCAGTAGGAGGATATTACGTCGGCCAGTTGCTGGTCTACCGGCTCAAAGGGACGGTTTAAAAACTTGAGATTATTGAATACGTAACCTACCTCGCCTGTATGGAACGCACCATATTTCTTAAAGTCCTCTGTAGCCGGCATGCGGCGGGTAAAACGGTATAGATAAACTTTGGCCCTGTTCTTCGCGCTTTGCGTATTGGCCCAGGTAAAATTCTGCACGCCGAACATGCCATCGCGCGACATATTTATCTGCGACCGTTGGGCCTCCGCATCGGTATTGCCGGGATAAAGTTTCAGGAATTCGGCAGCCTTGTCTCCAAAGCGCTTTTGTATGCCGGCGGTGTAATCTGCTGCATTTTTTAGGGTACCGATAAAGGCATCGTCCTCATTCCAGCCGGTGAGGAGCGGAACCTGGTTCTCTTTATTGGCCGCGAAAATATCAGCCGGTACCTGCGGCAAAAAATAACCGTCTACTATCGGCCGGAAATTGTTTTGCTTTAATAGTTCCTCGGCGGGCAATTTCCGTAAATCAGCCAGGCTGCCGGCGTGCAGTGCTTCTGCAGTTTTCAAGCCGCTTTGTTCTGCCTGCGCTAATGATATACCACTGCCAGGGCCAGGCACCATGTGTGCGCCACTTTCGGCAATGGCTCCTTTAAACAGGCCCTTTGCCAATGGCGATGCCACCAGGTAGTTTACGCCATAAGACCCTGCCGACTGCCCCGCAATGGTAACATTACCCGGGTCGCCGCCAAAAGCTGCTATATTCTTCTTCACCCATTTAAGTGCCGCAAGCTGGTCCATCAGTCCGTAATTGCCCGAAGTATGGTTAGGCGATTCTTTAGTTAATTCAGGGTGCGCAAAAAAGCCGAAGATACCCACGCGGTAGTTGATGCTTACCAGTATAACGCCCTTTTTCGCCAGAGCTTCACCATCGTAAATGGGCACGTTGGTACCGCCGCTTACAAAGCCGCCGCCGTAAATCCATACAATTACCGGGCGTTTCTCCGATGGCGTTTTTGCGCCGCTCCACACGTTAAGGTACAGGCAATCCTCGTTCAGTGGTTCGTCTTTTATCAGGAACTCTCGGGTGTAAACGCCAAATTCGTTGGGCTTGCCCTGCATCGGCATCTTAGAAAAATCGGTGCAGGCTTTTATGCCGCTCCAATGAGCAACAGGCTGCGGCGCTTTCCAGCGCAGGTTGCCGACAGGTGGCGCGGCAAAGGGAATGCCTTTGAATATGTGTACGCTTGCATCGCTGTTATCGGTGCCTGATATTTGCCCGGCATCGATTTTAACAGTGCTGAAAGGGTTTTGTGCCGAGGCAATGGCGCACAACAGGATAAGCGGCAGGAGGAGGAAGCGTTTCATTTATAGTGAGGATTGTTTAATGTTCTATTTCACAATTTAGTCCAAGAAAATCTGCTCGCTTTAAAAACTCGTTTGCCAAAGACAAATCATCGATTTGAAAGATAACCTCTTTCCCATCAAGCACATCAAGCTTATTTTTTTGTGCGTTCTTTAACGAAATTATCAGCAATTCTCGTTGCAGTAGGGTAAAGGCGACCTTTTGCATTCCTTTCCTCCAACTTTTAACAATTACTTTAGGCATATTTAAAGATTTGACAACTCTTGAAGAGTTGTCAAATCTAAGTTAGGCTAATTTATGGCTTTGCGCCACCCTTCACATATTTTGCTGTCCGCGCATCTTTTATCACACCTTTCCAGTTCAAGCCGTAACCGAAATCGTAGGCGTGGCCTTCGCTGTCTACATATACTTTCATATCGTGCGGTACATCTTCAAACTGGGCCTCTACCGTTTTCATATCCAAAGGCATCTGCAAAGGCAATAAGGCCGATGGCTCTGCCTTGCCGGTAAGGATATCCAGGCTGGCCTGGCCCTGCACGCCAAAATCGGCAATGATGGCACTGGCCTGTTTCTCCAGTTCGGTAAATACCATCGGGTTGTTGACGTTTATCGATACGATAACCGGCTTGCCCTTCATCTTGGCATAGGTATCGGTAACCATGGCCAAATCTGTTACGTTGGTTGATGTTTCCGATTTGTTTTTATAGCTGCGGTTGGTGAAGGTCTCCAGCGGGTCGCCGCCGGCAATGCTGGTATCGCGTGCAGTTGTGGCGGTATAGGTGCCGTATTGTAAGGACACGGGCAGATAGCCGTTGCCACCGGCTTTAACATCATCGGCGTTGTAGCCGCCATGGCCAATCGGGCTGGCAATAAACACCAGGGCATAGTCGGCAGAATCAGGATTGTCGGTCACCTTAAAATATTTCTTTACCGTTTCCATATTTACCGGGTATTCGGTTTTTTCGGGATAAGGCATACCCAGGAAGTTCTTACCTGCCGGGGTGAATTTTTTGGGCACATAAACAGTTTTGCCGGTTTGCAGGGGCAATATGCCGCCCTTGTTCTTCAGCATCACGATAGATTTTAGCTGTGCCTGGTAACCGGCCGCCATAAATTCAGGGTTCCCTACCGTCTTTTTGGTAATATCTACATCCAGGTACGGGTTTTCGAACAATCCGGTGCGGAAAATGCCTCTTAACAAACGCACTGCCGATTGCTCGAAACGGGCGCGCATAAAAGCCTCGCCATGTTCTTTAACGCCCATTTGGTAGGCATCTATTACGGGCACCATATCGTTGTTGCCGCCAAACTGGTCTACGCCTGCCATCAGTATCTTGTAGTGGCGCTGGGCAACGGTCGCTTTTTCCATCCCCCATGATTTACCTGACAGGAAGCTGTTGATAACGGTTTCATCGCCGGTTACCAGCCAATCGGTACATACCACGCCATCGTATTTGTATTTGTTGCGTAACAGGTCGGTAATAATGTATTTGTTGTAGTTATTGGCTACGTCCTCGTGGTTTTTGGTATCCTGTTTCCAGCTGATGGTGTAATAAGGCATCACCGCTGCCGCCATACCTGTTTTGCCGTTTAGCTTAAACGCGCCCTGGGTAAAAGGAATCAAATGCTGCTGGAAGTTATTGCCCGGGTACACGGCATACTTGCCGAAACCGTAGTGCGCATCGCGGCCACCTTCGCCTGCGCCGCCGCCGGGCCAGTGTTTAACCATGGCGTTCACGCTGTTAAAGCCCCAGCCATTTTTAATTTCGTTATCGCCTGTTGAGGTTTGGAAACCATCGATATAAGCCCTTGCCATATCGGCGGCCAGTGCAGGATCTTCGCCGAAGGTTCCGCTAAAGCGGTTCCAGCGTGGGTCGGTAGCAATATCCACCTGCGGCGATAGCGCGGTGGCAATGCCCAGCGCACGGTATTCCTGCGCGGCAATGTGCCCGAAGCCCTGAGTAACCGATGGATCGAATGTAGCAGCCATACCCAACGAGCCCGGCCACATAGAAATATTGCCGCCTGCGCCGGCGTTGAATTCGGCGTTGGCTACCGTGCCGTGGCGCGGGTCGGAACTATTATTGTTAGGGATGCCCAGCCCAATGCCTTCTACTAATGCTTGTGCATTATTATTCCACCTCGCGGCAACCTCGGGGCTTTGCACCGAAGTGATGAGCACATGGCGCACGTTATCGTTAGTTAAGAACTTCTTTTGCTGGTCTGATAAATCCCAGGCGTCAAGGCCGCTTTCGGCCAAATTTTTGCCATTATACGTGCCCGCGAAGGGCCCTACCGGTATAGAGGGTATCATCTGGTGGCGACTGTAAAGCATAAGCCCGGCAATTTGCTCTACGCTCATTTTGCCGGCGAGGTCCTTAGCGCGTACATCCACGGGTAGGCGCCAATCTTCGTATTTATCAAGCTTGCCGTTTTTGTTGAGGTCTTTAAACGCCAGGCCGTCAACCGTCAGTATTTTTACGCCCGATGTTGCCGAGTAGCCCAGCTTTTGCCCGGCGGTGTTGGTAACGGTAACTACGTCGCCGTTTTTACTTTCGGTGTATTTTGTTTGTGCCGATGCAATGGCCGGTAGCAGGCTCATCAGCAGGAGGTATTTTCTTTTCATATATTGAGTTAATTGGTAATCATTTGTTTTTAACCACAAAGTGCGCAAAGAGGAAAACGCAAAGCGCACAAAGAATTTGCAGGCGGTTAAGTATTACCAAAAGACAAAACAACATTCATCCGAATAATTGTCGCTTTTTAGGCTTAGTGGCCTTTGTGAAAACCTCTGTGACCTTTGTGGTAAACTCTCCACCCCGTGAAATTTCTATTTATTATTGGTTTATTTAATCGACACAAAAAAGACTATGTGTCAACATTACACAATGGTATAAATTTAATTTTTAAATAGCAAGGACTTAGCGCATTATGCCATCATTATTTTTTTGGCGGGCGTTTGTTGCCAGCATTATATAACAATCATTTAATTTTTAAACTATTGGTAAATAATTTAAGATTTGTTATTTTCAGGGCTGGTATGCGTAAACTATTTGTCCCCTTATTAATTGCCGCCATGAGCGGTTTACTGCTTATTTTGGGCCCGCCCGCTGCGCGTGCAGGTGCTCCTGTCGTGCATATTTCGGCGAGGCCTGCCTGGCTCAATACCTTCAAGCTTTCTGATAAAAAACTCCCGGCACGGCAAGTAACCAATGGTTTCTTCTACCAGCTTTTTGAGGAACAGATACAGGTAGAGAAGCAGGCCGACTATAAGCATGTGATACGCGAGATTGTATCCGAAGCGGGCATACAAAACGGATCGGAAATTTCCATCTCTTTTGACCCATCGTACGAACGGCTGGACGTTCACGACATCACCGTTTGGCGAAACGGAAAAGCCGAAAGTCGCCTCGGCGCAAAATCGTTTAAGGTGATTGCCGATGAAAAAGACTTATCAAAATTTATTTACCAGGGCAGCTTTTCGGCGCTTTGTATTTTAGACGATATCCGCAAAGGCGACCGTATAGAATACGCCTATACCATCACCGGCCGCAACCCTATATTCGGCCATAAATACACCGATCAGCTTTACATGCAGGGTATGCAGCCCTACGCACAGCTTTACAAGGCCCTGCTGGTATCGCCCAACCGTAAATTAAATTTCAAGGCGTTCAACAATGCGGCTCTTGCCGACCCGACAGACAAGAACGGCCTAAAGTGCTACGAATGGAATCTTTTGCAGGCGATGCCTCCACCCGATGCCAGCGGCACGCCCAGCTGGTTCAATAACTATAGCTATATACAGATAAGCGATTATAGCAGCTGGCAGGAAGTGATAGATTGGGCCCTCAAAGTAAATCCCGTATCAACAGGCCTAAAGGGTAACCTGGCGGCCCGGGTAGCTAAACTAAAAGCCGATGCTGCTGGCGATAAGGAGAAATACTTCCGCAGCGCGGTGCAGATGGTGCAGGATGAGATACGCTATATGGGTATAGAGCTGGGCGAATATTCGCACAGGGCCAATACCCCCGAAAAGGTGTACAATCAGCGCTACGGCGATTGCAAGGATAAGGCCCTGCTGCTGGCTTCGGTTTTGATGGCCAACGGCATTGATGCACACATGGTATTGATTAACACTGATGCAGAAGCGAAGGTTGATACGTTTATCCCCTCGCCAACCGTTTTCGATCATGCGGTTTGTGTGGCTACCCTCAACAATAAGCCGGTTTATATAGATGCTACCATTGCCTACCAACGCGGCAGTGGTACCAACCTCTATTTCCCAAATTATGGCAAAGGCCTGGTGTTAATGGCCGGCAATACTTCATTGACAGCCATTACGCCAACTAATGCAGGCAAGATGAAGGTTATAGAAACCTACAAAGTGCCTGCGGGCGAGAAAGAGAGCACTTTGCTGGAGGTGACAACTACCTATACGCTTGCCGAAGCCGACCGCATGCGCGACAGGCTGGCAAGCGGCAGCATAGCCGAAACAGAAAAAAACTACCTGGATTATTACGCCAAAAGCTACCCCAAAATAGAATTTGCGGCAGACTCAATTACCGTTAAGGATGATGCAATAAAAAATGAGCTTATTACAATAGAGTATTACCGCATCCCCGGCTTTTTTAAGGCCGACAAAGAACCCGGCAGGTACACGGCTTCTTTTTATGCGGGTGCTATAAACGATCAGCTTCCCGCCATTAGCGGCAAGGTGCAAATGCCTGCGGCTATTGGTTACCCTGTGAATATTGAGCACTTAGTACATGTAATAATGAAAAGCGGCTGGGATATAGCCGAAAGCAGCAGCAGCATACAACGCGATGCCTATGGCTTCAATTCGCGCATCTGGGTGCAGGGCGATACGCTTACGCTCGATTATAATTTCCGTACGCTGAAAGATTTCATAGCGCCTGATAAGCTTGATGAGGCACGTACCGATGTAAAACAAATAGCAGATAATGAACTGGGGTACAGCTTCACCTATACGCCCGATATTAGCCGGGTACCATTCCGACCCAATTATAGCCTGATGATATTTGTGCTGGCGCTGGCCGCAACCCTTGTGTGGCTGGCCATAAAGCTTTACCGTACCGAAACCCGCGCTGTGGTTTTTGAAACAGGCGCAAACTTTATACCGGTAGGCGGCTGGCTTATTCTTATTGCTATCGGGCTGGCTATTACGCCATTCGCTGTAGCCTACACCATGGCCGAAAGTGGATCCCTCGATTTAAGCAAATGGAACGCCCACCCCAGCAACTCCAGCGACGTTGCTTTTAAAGCTTTGTTCTTGTTTGAGGTTGCCGGTAATGTAATTTTGATAGCGTTTGCTGCATTTTGCTTTGTTTTGCTGGTAAATCGACGCGATGTGTTGCCCCGTTATATTATCGGGTTTTATGCATTTTTGGCGTTATTTGCAGTAAGCGACTATTTCCTGGTGATAATTGTAACCGGAAGTGTGTTGGATAGCACGGCCTTGTCCATGATCAGAAAAATTATCTATTCCGGTATCTGGATAGCCTATTTCAAATCATCTGAACGGGTTGAACAGACTTTCGTAGTACCCTACCCCGCCCACAATTATAGCTATGAAGAAACCGAAGAAGAAAAGAAAGCCAACCTTATTGCTTAACCAGCTCTACCGGCAGTTGGGTAATGGGCTGTATCTGTATTTCTTTATAAAACACCTCGGCCCCTTCAGATTGTATTTGCAATTTGCCTTTGGTAAGCGGCTGCGGTTGCCCGTTCTCCATCTGCCTGCTATGGTAAAGTACCATCATCACTTTATCGTTTATCACGTGGATGCTGGTATCGCCGTTGCAATATAAATCAAGCGTGTTCCATTCGCCTTTGGGGTTTTCGGCATCGCCGCCTTTAATGCAATGCCTGCCCTGCGGGCTGCCTTCGCTAAAGTTGTTCATAATGCCGCCAACATTATAAATATAATCCTTCTGGTAACGGCGTATAACGGGTATATCGGCCATGCCGCCTGCTACGCCCCAGTAATCGCCGCAATTACCCTGCTCTATCTGAAACTCCTGCGATCGCATCCAGGCGCCGTAATCGGCACCATATTTCCCAACCGAATGATACAAAAGGCCGCTATCCATCTTCTGCCCTTTTTTTTGCCCCCAGGTAAGCGCGCCCCATTTAAATTGCAGCTGCAGGTGGTAATTGGCATACTCCTTTTTTGTGCTGATGGCGCCCCAATTCTCGCCCGATACGCGTATAACCCTATCACCATCCTGTTTTATTATTGTGAATACTTGTTTGGGGTCGCTGTTTAAGCCTATAGGAGTGCGGGTAATAAAATTACCTTTATCATCCAGGTCGGGGCCGATGAAGGTGTCCCATCCGCTGAGGTCCTTGCCATTGAATAACACCTCCCATTTATCAGATTTCAGCGATGCGGTGGTGCCAAAAATAAGGGCACATACCAGTAGCGTGGATAGTGGTTTAGCGGGTTTCATAACAGGGGTTATTGAAGTACCTAATATAATCATATTACCGCATAAACATGCAATATGTAACAGCGCTGTATTAATATTTATAATCGATGTGCATTTGAAAACATAAGTGCTTACTACATTGTGCACCACAACTTAGCCGACTACAAAACAATGGCCGGCGAAAGCCATAAAGCAATAAAAGCCATTAATAAATACCCCTTTAGCGAATAATTTAGATAACTTTCCATCAGCCACTACGTACAACATCCAGAACCCGTAGTTTTTATCCGTCGCGCCCTGCCGCAATCGCAAGTGATTTTTGGCTTGGTTTTAACTTTAAAGTACGCGATGCCCTAAAACCGGAACCCTAAATTAACTTTACTAAATTTCGAAACGTATTATAGACCACTAAGCCCCGGGGGTAGGTTATATTAATTTTTTGCCGATACCCACCGAACTACCGCATGATAAACCAAAAGCTGTTAGGGATTGATACCCGCATAGAAAAACTATTGGAAAATAGTTACTTCGGGCTCATGCTGCTGGATGAGTTGCTTGTGGTGACCTATGGTAGCTGTTCCGCGCGAAAAATCAATGGTTGGGGCGATACCGATTTACCCGATAGACCAATCGTAGATCTGATACACCCAGACGACAAGGCATACGTTTATATTTTAATACATAGCGTTTCAGATAGCGGAACCCCTCAAAACTGCAGTTTCCGGTTAAAGCATGCCCTTGGCCATTACGTTTGGCTGCAATGCACCTTTACCAACATGTTTAACGAACCCGGCATTGAGGCAATAGTTTGCAATTTTGCCGACATCACCGCACAAAAAAAAATCGAATCTGAATTCAGGCAACAAACCGATCAAATAAGCGGGCTGCTGGAAACCATGAGAGACGGTTTTATCGCCTTAGACGAAAGCTTGTGCTATACTTATGTGAATAAACAGGTGTTGAAAATGATGGGCCGAAACCTGGAATCGCTTATTGGGAAACACATTTGGGATGTTTATCCGGAGGCCATTGGCACGGCAACATATGATGCCATACAAACCGCCTTTACCAAAAAAATATATGTTTGCCATGAGGATTTTTTCCCAGTCTCGCAACGCTGGCTGGAAAACCGGGTTTACCCCTCTGCGGGGGGCATATCCATGTTTATACGGGATATTACCAAACAAAAAAAGGAAGAGCAGCACCTAAAGCTCTTAGAGTCTGTCATCACCAACACCAGCGAGGCTGTTTTGATTACAGAAGCCGAGCCTGCCGATGACTCCGGCGCGCTTATTTTATATGCAAACGAGGCGTTTACCAGCATGACCGGCTACACCGCCGACGAGGTGATAGGCAAAACGACCCGCATTTTACAAGGCGCCAAAACGAACAAGGCCGAAATTACCCGCCTGAGCGAGGCCATGCGCCTATGGCAACCCTGCGAAGCCACGCTGTTGAATTATAAAAAGAACGGCGAAGAGTTTTGGGTTAACTTCACCCTAACCCCTGTTGCCGACGAAAAGGGATTATACACGCATTGGATATCCGTACAGCGCGATGTTACAAAACGCCGCAACCAGGAATTACAGGCTGCGCTGCTGACCAGCGTCAGCATGTTGTTTAACGAGGCTACCGCGTTGCAGCCCTTGCTTGAGAAATTACTGCAGCACCTGGTAGACTACGGCCATTTTAAACTCGCCGAGGTATGGCTCATTGGAGCCGATAAAAATAAGATAAGCCTGGCATCGCACCTGGAACCAACGCCGGAGATGGCTGCATTTTATCATGACACCCGGCACATCAAAAGTTTCGTAAAGGGCGAGGGCCTGCCTGGGGCGACATGGAAAACTACCCAGATACAGTTTTGGGACGGGCTGGACGAGCGCGAGGATTTCCTGCGGCACGATGCCGCTAAAGAAGCCAGGCTGAAGAAAGCTTATGCGATACCCTTAATTTCAGGCAAAGAAACTATAGGCGCATTGCTTTTGGGCCTGTGTGCCGGCGAAAAAGCCGACGCTAATCTCATTACCGTGTTCTCGGCGTTCAGCACGCATTTTGGCGCCGAAATAAAACGTAAGCAGTTGGAGCAAGAGTTAAACCAGGTATTTATCTCTGCCCCGGATATCCTCTGCATCATTGGCACCGATTACCATTTTAAAAGGGTAAACCCGGCCATGAGCACGCTGCTGGAATATACCGAAGAAGAGATACTTTCTAAAACGCTTGGCGATTTCCTGCACCCCGACGAGTTGGAAGCCAGCAGGGCGCGGATGCAGAGCTTTATTGGCCAGAAACAAACACTGTACTTCGAAAACCGGTTCGTAACCCGATCAGGCAGGGTGATATGGCTATCCTGGACGGCCAGCAACTCCGCCGAGGAAGGGCTGATATTTGCCGTTGGCAAAGATATTACCGATAAAAAAAGGCTTAAAACCTTGCTTGATAAAGTTACCAGCCTGGCCCAGGTTGGCGGTTGGGAAATAGATGTAACGAAAGGCACGATGTATTGGTCGAAAATAACGCGGCGCATACATGAGGTTGCCCCTGATTATGAACCCAACACACAAACCGGCATCAGTTTTTACCGCGAGGGGCATGACAGGGAAACCATCGTACGCTCGATAGATGCCGCTATAAACGAGGGTGCCGCCATAGATATTGAACTACAAATTGTTACCGCCAAAGGCAACACCCGCTGGGTACGTGTAGTGGGCGAGCCTGAATTTGTTGATGGTAAATGCCAGAGGGTTTACGGGAGTTTCCAGGATATTGATGCAAGGGTGAGGGCAGAAATAATTGCCAAAACAGCACTGGAAGAACGTAACATTATACTGGAGAGTATAGGTGATGCTTTCTTCGCGGTCGACAAAAACTGGGTGGTGAATTACTGGAACAATATGGCCGAGAAGGTATTGGGCAAGCCCAAAAGCGAAATGCTTAACCAAAACCTTTGGCAAGTTTTTGCCGATTCCATCGATTCGGCATCCTATCAGCAATATCATAAAGCAATTGACACAGGATGCGCCGTACATTTTGAAGACTACTACCCCCCATTAAAAAAATGGTACGAAATAAGTGCATATCCATCAATCAACGGGCTTTCGGTATATTTTAAGGATATAACCACCCGTAAGATAACGGATTCCCTTTTAATGGATTCAGAAAAGCGATACAGCGAGCTGTTTCAGTTAAGCCCCCTGCCAAAATGGGTATTCGACCTCGACACCCTTAAGTTTTTAGATGTAAACAATGAGGCCATACAACATTATGGCTACTCGTACGAGGAGTTTTTATCCATGACCATAAAAGATATCAGGCCGCCGGAAGATATACCCGCGCTGGATGTAATTTTAGACGAATATAACAACACCGCGCAGTTTAATGCAGCGGGCAGCATACGGCACAAAAAGAAAAACGGCGAAATTATTCTGGTAGATATAAAAAGCAGCGACATTAATTACAAAGGGAGAAATGCCCGGATGATAGTTGCCAATGATATAACCGACAGGCTGCATTACATAGAAGCTATAGAGCAACAGAACGAAAAACTGAAGGAGATATCCTGGCTGCAATCGCATGTGATAAGGGCGCCGCTTGCCCGTATTATGGGCCTTTTGCCGCTGCTTGATGATGCCCGGGACAGCGAGGAAGCCCGGACGGAAATATTAAATTACCTCAAACTATCTGCCGACGAACTGGATAACGTGATACGCGACATAACCAATAAAACCGGCGTAGTGCCTTATAAATAACGCAGAGCCTACCGCTCTCAAGCTAAAGAAGCCTGCCTGTTGCCACAAAACACCCTGGTATTTAGTGCAAACCTTTCGGGTTTTCAACCCGCCGACTTCAGTTGATTGTCCAATAATTTCGCGAATCGTGTAACCCTTCGTAAGCTTTTTTGTGCTGCTTTTAAAACGTTTTCTTAGGGCGATGAAAACCCAACCGTATAAATTAGTGGTTTGCGGCAACAAGCAAATCCAAATCTTTACAGGGGATACCGAAGCGTTCGCCCATATGCTTGTTGGTGAGGTGGCCCTGGTAAATATACACCGCATTGCGTATGCCCGACTTTTTCCAGATTACATTCTTGAGGCCACCCTGCTCGCCTATATCCAATAATATAGGCGCAAAAATATTAGTAAGCGCATAGGTAGCCGTGCGCGCCACTCGCGAGGCGATATTTGGTACACAGTAGTGTATAACGTCGTATTTCCTGAACACCGGGTTGGTGTGGTTGGTCACTTCCGATGTTTCGAAGCAGCCTCCCTGATCTATGCTTACATCTATGATAACCGAGTTGGGTTTCATTTTGCTCACCGTAGCTTCAGATACCAGGCAAGGGCTACGGCCATCGTCGGCACGCATGGCGCCAATAACTACATCACATCCGGTAACAGCTTTCTCTAATACAATTGGCTGTATCACCGAAGTAAAAATGCGGCTGCCTATGTTGTTCTGCAAACGACGCAGTTTGTAGATAGATGGATCGAAAACTTTTACCTCGGCACCCAGCGAAATGGCCGTGCGCGCGGCATATTCGCCAACGGTGCCCGCGCCTAAAATCACAATCTCGGTTGGTGGTACGCCGGTTATGCCACCCAACATTAGCCCTTTGCCGCCGAAGATATTGCTCAGGTATTCGGCCGCTATCAGGATGGATGTAGCGCCTACGATCTCGCTCATGGCGCGTACTACGGTAAGCGTGCCGCCCTCGTCTTCGATATTCTCGAAACAAATGGCGGTTACTTTTTTAGCCAGTAACGCTTGCAGGCACTCGGGCTGCAGTGTAGAAACCTGTAAAGCAGAGATTAATAATTGCCCCGGCCTCATCATGGCAATTTCTTCCATGGTTGGCGGCGCTATCTTGATGATGATATCGGCTTCGTAAACGCGTTTGGTATCGTACACGATCTGGGCGCCCTGTTCGCTGTAGTTATTATCAGAAAAGTTGGCTGCCTGGCCGGCATTACTCTCTAAAAGCACATCGTGGCCGTTGTTTACCAGCAACGCTACCGAAAGCGGGGTAAGCGGAATGCGGTTCTCCTGGAACGAAACTTCCTTGGGGATGCCGATGTACAGTTTGTTCTTTTTGCTTTTAACCTCCAGCATCGATTCCTGGGGCTGTAGCAGTGCCTGGCGGGCAACATCAGAAAAGCCGCTATATTTTCCTGAACTCATTTTATCTTATTTTCCGGATGATGAAGATAAGAAAAACAACGGGTTAAAGCATCAAATGTTTTCCACAGTTATCTGCCGCGCGCCTTCTTCGGTAACGGCTATGCGGATGCCGGTATATTGGTCGGGTATCAGCCCGGCAATCTTCTCGGGCCATTCTATAAAGCAATAGTTATCGGAGAAAAAATACTCCTCGTAGCCCATATCCAGGGCCTCGCCCTGTTCTTTCAGGCGGTAAAAATCGAAATGGTAAACGGGGCCGTCGGTGCCGGCATACTCGTTTACGATAGAAAAGGTGGGGCTGGTAACCTCATCGCTTACGCCCAGCGCGGCGCAAAGCGATTTGATGAGCGTGGTTTTGCCCGCACCCATATCGCCGTAAAACAAAAAGATCCTGTTGTCGCCGGCGTATTTTAGTATCTCTGGCGCAGCGCCAGCCAGTTCTTCGAGGGTGTTGATGTTGATATCCATGGGGAATTAATTTCAAAAAACGTCATTGCGAGCGATAGCGTGGCAACCATCGGTAAGGAGAGCCGATTTGCCAGGGCGATTTGCTCGCCGAGGATTGCTTCGTTCCTCGCAATGACGTAGTTAAAAAAAGGCTATTTCGGCCCGTAGGTTACTATCGGGATAATCATTTCTTCTAAAGAGATACCCCCATGCTGGAACGTTTCGTTATAAAAATTCACGAAATGGTTGTAATTGTTGGGGTACACAAAGTAGCTATCGCCTTTGGCAAACACAAAGCTGCTGCTTACATGCAGCTTAGGCAGCATGGCATCGTGCGGGTTGCGTATGTGGAAAACCTCCTTGGCATTATAGTTAAGATTTTTGCCTTGCTTATAACGTAGGTTAGTATTAGTGTTACGGTCGCCGATGATCTTGCTCGGGTTCTTCACCTTTATCGTACCATGATCCGTAGTGATGATAACCCTCACTTGTTTAGATGCCAAAAACTTCAGCAAATCGAACAATGGCGAATGCTCGAACCATGATAGCGTCAACGAGCGATAAGCTGCATCGTCGCTGGCCAGTTCGCGTATCATCTGCATATCGGTGCGGGCGTGGCTCAGCATATCCACAAAGTTGTAAACCACCACATTCAAATCGTTCTGCATCAGGTTGCTTACAGATTCGTTCAGCGCGCGGCCCTCATCTATATTCAAAATCTTATGGTACGAGTGCTTTATATCGCGGCGCAGGGTGCGTTTCAATTGATCGGCAATAAAATCCGCCTCGAACAGGTTCTTGCCGCCTTCGTCCTCGTCGTTCTGCCACATCTGCGGGTAGCGTTTCTCCATATCCAAAGGCATCAGGCCCGAAAATATGGCATTACGTGCGTACTGCGTGGCCGTTGGTAAAATACTGTAGTAAGTATCCTCTTCTTCCAACCTGAAGTACTCTGATATGATAGGGTTGATGATCTTGAACTGATCATAGCGCAGGTTATCAATCAATATAAAGAAAACCGGCCCGTTGCCATCAAGCTTAGGGAATACTTTCTTTTTGAACAACTGTGGCGACGAGGTTGGTGCGGTATCGGGGTTTTTTATCCAATCGAGGTAGTTGCGCTCTACGAATTTGCAGAACTGCACATTGGCCTCGGCTTTTTGCAGGGTTAGTATCTCGTGCATCCCGGCATCCTCCAGGGTTTCCAGCTCCAGCTCCCAGTATATAAGTTTCTTGTACACATCTACCCATTCCTGGTGGCTCAGGTTATCGTTCAGCGTCATACCCAGCGTGCGGAAATCCATCTGGTAGGCCATGGTGGTTTTCTCGGTTACCAGGCGCTTGTTCTCGGTGAGCTTTTTGATGGTCAGCTGTATCTGCTTGGGGTGCACCGGCTTAATGAGGTAATCGTCGATCTTAGAACCAATGGCATCCTCCATCAGGTACTCTTCCTCATTCTTGGTTATCAAAACAATAGGCACATCGCTGCGGATATTCTTTATTTGCTGTAAGGTTTCCAGCCCGGTTAGGCCGGGCATGTTTTCATCCAGGAAAACCAGGTCGAAGTATTGTTTTTTGAATTCGTCTAAAGCGTCGTGGCCATTGGTTACGGTGGTAACCTTGTAGCCCTTTTCGGTCAAGAACATGATATGTGGCTTCAACAAGTCAATCTCGTCGTCGGCCCACAATATGGAGGTATCTTGCATAATATATCTAATTTTACCCCTCTATAACCCCGGGGTAGTGTAATTTGTTGTAAAATTATACAAAGGTTTAACATATATTAACACTAGCATGGTGCTTGTTTTGTCATAATTAGGCACTTTTGCATACTATAACGCCGCATTGAACAAAAAGAAGATTATAAACGACCCTGTATACGGGTTCATCAGCATACCGAGCGACCTGGTTTTCGACCTAATCGAACACCCTTACTTCCAGCGGCTACGGTATATCAAGCAACTGGGCATGACGCATTTGGTGTACCCCGGCGCATTGCATACCCGTTTCCATCACGCTATTGGGGCCATGCACCTGATGGGTACCGCTATAGAAACCCTTTGCAATAAAGGCTGCACCATCACCGCCGAAGAAAAAGAAGGCCTGCTGATTGCTATACTGTTGCACGATATCGGCCACGGCCCTTTCTCGCATGCGCTGGAGCAAACCATCATAGAGGGCATCGACCACGAACATATCTCTATTTTGCTGATGGATAAGCTGAACCGGCAGTTCGACGGGCAGCTTTCGCTGGCTATAGAGATATTCAAGGGCACTTATCATAAAAAATTCATGCATCAGTTGGTATCCAGCCAACTTGATATGGATAGGATGGATTACCTTAACCGCGACAGTTTTTTTACCGGCGTATCTGAAGGGGTTATCAGTTCAGACCGTATCATCAAGATGCTGAACGTGAAAGACGACAATGTTACCGTGGAGGAAAAAGGCATTTATTCGATAGAAAAATTCCTGATAGCGCGCCGCCTGATGTACTGGCAGGTGTACCTGCACAAAACCGTTATAGCGGCCGAGCAACTGCTCTGCAAGATATTTAACCGCAGCCGCGAGTTGGCACTAATGGGCCAAAAGTTCAACATTACCCCGGCGCTTAGCCACTTTTTAGATAACATTATCCCCCGCGAGGCCTTTGCAGACGAAAGCATACACCTGGATATTTTTGCGAAACTAGACGATACCGATGTAATGGCTGCCGTAAAGGTGTGGGCCGATAGCAGCGATTTGGTGCTGAGCACCCTGTGCAATAACTTTATTCAGCGCAAGCTTTTCCATGTGGATATGGCATCTACCCCGCCCGATGAGGAGTTTGTGGCCGGGCTAAGGCGCAAGGCTGCTGCGAAATATAATATTACCGAGGAGGAAGCCGGGTATTTTGTTTTTACCGACGTAATACGCAACAACGCCTACAACAACGGCGACGGCAACATACAGATCTTGATGAAGAACGGCGAAATAAAGGACATTGCACAGGCAAGCGATAACAGCAACCTGGAGGCACTGACCAAAACCGTAAAAAAATACATACTTTGCTATAGTAAGGGGCTTGTCTAAACTGGAATCAAACGAATTTAAGGAATGGGCAGAATTAAAAATGCCAATCCAAAAGCAATTCTGTTAATTCGCTTAATTCCTTAAAATTCGAGTTCAGAAAAAATGGGTAATGTTAATAGGGCATAAACAAAACGTAAAATAAACATAAATTTGCAGGATGCAATTTACCGCTAAGGACATAGCCTTTATGCTAAACGGAACTGTTGAAGGCGACCCGCTTGCGGCCGTTAGCCAGCTCGCTAAAATAGAAGAGGCGCAACAGGGTTCGTTATCGTTTTTGGCAAATCCAAAATATGAGCAGTATTTGTACACTACAAATGCATCTATTGTTATCATTAATAACAGCCAGCAAATAACCGGGCCGGTAAGGGCATCGCTAATACGGGTGGAGAATGCCTACAGCGCTTTTACCCTGCTGCTGGAACAATACAACACGCTTAAATTAAATAAAAAAGGCATCGAGCAGCCCTCGTTCATCCACCCCTCGGCACAAATTGGCCAGGATGCGTACGTAGGTGCTTTCGCCTATATCAGCCAAAATGTAAAATTGGGAAATAACTGTAAAGTGTACCCAAATTGCTACATTGCAGATAATGTAACCCTTGGCGATAATGTTACTTTATTCCCTGGTGTTACGGTTTATTTTGATTGTGTTATAGGCAACAATGTTATTATCCACTCGGGCTCAGTAATCGGCAGCGATGGTTTCGGTTTTGCGCCAAAACCGGATGGTACCTACAACAAAATACCGCAGATAGGTAATGTAATTATTGAGGATGATGTGGAGATAGGCTCTAATACCACTATCGATAGGGCCACCATGGGCTCTACCATTATACATAAGGGTACCAAGCTGGATAACCTGGTACAGATAGCCCACAATGTAGAGATTGGGGAAAACACGGTGATTGCCGCCCAAACCGGCATTGCCGGCAGCACCAAATTGGAGGCAAATGTGATGCTTGGCGGGCAAGTGGGTATTGTAGGCCATATCAGCATCGCCAAAGGCACGCAGGTGCAGGCGCAATCGGGGGTAAGCCGCCCGATAAAACAGGAGGGCCAAAAATGGGCGGGTTCGCCGGCATTATTATACGGCAACAACATGCGGTCGAATGTTGTGGTGAGTCGCCTGCCCGAATTAGAAAAGAGAGTTTTAGAATTAGAAAAGATAATTACGGAATTAAGGAAGAACGTTCATTAGTTTTTCTGGTTCATTAGTTCACTGGATCATTAGTTCATTAGTGCCAATGTGGCAACCGGACTATCGACCAAAACAACCAATGAACTAATGAACTAATGAACCAATGAACTACATAAGATGAATGTAAAACAAAGAACTATTAAAGAGCCTGTTTCTGTTTCGGGCACAGGGCTGCACACCGGCGAGTTTGTTACGCTTACCTTTAACCCCGCGCCGGAAAAACACGGTTACAAATTCCGCAGGGTAGATTTACCCGGGCAACCCATCATTGATGCCGATTGCGACAACGTAACCGATACCTCGCGCGGCACCACGCTTACCCAAAACGGCGCAAGCGTAAGTACGGTAGAGCACGTGCTGGCGGCAATGGTTGGTTTGGAGATAGATAACGTGCTGATAGATATTAGCGGCCCCGAAATGCCGATAATGGACGGTAGTTCGATACAATTCATAGATGCCATAGAGGCCACAGGCTTTACCGAGCAGGAGGCCGACCGCGAGTATTACCACATACCTTACAATATACACTACACCGAACCCGACCGCAAGGTAGAAATGGTGGCTATGCCTTTAGATACCGATTATAGGTTTACTTGTATGGTTGATTATAACTCGCAGGTTTTAGGTAGCCAGCATGCTACTATATCGGCTATCAGCGAGTTTAAAAAGGAAATAGCATCCAGCCGCACTTTCTGCTTTTTGCACGAATTAGAGGCTTTGCTAAAGCACGACCTGATAAAAGGCGGAGACCTGAACAACGCCATTGTGGTTGTTGATAAAGATGTAGACGAAGAAGAGCTTGCCCACCTGGCCAAGCTGTTCAACCGCAAGGATATCAGCGTAGCGCCACAAGGTATACTGAACAATATCGAACTGCGCCACCAGAACGAGCCCGCACGCCACAAGCTGCTTGATATGATAGGCGATTTGGCACTGGTTGGTGTTCCGTTGAAAGGGCATATTATGGCCGCAAGGCCGGGCCACGCCGCAAACGTTGCCTTTGCTAAAAAGATAAAAACGCTTATTAAAAAAGAGCGCAGCCGCAAACATGTAAAGGTGTACGATCCAAACATGACACCCGTTTACGATACGGTGCAGATAATGAATATACTGCCTCACCGCCCGCCATTGTTGTTGATAGATAAGATATTAGAGCTATCAAAGACGCATGTGGTAGGTTTAAAAGCCGTTACCATGAACGAGCCGTTTTTTGTTGGTCATTTCCCGGGAGCGCCCGTAATGCCGGGGGTTTTGCAGATAGAGGCCATGGCACAAACAGGCGGTATTTTGGTGCTGAACACCGTACCCGACCCGGAGAACTGGCTTACGCTGTTCCTGAAGATAGAAAACGCCAGGTTTAAAGACAAGGTTTTGCCTGGTAGTACGTTAATATTCCGTTGCGACCTGGTTGCGCCCATACGCCGCGGTATTGCGCAGATGAAAGGCATAGGCATGGTTGGCGAAAAGATTGTGGTAGAGGCCGAGCTAATGGCACAAATAGTAAAATATAAATAGAAGCATGATACAGCCCTTAGCATATATACACCCTCAGGCCAAAATTGCCGATAACGTAGTAATTGAACCATTCGTTACCATCCATAAAGATGTAGAAATTGGCGAAGGTACCTGGGTGGGTTCCAACTCGGTTATTATGGATGGCGCGCGCATAGGCAAAAACTGCCGTATTTTCCCGGGCGCGGTTGTATCTGCCCCACCACAGGATCTGAAATACAAAGGCGAGCCAAGCACCGTTACCGTTGGCGATAACACCGTTATCCGCGAATGCGTAACCCTTAACCGCGGCACCGCCTTAGATAAAAACACCACCACCATAGGCAGCAACTGCCTGCTAATGGCCTACGTGCACGTAGCGCATGATTGCGTTATAGGCGATAATGTAATCATCGCCAATGCCGTGCAGCTGGCCGGACACATCAACGTGTATGATTACGCCTTCATCGGCGGAACCTCTGCCGTTCACCAGTTCGTAGAGATTGGTGCGCACAGCATGATATCGGGCGGATCGCTGGTACGTAAAGACGTGCCGCCTTTCACCAAAGCAGGCCGCGAGCCATTATCCTATATCGGCATCAACTCGGTGGGTTTACGCCGCAGGGGATTTTCGGCAGCAACCATCAACGAGATACAGGAGATCTACCGCATCATCTTCCTCAAGAAATACAACATGACCAAGGCCCTCGATATTATCGAAGCCGAGTTTAACCCAACCGTGGAGCGCGACGAGATAATCAACTTCGTACAAAACTCGCAACGCGGCATCATGAAGGGTTTTGGGAGTATATAAATTGTCGGAATCAGAATTTACAGAATTTTAGAATGGGCAGAATTGAAACTACGCAAAACGCCGCATAAGGAATTCTGTAAATTCTTTAATTCCATAAACGGCGCAGCCCTCTTGAGCGCCTCAAACAAACACCCGCGAAAAATTCGAGTTCAGACAAAAGACCATGAACATCTCCCTCAAAAATATAGGCCGCAGGTTTAACCGCGAATGGATATTCGGGGGGATAGATTATACTTTTGCCGATAGGGAGAGTTACGCCATCCTGGGCGCTAATGGTTCGGGGAAATCAACCTTGCTGCAGGTATTGAATGGGAGTTTGGCACCGTCTGCCGGAGATTTGGCCTACACGTACGATGGCAAGCCCGTGGAGGCAGAAAATGTATTCACTTACCTTAGCCTTGCCGCACCCTACCTGGAGTTGATAGAAGATTTCAGCCTAAGCGAAATCATCGATTTCCATTTCAAATTCAAAAACTACAAACCGGGGCTTGATAAACAGGCGGTTGCTGATACGCTGGGCCTGACGGGTAGCCGCAACAAACTTGTCAAATATTTTTCATCGGGCATGAAACAGCGGCTTAAACTGGCCCTTGCATTCTGCTCGGATACCCCCATGCTGATGCTTGACGAACCCACTTCAAACCTCGATACCCAGGGCATCGATTGGTACCTGGGCCTTATAGAACAATACAGCACTGGCCGCCTCACCATCATTTGCTCTAACCAGGAGCACGAATACAGCTTCTGCAAAAACAAGCTCAGCATTGCCGATTATAAGGCGTAAGGTCCAAACCCAACTGCCACCGATTATCTCTAATAAATAGCTTTGTGCGCTTGGTGCCCACGAAATCGCAAATCTTTGCGCGCTTTGCGGTTAAATCCAGAACGCTATAAACAAAAAAGGGGCGCAATAGCGCCCCCTTTTTATAAACACGTTCGATGTATGGTTATAGCTCTTCGTCGTGCTGGCTCATATCCAGACCAGCTAGTTCGTCGGCTTCAGATACACGCAACTTGCTTATCATATCGGTTACCTTCAATAACAGAAGAGACCCGAAGAAAGCAAATGCCGATACCGATACTAAAGCCACCACATGTTTAACAAATAAGGCGGTTTCGCCGTAGGCCAGGCCTTCTGCACCAAGGCTGTTAACGCTTTTGGTTGCGAAGATACCGGTCATCAACATACCTACCATACCACCAACACCATGGCAAGGGAAAACATCCAGCGTATCATCGATGTTTGTTTTAGAGCGCCATATAACTACTAAATTACTTACCACAGCAGCAACAATACCTACTATTAATGAGCTTGATACGGTGATGAAGCCGGCAGCAGGGGTTACAGCAACCAAACCTACTACGGCACCAATACAAGCACCCATTGCAGAAGGCTTTTTGCCTCTCAAAATATCAAAAAATATCCATGACATGGCCGCAGCAGCCGAAGCTGTTGTAGTAGTTGCCAAAGCTGTAGCAGCCAGTTCGCCCGAGCCTAATGCAGAACCTGCATTGAAACCGAACCAACCGAACCAAAGCAAACCTGTACCCAATATTACGTAGCTGATACGCGCAGGAGTGTGCGCATCTTCTACTTTATTACGTTTTTTCAGGTAAAGGGCTGAAGCCAAAGCTGCCCAACCAGCGCTCATGTGTACCACGGTACCGCCGGCAAAGTCTAACACGCCGTATTTAAAGAAAATACCATCCGGGTGCCAGGTTGCGTGCGCAAGCGGGATGTAGATAATAACGATGAAAAGCGTAATGAAGATAAGGTAAGAGTTGAAGCGGATACGTTCTGCAAATGCACCGGTAATTAACGCAGGTGTAATAACCGCGAATTTTAACTGGAACATGGCGAACAGGATAACCGGGATGCCGGGTGCTGCTGCCCATGCCACGCCAAGCGTGTTTTGCATCATGAAGAATGATTTAGGGTCGCCAATGATACCCCATCCCTTAACATCATCGCCGAAAGCCATGCTGAAACCGAATACTACCCAGATGATAGTGATAAGGCCCATACAAACAAAGCTTTGCAGCATAGTAGAAATTACGTTTTTCTTGCGCACCATGCCGCCGTAAAAGAAGGCAAGGCCTGGTGTCATTAATAATACAAGCGCGGTAGAGATAAGCAACCAGGCAATATCGGCACCAACGTAGGTTGTTGCGGGTTTAGCGGCAGCTACGTTGCCCGGGAACATAAAGGCCAGGATAACTACGATTACGAGTATGCCGAATGGTACAATTTTTTTCATTTTGTTGTCGTGATAAGTGATTAAATTAAAATAGTCGGGGCGCCCTGGTAGTGGGCGTTAAACAAGAGTGGAAACAATAACGGCATGCCATTCCTTCGTACTTCCTTTCGGGCCCTTTCATATACGAAGGGGTTATCGGTAAATATCAATCAGGAATAGCGGCAGTTTTTTGCTCCAAATTCAACCTTACCAAAAGGAGTGGTACGGGAACAGCATTAGCTTGGTTAGCCGCTCAATAGCTAAATCATGCCAATGGTAATCGCTTTTCAGGTATAAGAAACCTGAACTTAAAATGGTAATCGCGTCGCCGGATAAAGACTGGAAACGGATTTTGTTGGTTTGGAAACTCCTTACACGGCTTTTAAGGTAAAAAGCTGCGCTGATACTTCGCCTCTCTTGGTTTTGCCTGTAATTTGTAAGAGAATCTATAGAAGATGTTTCCTTTTGTTCGAAAAAAGGAAGAGAAAGCAGAAAAAATGCCTCGAATAGCAAGAAAAAAGTTAAAATATGTCTATATTTCCTTAGAGGCATAATCTAAAAGTAGAATAATAAAATGAAAATGACAAAAAAAATGACAATTTTTTATTATTTCTTTTTAAAAAGCATCATTCGTTACCATTTTTACTAAAAGAACTACGCAAACCGTAGGATATATTGACAAAAGCGCATTATATATGCCCGTTTTATCAAAAAATAACAGATGGAAAGATCTTAGAACAAAAATGCGCTTTAAAATAATTCGAGTTGGCCGGAGGGGCCCTTTTCTCTTATTTCCGGGGTGGAAAAGTTAGAAACCGTTATACCCAGCAATCGCACGGCGCTATCATCCACATCCGTGGCGCGCAAAAGGCTTTTGGCAGTAGTAGCAATGGTGTGCAAATCATCCAGCCCATCCGGGTATGATTGGCTGCGCGTTATCTGCCTGAAATCGCTGTATTTTACTTTCAGGGTTATGGTGCGGCCTTTCAGTTCGTACTTTACAAGCCGCTGATGTACCAGCAGGGCTATCTTGTCCAGCTCTGCTTCCATTTCATCTAATGCGCTAAGGTCGTACAGGAAAGTGTCTTCGGCGCTAACAGATTTGGTTTCGCGGTGAGGCTGCACTTCGCGCTCATCAATGCCTCTTACTATATTATAATAAAAGGCCCCAGCCTTGCCAAAGTGACGGATTATATGCTCCAGGGTAAGCTGCTTAAGGTCGGCCCCGGTAAACAGGCCCAGTTTTTTCATCTTATCGGCCGTTACCTTGCCCACACCCCAGAATTTCTCGACCGGTAATTTTTCTATGAACGATGCCAGCGACGAGGGGCCGATGAACGTAAGGCCATCCGGCTTTTGCATATCAGAGGCTATTTTGGCCACGAATTTATTTACCGATACGCCCGCTGAAGCAGTGAGGCCAAGCTCATCTTTTATGGCTTGTTTTATGGCTTTGGCAATATCTATAGCCGAGCCTATGCCAAGTTTATCTTCGGTGACATCCAGGTAGGCCTCATCCAGGGAAAGCGGCTCTATCAAATCGGTGTACCGGCTAAATATCTCACGGATATGCTGCGATACCTCTTTATACGCCGCAAACCTCGGCCTTACGAAGATGGCATGCGGGCAAAGCTGCAAAGCCCTTCTGCTCGACATGGCCGAACGCACACCGAACTTACGCGCCTCGTAACTTGCCGTAGCCACTACGCCGCGAGCATCGGGCGAGCCACCAACCACCAGGGGCTTGCCGCGGTATTCGGGATTGTCGCGCTGCTCTACCGACGCGTAAAAGGCATCCATATCTATATGGATAATCTTACGTCGGGGCTGCGCTTGTTTTTCTTCCACCTGTAATGCCGGGTAAACGAATTAAATCTGTGTTCTTTGGCGTAAAATTAAAACACAAATACCGCAAAGATTCCATAACGGGGATATTAAATACTAAAGCTATTCTTGCCGCCCTTCAGCGGATAGCTTTTACCTTTCCATATCAATAAGCCATCTGTACGCATCGGTAAATTTATCGTAATGGCCCATTTACTGCCCTTTTTGACGTAATCAACAGCAACCACGCCGTTGGGGTGCGGTATCTCTCCGCTGGCATTCACCATTTTACCCAGGTGCGGCACTATCTTTATTTTGCTGAAGCCCGGCGCATCGCTGTCTATTCCCAGCACGGTTCGGAAGAACTCGATATTGGGACTGGCTCCCCAGGCGTGGCAATCGCTGCGGTTATGCTCCAGGTCGGATATTTCCGCCCAGGTAGTCAGGCCCATCTTGATGTTGTCGCGCCAAACATCCAGCCAATCCATGTAATCATTCCCCAGACCGCCTTTTACCAATGCCTGGTGTAGGTAGTATTTAAAGTAGATGGTGCATTTCACCAGGTTGCTGTCGGTCGCCATTTTTTTGGCGAGGGGTGCGATATTTGCGCCCGCCACGCCGCTTAGGATAGCCAGAGCATTGGTATGTTGCGAGTAAGTGAGCTTGTCGCCTGCATCGGCATAAAAACCTTTGGTGGCATCCCAATACTTGCGTTGGATCGTTGCCTTTAATTTAGCGGCGGCGGCGCGGTATTGTTGCGCATACACCGGCATGCCTATTTTGGCCTCCATTTCGGCTGCCTGCTGGTAGGTCCATAGCAGTTGCATATCCAGCATAGCCGAGTTGCCTTTGGCATCTTTTGGCGGCTGGCCAAAATCCCAGCCTTTGGTGCCCACCCAATCTACAAAGCGCCAATAGGGCGGGTTTTTTAGCGAGCCATCTGCCTGTTGATACCGGGCGAAGAAAGCCAGCACCTGCCGGGTGCCATCGAGCTTTTCTCTTACGAAGGCCTCATCGTTGCGGTACATCCAATAATCGTGTAGCATGCTGACGTACCAGAGCGAGAAGGTAGATATAATTTGCGGACTGAACGATGGGTGCCTGCTCAGCGTAATTCCCTCCGCCAGGCGCGAGTGGTCCATTTGGTTGAGGGCGTTGCGGGCCAGCCGATCATCGCCGGTATTGTAATAGGAAACGAGGGCCTGTATGCGCCCGTCGCCTATGTACTGCAGCTGCTCGTAATAGGGGCAATCGAAGTAGGTTTCCATGGCGCAGGAGCGGGCCGTGCGGAAACCGATATCCAGCATTTGCTGCAGTTCTGGATTGCCGGCGTTCAATTTGGCCTTGAATTTAAAGGGATAGCCGGTAAAGGTGCCGTAGATATCGTTAATGGTCAGCGGCTCATCTTTAGTAGAGATATTCACCAAAATGTAGCGATAGGTGCGGAAGGCCAGCGTTGTGAAGCTTTGCTTAGCCGAGCCATCAGAAATAAGGCTATCCTTTCGGCCAACGAATTTATACCCATCTACATCGTTGCGGTTAGGTTTTACAATTTGATAGGTATTGCCTACGTTTTTCATCGGCGATTCGCAATAGGTGAACGAGATACCCGCATTATCACCCCCGCTGAAATTTAGGCTGAGGTAGGCGTTGGTAAGGAGGGATTGGTCTAAAAGCAGCGAGGCTTTGGTATTGGCCGGAATGGTAAGCGGCGCGGTACCTGAGAGGAAAGTCGCGGGGACGTTAACACCGCTCGCCTTGCGCACTGCCATCAACCGTTGTTGTTTCAATTCCATTTGCGGTAAGGATGAGGGTACCAGCATCCAGCCGAAAGCATTGGTGATGCCTTTGGGGTTTCCCCTGTCTATTTTTTGGGCATTGAGCCAACCATTATCGCTATCCTGCCAGTTTTTGACGGATTTGTGCATATCCACCAGTTCGCCGGGGCCGGCAACGTAATAGGTGCTATAGCCTACACCTAATACAGGTTTATAGGCATCGTTGCGGATGCATTTCCAGCTGTTATCGGTATTCAACATTTCTTCTACGCCGGTATCGCCCTGCAAAATAAAGGCGGTTTGCTGCGATATTTGCGCCTCGGGGCGGTATTCGCCATCGTTCCACACCTCAGCGGCGATGGTGTTTTTGCCGCTGGTTAGGAATGGGGCAATATCTACGGTTTCGTAGTTCCAGTAATAAGTATCGCCACGGGCGGGTCCAAGGGATACGAGCGTATGGTTTACGTATAGTTTATACCGGTTATCTGCCGATACATGCACCACGAACGTCGCCGGTTTAGTAGGCAAATCCACCGACTTGCTGAAATAATAAACGCCGTAGCCCTGCGCCGGCTGGTTAGGCACAGTTATCCAGGAGGCTTTCCATGGGTTTGATAACAGCACGGGGTTGATATTTTGCGCAGGCGCAGTTAAGCACAGTGCAGTACATGCCAGTGCCAGCAGAGCGGTATGGATACGTTTCATTGTTGCGGATAGGATGATAACAGGTTCACTAAAGGTAGAAAAATAGGCAACAAAAAAAGGCACGGTTGCCCGCGCCTCGAATATTTAATTGTTGTTGATGTTCTTTATTTCACGCTCTTCCTTTGTACGATGAAGTACCCCGCTATAAAAACCACTACCGATACGGCCACCGCAACGAATACATCTTTAGTGAATATATCTATCGCAATGTCCTGGGCGGGCCCCCTTTTGTTTTTGAACATACTACTTAAGGCTACCATAGGGTGCGCATAGGGCAGAGTATAAGCATACTCCCAATCTTTGGAAGCTGCTGTGATACCAACAATGGTAAGTATGAAACCGATGCCCATCGGCTTCAAAAAATCGCTCCAGAGGAGGCTCATCAAAAACTGAATAGAAAGGATGCCTAACGACGAAAGGAACAGCTTGAAGTACACCTGCGTAAGCACCCATTCCAGATGGTAAGTATTGAATTTAAGCTCGGGTTTCAGCAGGCTTAGCAGATTGCCGAAGCCGATAGTGAACAGCACGAACAAGGCCAGGCACAATAAAATCAGGAAAACCGCGTAAGCAAACTTTGCCCCGTAAACCGACCAGCGCGAAATAGGCAGGCTGAACAGCGTTTTCCAGGTATCGGCCTTATGCTCTAAGTTGTTTACAGAATAGGCAATAAATATGGTGTACATCGGTAACAGCAGGGTGCCCATTACGCCCAGGCTTACCAACGCGAATTGCAGCCACAGCATCATGCCGGGCATCGCCACGAATTTCTCGCTCTTGAAGTAAAAGATAGATAAAGCCAACAGGCTTATCAAAAATGGCAGTATGATGGCTCCCCAGAAACCGGCGGTTTTGCGGCTCTTGTAAAACTCCGACCGGAACGATAGTAAAAATCCTTTCATGTCTTTTCTGGTTAATTGCTTTTGGTTATAGACAGGAACAGGTTCTCCAGGTCTTTATGTTGTTTGTTGATGGCAAAAACCGTGATGCCGTTTTGGTTAAGTAGCCCGTTTACGGTACCCATTTGCTGTTTAGATATAAATGGTACGGTGAGGCTATCGTTGTTCACGTTTGCTACCTCGTAACGGTTGCGTTTCAGCAGGTTTGCAGCATCAACCACGTTATCAGTTTCAATGTAAATCATGGGCTGGCTTATGGCTTCCAAATCCTTGATATCTCCCTGGAAAAGCAGTTCGCCATTGTTGATGATGCCTACGTGCGTGGCCATCTTCTCTATCTCGGCCAGCAGGTGGCTGCTGATGAATACGGTTGTTTTGTGTTCGCGCGTTAAACGCACCAGCAATTCGCGTATTTCGATGATACCGTTCGGGTCGAGACCATTGGTGGGCTCATCCAGTATCAAAAGCTTGGGGTTACTTAATAGTGCCAACGCAATGCCCAGGCGTTGTTTCATCCCAAGCGAATACTGCCCAGCCTTTTTTCCGGCGGCGTTGCTTAACTTTACCAGGGCCAGCATCTCATCTACCCGGGCATCGCCAACGCCCAGCAGCATGGCGCGGTTAAGCAGGTTTTCGCGGCCGGTCATGTGAGCGTATATAGCGGGCTGCTCTATCAGCGAGCCAATTTCTGATAATATGGCTATGCGGTTGGTTTGCAGCTCTTTCTCGAAAACAAAAATGCTGCCTTCGTCTGTCTTTAACAGATTAAGCAGCATTTTTATGGTGGTGGTCTTCCCGGCGCCGTTTGGGCCTAAAAATCCGTATATACTTCCTTCCGGAACTTGTAACGATAACGCTTTGACAACCTGCTGGCTGCCAAAGCTGAACGATAACCCCTCGGTACGAATTACCATACGTTCTCTTTGCTTACAGAAACAACTGTTTTTACTAAGCTTACGCCTTTTACGAAAAGCGATTTGGCTTGTGCGGCAGATGCATGCGCAGCTGTAAATTCTTGTGTTTTTTGTTCAAACTGGTAGCTAACCCCCATTACTATGGCAAAAAGCACTGGTGCTAATAATAAGATGAATGGGTTTGAATTTGAAACTAACTTTTTCATTGTCGTGATTGTTTTGATAGTACAAAGGAATACTAAACAACTTGCCTGCTAAAATCAATTAGACCAACAGGCCCAAATTGTAGATGAACGCCATTTTACGGCCTGCGGCCCGTTCATCGGTCATAAATGCCCGTTCGTCGAAAAAATGCCCTGTAGGTTGTAATCCGCGGGCGTATTTGGCATCAAAATGCTACTTTAGGCACAGTGGAAACTGTTTATATGGCATGAAAAAGAACTGGCAAATATTCTGGCATGCGTTTTTTTGGGTGAGTGTGATCTCGTTCTTCATGTTTGTGGTGTATAGCGGCGGCAAAAGCACGCTGTATAACTTATTCGTGATTTTCGTAATCTTCGGCGGGGTCAACATCGGATTATTCTATCTCAATTACCTCGATTTTATCCCCCGCTTTTTAGATAAAAAGAAGTATTGGCAATTCGTGGTCACCGTTATAGTGGCGGTTATTGTTTTCGGTGTTGCCAAGTATGGGTTGGCATTGCTGTTTAAGCCCATCATTCTGGTTCGCATGAAAAAGGAGATAAGCTTTTGGCAGTACTTCGAGAGCACTGTGTTCGCCAGCATCATCTTTATATTCCTCAGCACGGTATTCCGGTTTTCAGTAGACTGGTTCCTGAACGAGCGTATCCAGCGCGACCTGGAGAACCAGCGCCTCAGCGCCGAGCTATCCTTTCTTAAATCGCAGATAAACCCGCATTTCCTGTTCAACTCGCTCAACAGCATTTATTCGCTGGCCTACCAGAAATCAGATACCACGCCCGAGGCCATCCTTAAGCTATCCGAGATTATGCGGTACATGCTTTACGAGTGCAACGATAACAAGGTGGAGTTAAGCAAAGAACTGCAATATCTGCAAAACTATATCGACCTGCAGAAGATACGTTTCGGCAATAAGGCCTTCATTAATTACGAGGTGCATGGCGAGGTCACCAACCAGCACATCGTGCCGCTGCTGCTCATCTCTTTTATAGAAAACGCCTTTAAGCATGGGGTAGCAAACGACCCGGCATCGCCCATCGTACTGAAAATAAACCTGAGCGACAGCCACCTGTATTTCTTTGTGCAGAACAAGAAGCACTCGCATAACCGCGACGCATCGGGCGGCATTGGCCTTATCAACGTAAAGCGGCGGTTGGATTTGCTGTACCCCGATAAATATAATTTAGAAATACGCGACGAAGCAGACACCTACACTGTACAATTATCCTTAGTTTTATAACCATGATCAGATGCCTTGTAGTTGACGATGAGCCCCTGGCCCTCCATATACTGGAAGATTATATCTCCAAAATACCTTTCCTGAAATTGATAAAGGCCACTACCAACCCTATAGAGGCCCTAACCATGGTGCAGGATGGCGGCATTGACCTGGTTTTTTTGGATGTGCAGATGCCCGAGCTTACCGGCATACAATTCCTCAAAATATCCAACGGCAAAACAAAGGTAATACTGTGCACTGCCTACCCGCAATACGCGCTGGAAGGGTACGAACTCGATGTAATTGATTACCTGCTGAAGCCCATCGCTTTCGACAGGTTCTTTAAATCGGTACAGAAGGCGCAAACGGTGATTGCCCCTGCTGCAAAGCCCGCCGCAGCACCCGAACCCACCAAACAGGACGACTTCATGAGCGATTTCATCTTCGTGAAAACCGAGCATAAAATACAGAAGGTGTACCTCCACGATATTTTATTCATTGAGGGGCTTAAGGATTATATATCCATCTTCACCCCAGCCGAGCGCATTATTACGCTACAAGGCATGAAAAAAATGGAAGATGCCCTGCCCGAACGCCATTTTATGCGCGTACATAAATCATACATCGTTGCACTAAACAAAATAGATAGCATAGAACGCAGCCGCATCTTCATTGGCGACAAGGTAATACCCGTTGGCGACACCTACCGCGAAGATTTCTTTAAGATAATAGACGGGAAGAATATTTAACTCCTTATAATTTTTGTCCAGTTTTATTTTATAGAAATGTTGGACAAAACCGAGTGAAATCGGGCAGGCCCCGGGAAAACATACATGCCGGTTTTCCCCCTCGACGCTGGCTTAAATTTGCTAAAACGCCTTAAAAAATCTGTGTTTTTCTTCGTTTTTCGGAGTTTTTAATGCTTTTTTATGGCTTTTTCTTTGCAGGCATCAAAGGGCCAAATTTGCATGGAATGTCTGTTTTTGCCTAAATACGGTGCTTTTGAGGTCGCAAAAATTTCCAGCTTTTTCTAATAAATCGCATCGGATTAGCTGTGGTTTTCCAGGAAATTCCAACGGAAAACGCCCTGCCGGCAATAAAGCGGGCAGGGCGTTTTGCGTATTTAAAAGGGCTGTTAATTAAAGCTTACCCCGGTATAACTTGCGTTGATGACGATTTTGTTTGATGAACCGTTGCTGCCAACGTAGCCTTTGTAGCTTTTGGTTGATGACCAGCCCCTGTCCTCATCAGATGGAGATTTTGAGGTTACCTTTACCCTGTCGTCATCGTAGTTGAAGCTTCCGAATTTGGTAGTTACATCAAAGTTAAAGTTTTCCAGCTGTTTAAAATCGAAGCTTATTTTGGTGAACTGCGCATCTACGTTAATGCTTTTAACGGTTTTATCAATAGTACCTATCCTGAAACCGTCGCCGTATTTAGCGGTTACATCTGCCGATCCTTTAAGCCTATCAATACTGATGCCTCCAAATTTGATCTTGGCATCTACATTGTTTGCAGCCCCCAATTTTAACTTGGTAAACGACACGCTGATCTTTCCGCTATTAAAAGAGCTAACAGAAGAGTTTCCATCTCCAAACCGCAGGTCAATCTCGTTTTGAGCGTTTGATAGTTGCCCGGCAACTAAGCTGCCGTAAGATACTTTTGCAAACACCTTGCCCGAAAGATCCGGCAGGATAACCGCACCAAACTTGTTATCGATATCGATAGAGTTGCCGGCCGGCATGTAAACGGTATAGTTTATCTCGATGCTTTGGTGCCTGCTGCTGCGGTTACCACCATTATCGTACAATTTTGTGCGGAACGACACCATAGAGCCCACCTTGCTATCCTCGATGCTCGATCCGTTTATCATGTCGTTTACCGCATCTGCATCATCCGAGCCGAATTTCATCTGCACATCTACCTTAAACTCGTTTTTGGCCCAGGTGTTCACGGTAATTTTGCCGAAGCTGTTGTTTATCTGCAAAACGTCGTTGGCATCTACGCTGTAGGTTTTGCTGTAGTTTTTTATCTTTTCAACCTGATCGCCGTTGTTCACCGTGCTGCTGTATCCGCTGCTATCGGTACTAAAGCTCATGTTACTGAAGCTGCCCGAATCGGGCACCATGCCCATAAAACTACCTGAGAAATTCTTGCCGAAATCTTTCCCAAAATCCTTCCCGAATTCTTTGAAGTCTTTGCCGAAGTTTTTAAACTTCATCTTGAACTGTTTGTTGAATTTTTTAGAGGCCATGGCCAGTTTCTGCTGGCCTTTATCCATACGCAGTTTGGTCATTTGTTTCTGCAGTTTGCTCATCTGCTTTTGCAGGTCGGCCATCTGTTTTTGGAAGCCCTTGTCGTCCAGCTGTTCGGTTTGCGGCGTAGCGGTTTGCGGCATAGCCGATGTTGACTGCGCAAAAGCTACTGTGCTTAAGGCAATGCCTGCAATTAATGCAAACATCCGGCTGTTAAATATCTTTAGTTCCATTCTGTTGTTGCTTTTTGCTTTGGTTAAATTGTTCTATCACACTCAATTGCTGATTAAGCACCTCCGATTGTACCTGCAAGTTCCGGATCATTGCACGTAAAACACGTTCCTGGTTAGGGCTGGTGGCTAAATCTGTACTTAGTTTTTTATAGTTGGCCTGCATTTTGGCCAGTTCGTTGCTAAACTCGTTGTAAAGCTGCGGATCGAATTTGGCTACCTGCTTTAGCTCTATTTTCCTGGTTTCTATCAGCGATGCGTATTGTGCCTGCTGTTTGGCATAGGTTGGGTTAATGCTCTTTAGGTCCACCTCGGCGGTTTGGCCGTTGTTGTTTTTTTGGCTTTGCACATATACACCGAAACCTATACCCATAACCACTATTATCATGGCGGCTACCCTTAGCACGAAGCCAAGGGAGAATGTTTTGGCTTCCCGCTTTTTTGGCAGTTGCTCAGCCTCCCAGGCATCCAGTTCTTTTGAGATGTTGTCCCATATACCGGCGCGGGGTACCAGGTCATCAAATTCTTCCCTGTTATCGCCGATAAAATCTTCCAAACGCTTGCTCATTTTGTTATTCCTTTCCTAATTAGTATCTCGTTCAATTTCCTTTTTGCCCTCAGGAACTGCGTCCTCGAGGTGTTTTCTGTGATGCCTAATACCTGGCCAATTTCTTCGTGATCATACCCCTCTAATAAGTAGAGCGATAATACCACCCGGTAGCCATCGGGCAACTCTTTCATGGCATCCTTTACCTGTGCCACCTTATATTGTACATCGTCGTCGTTCCAGGGCTCTTCGTCGGCTACGTTATCCAGGTGGCCGTCTTCTATCTCTACCAGTTCCAGCTTGCGCTTGCGCAGCAGGTTTATAGAGCGGTGCACCACGATCTGTTTTAGCCAAAGCCCGAAGGTGGTCTCCTGCCTAAAATCTTTCAGCCGGTTAAAGGCATCTGTAAAAGCTTCCTGCAGCACGTCTTCGGCCTCGCCAATGTTGCCCACTATCCTAAAGGCAATGTTCAGCATCGCTTTAGAATATAGTTTGTACAACTCGAAACAGGCTTTCTTGCTTCCCTGCTTACACTCAACTACCAGTTGATAATGCTTATCTACAAATACAGCTTCCAATTAATTTTGTGAGGTTTCAAGTTAAATGACGCAGGCTATTTTGCAACGTTGCATGCTGGTACAAAAAAACACACGATTTATCGATTTTTTGATTAACACGATAAAATAAAGCGGAATTTTATTCGTTACACACGACTTTGGCGAATGGACAGGATTTAAGGATTGAAAGATTAAGCAGGATTAAAATTATAAGCGTAGGCGGGTAGCGTAAAGAGTTCGGCAAACAATCCTGCCAAATCCATCAATCCTTTAATCGTGTCTGGTCGTGTTTGCAAGGTAAGTATCTATAGCCTCAACAGCGCTATCATACCTGTCTTCTCCTGTGCCTGTTATCAAAACGTAATTGGCATGCAGTTCTGTAAGTTCCTTGTACCATACATCCATAAAATGCTCGCGCATGTGCGGGAAATCGCGCAGGGGATCGTCTTCCCAGGGCAGATCTATCGCTAGCAGCAAGTACAGGTCGTAAGGATGTTTGGGCAATTCATCAAGCACCACCTGCGGCGATTTGCCGAAAGAATAATCGCTCCAGATTTTTACGGTGATGAACGTGGTATCGCAGATGAGCAGCTTGTTGGCCTGCGGCAGTATTTCTGCCTCCAGCGCCAGCTGTCCTTCAAACATATTTATCTCATCCTGCCAGGTAGGCGGCGCGGTAAGTTTTTCGCAATAGCCGCGGGCAAACTCGGGCACCCAGGCGGTTTTGTAGTGCTGCGCCAAAAACTTCGACATGGTAGATTTCCCCGTAGATTCGGGGCCCACCACGGCTATTTTTATGATATCGGATGTTGGATGTTCGATCTCGGATTTTTCCATTAGCTATTCTAAATTCTGCTCCCCCTTCAGGGAAATGGGGGGATTTTTATATTGCTTATTCCAATCGATATACCCTTTGTACGCGATAACAAACAGCACCACATATAGCAAAGCTGTAAGATAAAGGCTTTTATATATATAAAGTGGCACGTAACAGGCATCAACAAATACCCATAGCGCCCAGTTTTGCAGCACTTTGCGTGTCATCAATAATTGTGCAACAAAACTTACCGCTGTGCAAAAACCATCGATATAAGGTACGTTGGTAGGGGTGAATTTATCCAATACAACGCCAAGCGCAAGGGCAAGTGCCATTGTTGCAAGGGCGGTTAATGCCAGCTCTTTGGTAGTGAGGCTGGTGATAGGCTTTTCGTTTTTTTCAATCTTTTTGAGCCAGAAGTACCAACCATAAACGCTGGTGCTCAAAAAGTACATCTGCAGTACTGCATCGCCGTATAACTGGTTTTTGTAAAAAACGACAGTATAGGCCAGCACGCTGATGATAGCTACGCCCCAGTTCCAGATGCTTTGCTTGGCTGCCAGGTAAACGCATGCAGCGCCCGTAACTGCACCTACCCATTCTAACAAAGTAGTGTTCCTTATTTCCTGAATCAGTTGCTGGCCTACGGACAAGCTTGATGCGTGCATGCTGTAAATATAAAAAAGCTAATTATATGTTGGCTGTTTTACCACAAAGGGCACAAAGCTTTTACAAGGGCTATAACACAAAGAGCACCAAGAAAAAATCTTAGTGCTCTTTGTGCTTTTATCTTTGTGTACTTCGTGGTAAAAAAACCGCTACCAAATTTTCACCCTTTTGGCCGGATCCAGCCACATTTTGTCGCCTTTTTTAATGCCGAAGGCTTCGTAAAATTCATCCACATCCGTAAAGGGACCATTCACGCGCATAAAGCCCGGCGAGTGCACGTCAGACATGAGCTGGCTCAACAACGATTCGGGCCTGTCGTGCCCTAGCCAGCCCAGGGCATAGCCTAAAAAGTAGCGTTGCAGCGGCGTAAGGCCGTTGATGGTTTTGCCATCTTTATATTGCTGTGTTTTTTTGAACGCATCCAAACCAATAACGATACCGCCCAAATCGGCAATGTTTTCGCCGAGGGTAGCTTTGCCGTTTACGTATCTGTCGCCAATTTTATAGCCGCTGAACTGCTTCACCAACATCTCGGCACGTTGTGTAAATTTTGCCGAATCCTGTGGCGTCCACCATGCTTTTAGGTTTCCCTGTGCATCGTACTGGCGGCCCTGGTCGTCAAAACCGTGGGTAATTTCGTGGCCGATGGTAGATGCTGCTGCGTAGCCGTAAACCACGGCATCATCTATATTCTCATCCAGCGCGCCGGGTATCATAAAAATAGCGGCCGGCAATACAATTTCATTGTTTGAGGGATTGTAGTAAGCGTTGTAGGTTTGCGGTGTCATACCCCACTCGGTACGGTCCACCGGTTTGCCCAGTTTATCAGCATTTAAATGATGCAGGAAAACACTGGCACGCATTACGTTTTGCGCATACGAACTGCGGTCTATAGTTAAGCTGCTGTAATCTTTCCAATGGTCGGGGTAGCCCACTTTGGGCATTACCTTAGCCAGTTTATCAAAAGCCTTTTCTTTGGTGGCCGCGCTCATCCAGTCCAGCTTTTCAATGTGCTCTTTAAAAGTGGCACGCATATCTTCCACCAGTTTTACATAACGTTCCTTTGTTTTTTCGGGGAAGTATTCTTTCACAAAAATTTGTCCCAGTACTTCGCCCATCAGGCCATTCTCGGTATCTATCACGCGTTTCCAACGTGGCAGTTGCTCTTTGCGGCCATATAATGCCATGCCAAAAAAGCGAAAGTTCTCGTCATCAAAGGCTTTGCTGAGGTAAGGGCTGGCATCGCCCACCAGATTTTTCTTCAGGTAGTTCTTCCAATCGGCAAGGGTAAATTTGCTTAGCGCTTCGTTTACCGCTTTATAATATTCCGGCTGGCCAACTATAACGGTATCCACCTTTTTATAGTCCATTTGCTCGAAAGTGCTTTTCCAGTCAATAGCGGGAGCCAGTTTGCTCAAGCCTTCAACCGCCATTTTGTTATAGTTCTTGTAAGGGTCGCGCAGATCCTCCAGCTTGCGGGAGTTTGATGCCAGGAATTTCTCCAACTCGTAAGTTTTATCAGCAGCGGCTTTGGCGGCAGCGGCATCCAGGCCTATGAGCTTGTAAACTATGGGTAAATGTTTCTGCTGGTAATCGGTACGGATATCAACACTATGCTTGTCGGTGTTGAAATAGTAATCGCGGTTGGGCAGGCCAATGCCACCCTGGTATAATTGCAGCATCATTTTGCTGCTGTTTTTATCGTCCTGGCCTACATAAGTGCTGATTGGGGTAGGCACGCCAATAGTTGCCAGGTGCGCAAACTCGGCAACGAGAGCTTTGGTATCGCTTATTTTATCTATCTGTGCCAATTCTTCCTTTAAAGGAGCTAAGCCTTGCTTCTCAATATTCACGGTGTCCATACCGCTGAAATAGAAATCACCAATTTTTTGCGTGTTGCTGCCTTTTTCGGCATTGGCTTTCAGGGCATCTTCATTTATTTTTTTCAGCTTATCGCGTAAGTCGTTTTGCACCACGTTGCCTATACCCCAGCTTGAATATGCTCCCGGTATGGGGTTTTCTTTTACCCACCTGCCGTTAGCGTATAAAAAGAAGTCGTCGCCGGGTTTGGCGGTGGTATCTATGTTCTTGAAAACGCGGTCGTTTTCGGCATAAAGTTTTGCCTGGTCGCCGCTGCCGTTTTTGCAGGCGCCCAAAAGTGATGCGGCAATGGCAAAAAGGGCCATAGCGCGGGTGTTTGTTTTTTTGATCATATTTTAGATGGTGTATGTAAAAAAATACAGGGGGTGTATGTAAAAACAGAAAATCAATTGCAGATAACTATACATAGTTAACATTATTTCATTTTAATAGCAATAGAAGAATAACCGAAAAATTTATCTTAAATCAATTTAAACACAAAAGTTGTAAGGGTTTTGCGAGGCCAAAAACTGCATCTCTGTTTATTTCATTTACTAAGCACTTAATTATCAGCAATTAAGCTGTTTTATTGTGTCAAATTCACAATTTGGCAATTCGACAAAAACAATATTTATGTTTAAACATCGGCCTCTAGCCGGCAAAAAACATGGCTTTAATTTTGTTGTAAACCAAACAGCCCTGCATCATCCTATAAAAAACATAAAAGCATCTACCTATGCAAAAACGTTTTCAGATGTTCAGGCTTAATTGAATTCTCAGTAGCCCAAGTTGAGATGATTTGTTCTTTTTTTTGGGTTTAATCAATAGTTTAAATTAATTAGGGGAAAAGGGAGCTTCCAAAAGGCTCTCTTTTTTTGTGCCTATAATTTTGCTATGCTTGCATAATACTTTAATTTAGGCTCACCAAAACACACCCATGCAGTTTGAACTTACCGAAGAACAATTGATGATACGCCAGGCCGCGCGCGATTTTGCGCAGACCGAGCTAAAACCCGGCGTAATAGAGCGCGACGAGCACCAGAAATTTCCGGCCGAGCAGGTAAAGAAGCTGGGCGAGCTCGGATTTTTAGGCATGATGGTATCACCCGAGTATGGCGGCAGTGGCATGGATGCCATATCCTACAGCATTGTGATGGAGGAACTATCAAAGGTTGACGCTTCGGCATCGGTAGTGGTATCCGTCAATAATTCGTTGGTGTGCTATGGTTTGGAGAAATATGGCAACGAGGAACAGAAACAAAAATATTTGATACCGCTGGCGCAGGGGCAAGTGATTGGTGCCTTTTGCCTGAGCGAACCCGAGGCCGGCTCCGATGCTACCTCACAGCATACCACGGCCATAGATATGGGCGATCATTATCTGCTCAACGGCACCAAAAACTGGATAACTAACGGTAGCACGGCATCTACCTACCTTGTTATGGCCCAAACTGATGCCTCTAAAAAGCACCGGGGCATTAACGCGCTTATCGTAGAAAAAGGAATGGAGGGCTTCACCGTGGGGCCCAAAGAAAATAAGATGGGCATCCGCGGCTCTGATACGCACTCGTTGATGTTTACCGATGTTAAGGTACCCAAGGAGAACCGCATCGGCGAAGAGGGTTTCGGCTTTAAGTTTGCCATGGCCACGCTGGAAGGCGGGCGCATAGGCATCGCATCGCAGGCACTGGGCATAGCAGCAGGGGCTTACGAATTATCAGTACAATACGCCAAAGACCGCAAGGCATTCGGTAAAACCCTGGCCGATTTACAGGCCATCCAATTCAAACTGGCCGATATGGCTACCGAGATAGAAGCAGCCCGCCTGCTTTGCTATCGCGCGGCATGGTTAAAGGATAACCACCTGCCATACGCGCAGGCAGCATCTATGGCCAAGCTATTCGCTTCAGAAACCGCTATGCGCACTACTGTAGAGGCCGTGCAGATACACGGCGGTTACGGTTTTGTAAAAGAATACCATGTAGAACGCCTGATGCGCGATGCCAAGATAACGCAGATTTACGAGGGGACATCCGAAATTCAACGGATTGTCATTTCCCGCGAAGTTTTGAAATAGTAGCCTTCTTTTATTACTTTTGAAAAAGTATATTAAATTAGTAGACTATTTTATCCATGATAAAGAAAATCCTTTTTGGCGCGGCAGTTATTGCTTCGCTATCTAATATAGCTTCGGCACAAACTAAACTGGCTACCGGCGTATGGCGGGGTGCGCTAAAAACCGCGAGCGGCAACGAAATACCCTTCAACTTTGAGGTTAGCGGCAGCGGCAAGCAGAAACTGGCTGTCATCAATAGCACCGAGCATTTGCAGGTACCTAACGTAACCGGCCTTGGCGATTCTGTATTCATCAAGATGCCTTTGTTCGATTCGGAGTTCCGGCTTAAACAAACCGGCCAAACGCTTAGCGGGCAATTCATCAAACACCTGGGCGTGCGCGATGCCGCTATGGAATTTACCGCCATGGCTGCAACCCCTTACCGTTTTTTTAAGGATGGCGAAAAACCGGCCTTTGACGTAAGCGGCCGCTGGTCGGCGATATTTGGCGAGGGTGCCGATCAGGATACCACGGTTGCCGAGTTCAAACAAAGCGGCAGCAAAGTAACCGGCACCTTTTTAACCACTACCGGCGATTACCGCTTTTTGGAAGGCTCCGTTGTCGGCAATCAGCTTTACCTAAGCTGCTTCGATGGCGGGCACGCCTTTTTGTTCATCTCAAAAATAAACGACGATAAAACTTTGAGTGAAGGCAAATTCTTTTCGGGCCTGACCGGAAAGGACGTTTGGACCGCAGTGCGCAACGAGAACGCCAAACTGCCGGATGCGTACTCGCTGGCGGCCTTAAAACCAGGCTATAAAAAACTGGCCTTTAGCTTTAAGGACATTACCGGTAAAACCGTTTCATTGGATGACGAACGCTTTAAGAACAAAGTGGTCATCATCCAGATAATGGGTTCCTGGTGCCCCAATTGTATGGACGAGACCGCCTACATGGTAAATTACTATAAAAAATTCCATAAAAAAGGCGTTGAGGTTGTGGGCCTGGCCTACGAGCGCACTACCGATTTTGCCAAATCGCAAAAAACGGTAGCGCAGGTAAAAGACCGCTTCAATATCCCCTACCCATTATTGATTACCGGCTATACCAGCAATAAAGACGAAACTGCCAAAAGCCTGCCCATGCTTACCAAAGTTGTGGGCTTCCCTACAACCATCATCATTGATAAAAGCGGCGACGTACGCAAGATACACACCGGCTTCAGCGGGCCGGGCACCGGGCACTATTATACCGAATTCATCAGCGAGTTTGAGCAACTGACGGAGGACCTGCTGGCCGAAAAGATATAATGCCCGGCGAAACAAAAGGCGATAAAATGTACTTTTGATAGCATGCAGCAAACCCTTCATATCCTCAATGGCGATGCCACTTTATCCGGTTTTGAGCAGGCGGATATAGCCGGCGATGTGATGATATGGCGCGAGGTGCTATCCGAAGGGCCGGTTATGGCCAATGTTGCTTCGGCGGCATTTTGGCAACAGCGGGCCGGTTGGATAAGCGAAACTTTCGGCGAAACGCCGGCGGGCTATCACGATAGCATGGTGGTACCGCTGGAAATGTTGAGCCGGCCTTACGAAGAAATAAACCTGTGGTTCGAATTCGATTTGCATTGCCAGGTAAACCTGCTGGCAGCCATGATGCTGCTTAACCAGCAAACCAACTTGTCGGCTCCTGAAGTGTACCTGATAAGCCCCGCTGACTTCCCCGGTATAGAAAGCTTCAGTGGTATGGGAGAATTGAACGGCGAACAACTGGATTACCTGTACGATAACATCCGCGTACAGCTAAGCGAATACGATTTTGCCCTTGCCGCCGAAGCCTGGGCGCTGTATGTGGCCGGTGATGCCGCTAAACTGCAAGCCTGGCTTACCGAAACCACCTTTTGGGGCAATATGCCCAACCTTGAAGCGGCTATGCAGGCACACCTGAAAAGGCTGCAATTTGATGCCGAAGGGCTAAACTATATCCACCGTAAACTACTGGCTATTTACAATGATGGCATCCGCAGCAAACCGGCCATCTACCAATCCTTCTGGCATGATGAAAAGATATACGGCATGGGCGACAGCCAGCTGGATATTTACCTGCAGCAATTAGCCGATAAGCAGCTCATCAGCCTTTAAAGTACAGATGCCGGTACCGTAACAGCCATTGGGGCCGTTCGTTCGCTTTCGTTCTTCAGCCTGTCTATAGCGGTTACTACATAAAAATAAGTCTTTCCGGGCTGCACGGTGTTGTCTTGGTAAACGGTGTCGGTATTGTACTGTATATGCAGGATGTTGCGCGGGTCGCCCAGGTCGAATTTCTCATTCACCTGGAAACGATAGATAACGTACCCATAAACGGGCTCATTATCGGCAGCAACCAGGGGCGCGCTCCATCGTAAAACGGCACTTTTACGTTCCAGTCGTGCTGTAAAAGCCTGAGGCGTATTCGGCGGTACCGAATCCAGCCAAAGCATTGGCGGCGGCAGGGCCGGGTAGCGGTAAAAATCGGTCCGTAGGCTATCGGTAAGGTGATTGGCATTATTGGTGATAGACAAGGAGCGGAAGAAAACGCTACCCTGCACCCGTGGGTTGGCGCGGATGAGCCTAATTTGGTTAGGTATCTCGGATGGGTTTTTGTAGGCAAGGCTGCGCGGCTCGTAAAAGCGGTAGGGAGCCTGGCCTATGTACAAATGGCGGTTGTAAGTGTTATTGCTCCACCAATCCAGCAGTTTTTCGAATGCCGCCAGGCGGTAGCCTATATGCCAGTACAGTTGCGGGTTTATATAATCTATCCAGCCTTCCTGCATCCATTTGCGGGTATCGGCGTAGTTTTCTATGTATGATGAGCCGCCTGCCGTTTCAGAACCATCCGGGTGCTGGCTTTTGTTGGCCCATATGCCAAATGGGCTTATGCCAAATTTCATAGTGGGCTTATATTTGTGTATGCTATCGCCCAGCATCTGTATCAGCTTATCCACATTATCGCGGCGCCAATCTTTTACGTTGTCGAAATCCTGGCCGTACTCGGCGTATGCCTCGGCATCGTTTATCACCTGCCCTTTCGCGGGGTATGGATAAAAGTAGTCGTCCATATGTATGCCATCTACATCGTAGTTTTTCACTACATCAAGCACCACCTGCACAATATATTCGCGCACCTCGGGCAAGCCGGGGTTAAAAAGCTTTATGCCTTCGTAGGTAAAAAACCACTCGGGTTTGGTACGGGTGATGTGGTCTGGCGCCAGGGCGTAAAATTTATTATCGAAAGTAGCACGGTAGGGGTTAAACCAGGCATGCAGCTCCATACTGCGTTTATGGGCCTCGGTTATCGCAAATTGCAAGGGGTCGTAATCGGGGGTTTCGCCCTGCTTGCCGGTGAGGTATTTAGACCAGGGCTCGCGGCTTTTGGCGTAAAAGGCATCGGCAGCAGGCCTCACCTGAAACATAATGGCATTGATGCCGGCCTGCTGGTGCGCGTTTAGCTGGTTTACCAGATCGCGCTGCTGGCTCTCTGCCGTACCGCGCGCATTCTGCGGCCAATCCAAATTAGACACCGTGGCTATCCACACACCTCTAAACTCGCGCTTGGGCAGCGGGCGGAGAGAATCTGTTGCAACAACAGCCTGGGCAAGCGTACGCGCCGAAATCAACACAGAAAGAACGATAGCAAAAAAGTATTTATAACGTAGCATCAAGCCGGTATTTTATTAAAAGCTGCAAAGATATAAACTCATTACTAAGCCGTTTTATTATTAAGCATAATATTTGCTTCAATTTTGTGTTTTAGTTATTTACCCGATTTTTAAAATCGAAGCTAAAATTTATGTGGTTTAACAGATTTTTTTACCTTAGCACAAAATAAACCCCTATATTTAATCAACAACCACAGGTAAAACCCTAAGCTTATTAAATAGTTTAGGTTATATTAAACTTAACAATCAATTACGATGGAAAAAGAATACGGACAAGCACCTAAAAAAAATTCGAATGTAATTTACTTTTTGATTGCGGTAGTGGTAGCCTTATTGGGTACCGATGTGTACCTGTACATGCAAAAAAGCAAATCGGATACCAAGATAGTTTACCAGAACGACGAGAAAACCCGCCTGCAAACCGAGCTGGATAGCCTGGAAGCACAGATAGAGCAAGTAAACGCAGGCCGTGCGCAAATGAGCACAGCCATGAAGGCCGAAAACGATGCGTTGAGGGTGAAGATAAAAGTGCTGCGGCAGAAGCTGGCAAAAGGCAAGCTTACCGTAGCCGAGCTTGGCAAGGCGCAGGAAGACGTGAAACAGCTGCGTTATTTTGTGGCCAAATACACAGCCGAAAACGAGGAGCTTAAGAAAGAAAACACCAACCTTACTGTAGAGCGGGATACACTGAAGACCAACCTGGCCACAGTCAGCGGCAAGGCAGCCGACCTGGAAAAGAAAAACCTGGAACTGGATTCGCGGGTGAAGGAAGCATCGGCCCTGAAGATTGGCGCAGCCGAGGTAATTGCGTATAAGATAAAGAACAGCGGCAAAGAGGTTGAAGAGAAGAAAGCCAAAAACGTACAGAAGATAAAGATAAGCTTTACCATTGCCGGCAATACAGTAGCCGAAAAAGGCTTGCACGATATTTACGTACGTGTTATAGACCCTACCGGAAACCTCATTACCCCGGCCGATAGCGGCACATTTACTGCCGACGCGCAGGATTTGCAATACACCTACAAAACCGCCATAGATTTTAAGGACGACGGCAGCACTTACCCTATCGATTGGCTGTACTCGCCGTTCCAAAAGGGCACTTACACGGTAATTTTATATGCCGATGGATTCACCATGGGCAAAGCATCGTTCACACTGAAATAGGCTGGCATGCTCCAAATATTGAAGAGGCTGTATCACCATCATGATACAGCCTCTTTTTTTGGGGGCTACTTTCTGCCTTAGTATAGTACGTCTTTTTCGCTTACTTGCCGGGCCGCGTCCTTTTTATCAACCATTTCTATCGATACTTCGGTATCGATAAAATCTTCCTGCCTTTTTGAGGGAATAGGTGCCGCCCCCACAATGCCGATACCCGTTAATGCCAATACGAGGAACAGCGCGAGGCTTATAAGCCTCAACAATCTCTTAAAACTTTTCATGCCGAAAATAATGCCATGGCCAAGCCATGCCGTGTAACAATTAAACTATACCAAAGGGGTAATGAGGGCGGAATACGCCATGCGAAGTTTTAGCCGTTACAGGCCGAGAGCGAGAGGTGCCTCACAGGATAGGCAAATGTGTGTTTAAGAGCGGAAAACTGTGTACTTAAAAGCGCGTACCTGGCAGCAAAAGCATTAGCCAAAATACGTTGGGAAATGTTTTTTGGCTTCGCGATAGCCGCAGCCTCCAGCGGGTTATTGTGGATGCGAAACAACGCCCATTTGTAATGAAAGGCGGCTTTAACATTAGCCCGCACAACTGCGCCCTGCCCCGAAGTTGCCATTGCGCAGTTAACCGCCGGCCGGCTAACATAGCCCGATATATAAAAGAAGCTCACCAGCAAAGCGGCAACAAGCATAGCTGCTTTAAGCCTCGCCTTTAAATGATGTACTATGTTGCTTTGGTAAAACACAGCGTAAATATAGCTTTTAGTTTCGATTGTCGCATTTGCCCCCGCAAAAGGGCGCGATAATGTTTTGCCCGGCCGTTTATTGGCCGCACTTTTGTTAGATAAGCCGCGAAACCAAACTTGTTAATTATGAGCGACATAACAGATACCCTTACAGCCGATGCGGAGATAAGGGAATTGATAGACAATAAAATTATAGCGGTTTACAACCGCGACGAAAAGGCGCTGTTGGCCAAATACGCCCCTGGCGTAATAACTTTCGATATTGGGGCACCTTTGCAAAATGAAAGCGGGATAGAAGTGCGCCTGGAAAAATGGTTTTCCGGGTATATGGGTCACATCAATCAGGAAGTTGCTGATGTGGAAGTAGCGGCAAACAGCGATATAGCTTACAGCCATTGCCTTATGCGTACCTGGGGTACAAGCGTAGAGGGCCGCGAGTTTGATATGTGGTACCGCGTAACTTCCTGCTATAAAAAGCTGGATGGCGAGTGGCGCATTACCCATGAACACCTTTCCGAACCGATAGATATGGAAAATGGCAAAGCACTATTTACCCTAAAACCATAATAAACAATTAAACACGATACCATGTTAAAAGATTCAAAGGCGTTCAGCGGATTTTCGGTAAACGATGTAGACGCGGCAAAGCATTTTTATGGCGAAGTGCTGGGCCTGCAGGTAGATAAAAACGATGAGATGGGCGGATTGCTTACCATACACATAGCGGGTTCCAGCAATATTATCGCCTACCCCAAACCCAACCATGTGCCGGCTACGTTCACCATCCTAAACTTCCCGGTTAAAGACATTACGACCACGGTAAATGAGCTGAAAGCTCGCGGCGTAGTGTTTGAAAGTTACGACAGCGAATACCTCAAAACCGACGAGGATAACATTTCGCGCGGCAATGGCGGGCCAAACATAGCCTGGTTTAAAGACCCCGCGGGTAATTTCCTTTCGGTGATAGAAGAATAATCCGCCTTCGGATAAATTAATGGGGGGGGGCATTGTTCAGCCCTCTGATTATCTGGTCAACGGGCAGTTGCCAGGGGGCGGTCTGCCTTATCCCGAACGCAGGGCCAAACTCAATAGTGTGAAGCCGGGCTGATGAATTGCTGCGCAGGGCGGTTATCCTCCTTGTACTTCTGCGGCAGGTCTGATTTGTGGTGTAGCGTGCCGTAGTATGATATCTCCAGTTCGCGCTCGCCCGAATCATTGATAGTGAGTTTGAAAATCATATCGTAATCATCCTCATCCAGTGCATCAAAGGGCATTTCGCTGCCAAATGCATCCAGCAGGGGCATCAGGGTATTAGAGTGCCCGATTATGAGTACGTTACTGCCACTGAAGTTTTTAAGTATGGTTGCAGCAAATGCTTTAAGGCTATCGCCATAAACCCGGGGTAGTACATGGGCCTGTGTAGCCAACGGGTTGGCGGTTTCGGCTGTGCGTTTGTATTTGGTAACGTATATGGCTTTTATTTTTTCGCGCTTCAGGAGTTTTGCAAGCGATACCGCACGTTTTTGCCCATCCAACGTAAGGCTTGGGTTATCGGGGTTCAGTGCGGTAGCAGGCTCTTTTTCAGCATGGCGCACCAACCATATGGTAGTTTTTTGCGCAAATGCATTATAATTGCTAAGTAAAAAGCAAACAAACAGTACTCTTAAGGCTTTAGTTCTTAGCGATGCGTTTTTCATAACGTAGATATGGGTTATTAGCAAAGGTATTTACAAATATATTGATATGAAGTTTTTAGATAAAGAATATTTAAAACACATCTGGAAAGTGCTGGTAGCCACGTTCAGCGCGTTCGGCAGCGATAACGGCTTAAAACTAAGCGCATCGCTCGCCTACTATACCGTATTTTCGTTGGCGCCGTTGCTTATCCTCATCATATCATTAGCCGGCCTGGTTTTTGGGCACGATGCCGCCACCAATAGGCTTTATCCCGAAATTAAACACTACGTAGGCGCATCTGCCGCCCTGCAGATACAGGATACCCTTAAAAACCTGGAGTTAAGCGGCAAAACAGGTGTGGCGGTAATAATAGGCACTTTAACCCTGCTCATTGGCGCGAGCAGCATCTTTTTAGAGATACAAGATTCGCTGAATATGATATGGCGGGTAAAGGCTAAGCCCAAAAAAGGCTGGGTAAAAATGCTGCAGAACCGCTTCCTCTCGTTCTCGCTCATCGTAAGCCTTGGGTTTTTACTGATGGCATCGCTGGTAATCAACTTTTTGATGGATGCATTGAAAACGCAGATTACCAAATTTTTGCCCAGCATTACCAAGCTGCTCATCGGCGGCATAAATCTGGGCATTACGCTCGTCGTTATCTCCGTACTGTTCGGCATCATCTTTAAATTTTTGCCCGATGTAAAGATAAAATGGAAAGATGTGCGCTCCGGGGCATTCTTCACCGCTATATTATTTATGTTGGGCCAGTATATCATCAGCCTCTACATACAATACACTGCGCAGGGTTCGGCATACGGCGCCGCAGGTTCGCTCATCGTAATATTGGTTTGGATATATTATACGGCCGCTATTTTATACATCGGTGCCGAGTTTACCCAGGTGTACGCAGAAGCCATAGGCAGCCACATAGAGCCTGCCGATTACGCCGTACATGTGCAGCAAACCGAAGTAGAACGCACCGTGAAGCAATTACCCGCCCAAAACCCCGAGATAAAGGGCAATCTTGTTACTTCTCCTGCAGGGAAAAAAACTTAACGCTTTATTGTAGCCTAGGTGGCACTAATTTATACACGGGATTGAGCTATACTTAGCTATTTACAAAAAGGGCATTGTACATTAAATAAATAATGCTGTACATTTAGCTTCCAATTATAGGGTTCCTTGTCAGTAGCTAAATACATATTACAAAAAAAAACATTCTGGCTCACTGCGTTCATCTGCTGCTGTTACGTCTCGTCTATGGCGCAATCCTTTTCGATAGATAGCGGCCGCAGGAACGTATCCATCCCCTTTAGGGTTATCCGCAATATGGTGGTCATCAAAATGCGCATCAACGATAAAGGGCCGTACAACTTTATTTTGGATACCGGCGTAGGGTTGATGATCATGACCGACCCGACGATGATAGATTCGATAAAACTCGACTACCGGCGCACCCTAAAGATAACAGGCCTCGGCACCGATGGCGATTACGAAGCCATCATTACCCCGCCCTTAAAACTCGACATCCCCGGGCTTTACAGCACCGGCATATCGGCGGCTATCTTGAAAAAAGATTATTTCAACCTCTCCAGCTACGTGGGCCTGCCAATACGCGGCCTGCTTGGCTGGGATTTTTTTAACAACCTGGCCGTAAAGGTTAATTTCTCTGATAGCACCTTAACCGTTTGCCGGCCTTCCGATTTGAAGGGGGTTAAAAAAAGCCAGCGCATACCTATCACCATCGAAGAAAAAAAACCCTATTTGGAAACCATAGTGGTTATGCCCGATGGGCGCCGGGTAAAGAACAAACTGGTGATAGACCTTGGCGCCGGCCACCCCCTATCGTTGGAGAACCTGCAAAAAACCAACGGCATCCCCACCAAATTTATTAAGGCCAACCTGGGCGTTGCGATTAATGGCCCCATAGATGGCGTTATAAGCCGCATAAAAGAGATTGAGCTGGGCAAATACAAAATAAAGAACGTAATTACCTCCTTTCCAGACACTACTGCTGATAACCGCCAGTACGCCATACAGCGCGATGGCAATATGGGCATCGGCATCCTGAAAAAATTCAACATCGTATTCGATTACAGCAACGGTTGGCTGTACCTAAAGCCCAACGAAACCTATAGCATCCCCTTTGAACACGATATGAGTGGGATAGAGTATTTTTCTACGGGCGATAACCTGGATCACCTTATCATCAGTAGGGTAGAGCCCGGCTCGCCGGCAGATGAGATAGGGCTGGAGAAAAACGACGAGATCGTATCCATCAACTTTAAGCCGGTATCAAAAATGGGCACCGAAGAAGTAGATAACCTGCTAAAATCTAAAACCGACCGTAGCATACTACTGGAAGTTTATCACGATAAACGCTACGATAGAGTAATACTCACCCTAAGGCGAAGGATATAAGCCATTTGTAACAAGCCCGTTGCCCTATTGGCAATATTGCATAATATTTCATACTTTGGGCTTCGCTTTTTACTACTTAATTATTAAAAAAATCATGAATAAACCTTTACGGGCAGGCACCTACCTGCGCGTGGCCATTGTTGCCCTCGCCCTTGCCGCAGGCTCTTGCGCTACCAAAAAAAACGCCGCATCTACGGTAACCCTTAAAACCACAACTACGCCCGGCGGTAGCACTACCACTACGGCAACCGTGGCTCCGCCAAAGAAAGAAGGCATCAAAAAATTCAGCGACCTGATAGGCAAAGCAAAAGCTGATACTGGTCTTTTTACTACTTATAAGGTAGACGGAAAGTATTACTTCGAGGTGCCCGATAGCCTGCTTAGCCGCGAAATGCTGATTGTAACCCGTTTCGTAAAAACCCCGACAGGCTTAAAATCATTCGGCCAACAATATGGTGGCGAAGAAGTGAACGAACAGGTTTGGAAATGGGAACGCCACGATAAGCAAATCTTCGTGCGTGTGCCCAGTTACTCGGTAAGAGCCGATAGCACCAGCGATATGTACCAATCGGTAAAAAACTCTAACCTTGATGCCGTGCTGGCTTCGTTCGATATCAAAGCATATAATAAAGACACTACAGGCGTGCTGATAGATGTAACCGATATGTACAACGGCGACCTTGCGGCCATAAGCCTGCCCGATAATATCAAAAAACTGTATAAAGTAAGTGCGCTTGATAACACCCGCTCTTATATCGATACCATCAAAAGCTTCCCTGTAAACGTAGAGGTACGCACGCTGAAAACCTTTCGCGCGGCAGAATCGCCTACCGATAACACCAATGGTGCGCTCACTTTTGAGCTGAACACTTCTATGCTGTTGCTGCCTAAAGTGCCCATGAAAGCCCGTTTGATGGATGCGCGCGTGGGATATTTTGGCCAATCGCAAACAGATTACGGTACCGGTGCCCAAAGATCTGAAGTTACTGCGTATATACATCGCTGGAGGCTGGAACCTAAAGACGAAGCAGCTTATGCCCGCGGCGTACTGGTAGAGCCCAAGAAACAGATTGTTTACTACATAGACCCTGCCACACCAAAAAAATGGGTACCCTACCTTATTGCAGGCATTAACGATTGGAACAAGGCCTTTGAAGCAGCCGGCTTTAAGAACGCCATTGTTGGCAAAGTTGCCCCTACCTTTAAAGAAGACCCGGAATTTAGCACCGAAGATGCACGTTACAGTGTGCTGCGCTACTTTGCCTCTGATGTGCAAAATGCTTATGGCCCGCATATCTCGGATCCGCGCAGTGGCGAAATATTGGAGAGCCACGTAGGCTGGTATCACAACGTAATGAGCCTGCTGCGCAACTGGTTCCTGATACAAACCGCAGCAGTAAACCCGAATGTGCGCAACCCGCAATTTACCGATGAGCAAATGGGCGAGCTGATACGCTTCGTATCATCGCACGAAATTGGGCACACCCTCGGCTTGCCCCACAACTTCGGCAGCAGCTACGCTTACAAGGTAGATTCATTGCGCTCTAAAACATTTACCGCTACGCACGGCACGGCACCATCTATTATGGATTATGCCCGCTTCAACTACATAGCGCAACCCGGCGACGGCGTAACCCACCTGTACCCACAAATTGGCGAATACGACCTATGGGCCATTAAATGGGGCTACAGTTATTTTGGCGGCGGCAAAACACCAAAGCAGGAGAAAGAATTGCTGGATGTGTGGACCACAAAAAACGCCGGCAACCCGCTCTACTACTATGGTCGCCAGGGTACCTCTATAGACCCACGCCTGCAAAACGAAGATTTGGGCGATAATGCCATGAAAGCAAGCATGTACGGTATTGCCAACCTGAAAAGGATATTACCTAACCTGGAGAAATGGACCTACCAAAAAGGCGAGGATTTTGACGATGTGCAAACCCTTTACAACGAGGTAATAGGCCAGTACAACCGTTACATAGGCCACGTAACCATGAACGTTGGCGGCATGAACGAAAACTTTAAAACCTACGATCAAACCGGCCCGGTTTACGGTTTCGTGAGCAAAAGCCTGCAACGAGATGCTGTTGCTTTCCTTAACCAGCAGGTGTTTAAAACACCAACCTGGCTCATCAATAATGCCGAATTGAGCAAATTCGATAACGGCGTGGTGATTGGCCGCATAAAAGCAGTGCAGGTAAATGCACTGGGCAATTTGCTAAACCCGTCGCGCCTGGCCCGTATGTTTGATAACGAGACGAAGAGTGGCGCATTGGCTTACACAGTTAGCGATTTGCTTACCGACCTGCGTCCCGGCATATTCCCTGCGGCTAAGCCCGACCAGTTCCAGCGCAACCTACAGCGCGGATATGTAGATAATCTGAAAATGTTCTTAAATGTGGATGCCAGCCAAACTTTCCCCGGCTTTACATCGGCACAATTGGCAAGCTATGGCATTACGCCAATAAACATTGCCCTTTCAGATATCCGCCCAATGGTTAGGGCCGAATTGGCTAAGATAAGTGCTAGCCTCCCTAAGGGCGGCGATGCCTTGACAACGGCACACTACGCCGATTTGCGCCTGCGCATAAAAGAGGCGCTGTATCCAACAAAACCGGTTATCAACGTGGTTGGCGGTACCGTGAGCCGTTTTACTAACGACAGCAGCGATACGCAAATAGAATATTAAGATTAGATGCCCCGGCCCATTATGGCCTAACAGATATAAGCCCCAGCTATTTTTAGCTGGGGCTTTTGTTTTTTAAGATGCGGGCAAATGGGTTATTTAAGCTGGCTGATATTTTCGAAGAAAGCGGTTTGCAGGTCGAGCAGCGAACGCACGCTCATGCTTTCGCCATACATATCAAAGCAAAGGAATTTCGCTTTAGAAATATCGCCCTCTTTGGCTTTTTCGAAAAAGTTGAACGTTTCGAAAAAGTAATGATTGGTGGTTTCCTTGTTTTTAAAATTGGTTTGCGACGCATTTAGCCTGAAGCCAATAGCATCCATCCACGCATGTACCCTTGCGTGGAGCGACTTGGTGATGTTATCCATAGGTTAAAGATTTTTAATCTTTAACGAAAACGCACGAATAAAGGTTTTATGTTACAGCGAAACTCTTTTTAACATACGTTAACAATTGATGTGCATATGGCGGCATTAGGCGCTGGTGTAACGATGCAAGAAAAATTATTTCTTTCCACGCATCGTGAAACTTATTAACATCCTGCCCGTACAAAGATTACCAGTGTAAACGATATGAGAACAAAATCTACTCTTTTTGCCCTTTCGGTAATTTGCTTAACCAGCTTTGGGGCCTGTAAAAAAACCATTACCCCCGGCCCTGCAGGTGCAGATGGGGAAACGGGGGCAACGGGTGCCACCGGCGCAACAGGCGCAACAGGGGCATCGGGCCCGCAAGGCCCGCAGGGTGCAACCGGCGCCAATGGGACTAACGGAGCCACGGGAGCTACGGGGGCAACCGGCCCAGCGGGTGCAACAGGCGCAACAGGCCCCGCCGGCCCAACAGGGGCTACCGGCGCCACAGGAGCTACAGGCCCGGCAGGGGCAACAGGTGCTACAGGCCCAGCAGGGCCCGCCGGCCCTACCGGGGCAACAGGTGCCACAGGCGCAACCGGGCCCGCGGGGGCAACAGGCGCAACAGGCGCAACAGGCGCAACAGGCGCAACCGGGCAAACCGGAGCTACAGGCGCTACGGGTGCAACAGGCGCACAAGGGCCAGCCGGGGCTACGGGGGCAACTGGTGCTAATGGCACTAACGGCTCCAATGGTGCCGACGGCGCAACAGGTGCTACCGGTGCTACCGGTGCAACAGGAGCCGCCGGTGCTGATGGCAGTGCCAACGTTAGCAGCGTGCTGCTTACTAATAAAAGCGTAGTGCTTACCGGCTTTACGCAATTCAGCATACCGCAGATTACGCAGGATATAGTAGATAAAGGCGTGGTGCTGATGTTCTTCAGAATAACCGGCAGCAACAGCGGCTTTTTTGCCATGCCTTATGCCGAGGCTGGCCAAACTCTGGCGCTTTCTTCATATGGCGTAGGCTACGTAAGCGTAAAATCGAATTTTACGGCAAGCGGGTTAGATTTCAGGGTGGTAATTATGGCGGGTAGTTCGCTTACCACACTGGGCACCACGCATCCGGGCTTAAATCTCAGGAACTACAGCCAGGTGGCCGCTGCCCTGCACCTGTCTAATTAATATACAGGCTGCTATACAATCTTATACATCTTATTATCTTAGGCTCCGTTTTAACGGGGCCTTTGTTTTTATGTGTGTAACAATCCTATTATTTACCCCCATACCCGTGTAACAATACTATGATTATTAAATATTTAATATCAATTAAGTGAACATTTGCACAATATATGCGTGGTAAACGCAATACATCAATGCATGCCTACTAAATACGTTATGAAATACATCTTTATACTTCTTACTATCCTAATCTTTACCGGGCTTAATGCCAATGCACAGGGCGGTCGCCAGATAAGCGGCACCATCATCGACTCTACCAAGCTTACCCTGCCAGGCAGCAGCGTGAGGATATCATCTGAACTTGGCGACAGCCTTGCCAGCACTACCGATGTGAATGGTAAATTCCTGTTCAACGGCATAAAAGGCACAAAAATCACCCTTACTATTTCGTCTATCGGTTATCAGGGCATTATCAAACATTATAGCCTTATCGCCGGCGATAAGGCTATTGTATTCGACCCCATCATCCTGAAATCGGAAACCCGCCAATTGGGAGTGGTAACCATCGTAGGTGTTAACCCGGTGGTATTTAAGGAAGATACCGTGCAATACAGCGTATCGGCTTATAAAGTGCGCGAAAATGCCCCTATTGAAGATGTGCTGAAGAAGATACCCGGTATAGACGTAGCTAAAGACGGTACAGTTACCGCACAAGGCAAGCAGGTAACCAAAGTACGCGTAAACGGCAAGGATTTCTTCGGCGGCGATGTGTTAAGCGCTACCAGGAATTTGCCTGCTGATGTGATAGACAATGTGCAAATAGTAGACGATTACGGCGACCAGGCTAATCTTACCGGCGTAAAAACCGGCGAGCCCACCAAAGTGCTCAACTTCACCATCCGTAAGGATAAGAATTACGGCTACTTTGGCCAGGCTACCGTAGGCGACGGTTCTGATGCCTTGCCTAAAGACCCCGGTGTTACCAACGATAACCGTTATCTGGGCTTGTTGAACTTTTTCAAATTCAAGGGGGATCAGCAGGTATCTGTATTAGGGAGCATCAACAATACCAATGTAAACACCTTCAGCTTTGGCTCGGCAACCGGCGGTGCGGCAGGCGGTGGCGGTTTTGGCGGCGGTGGTGGTGGCGGCCGTGGCAATGCCCTAAGAGGCGGCTCCGGTTCTACCACAAACGCCAACGGTATTACCAACGCGCATTCTATCGGCCTTAACTTTAGGGATCAGTGGGGTAAAAACCTCTCTGTATATGGAAGCTACAGCTTTAACGACAATACTGTATTTACCAACTCTACAAATATTCAAAAAAACACGTCGGCCAATATCGTTAGCCAAAGCAACAGCCAGAGCACAGAAACTAACAACCCGGTAAACCATCGCTTCAACTTCAACCTGGAGTGGAAACCCGATACGATCAACTATTTGAAACTTACACCAACATTCTCCTACGCGGGCAGCGATGTTACCAGCCTGGATATCGTAAACGCAAAGCGCGACGGTCAGGTGACCCAGGCTTACACTTCTAACTCGATCAGCAACTCTTCGTCGCCAAATTACGGCATTACCGGTTTGTATAACCACAGGTTTAGCCACAAAGGCCGTAACCTTAGCGTCGGGTTCAATGCATCTACCAATAAAAATAACCAGTACGATAACCCTATTTACGATTATGCCCCCGGTTCTTTACGCAACGCGCCCGAAAACCAGGTAATTTATACCGATAGCCGCACCAATAACTACGGCGCAAACCTATCGTACCAGGAGCCGCTGGGCAAGCACTCGTTTTTAGAGGGCAACTACGCTTACAACCACAACTATACCACCAGCGATAAAGAAACCGACACTTTATACGCCGCCAATGCCTACCACAATTACCCGCTTTGGAGCAACAACTATAACTATACTTTTACTACAAACCGCTTTGGTTTAAACTATAGGGTTGTAGAGGCCAAGTATAACTATGTAATTGGTATTGGCGGGCAGCCATCTACCCTGGAAGGCTTCAATGTAAAAACAAGTCAGTCTACCAGGATCACCAATTTCAATGTGATACCTACCGCGCGTTTCGTTTATAATTTCTCGCGGAGCCAGAATCTAAGTTTCCAATATAACGGCACGAGCAATCAGCCTGCGTTTAACCAGTTGCAGCCCGTATTGGATTTCTCCAACGCATCGTACCCGGTGCAGGGTAACCCCAATCTAAACGCCGAGTTCAACAACAGCCTGCAATTGCGCTACGGCAACTTCAGCTTCCAAACAGGCAATATCTTCTTTGCGAATGTTGGCTATACGAAAACGGATAACAAAATCGTGAACGTGAATATCTCCTATCCGCGCAGCTTTACGACAGCGGCACTGGCCGCCGACCCAACCCTAAAGAACTTTGCAGGCGCAAACCTTATACAGTACCAAAACGCAAGCGGGTACTACCAAGTTAACGGCGGTTTGGTTTACTCCAAGCCATGGTCAGAACGTAAGTACACCATCATATTCAACACCAACGTTGGTTATACAAATAACATCGGTTTCGCCGGTTCGGTAGATTCCAACAACGTGGCAACCCCTATCGACAAAAACATAGCCAAAACGTTTACTTTATCTCCCGGCTTACGTTTCAGAGTGAATATTACGGATGTTATAGATGCGGAATTGAACTCCAGCTACGCCATCAACAAAACCGATAACTCATTGAATACGCCCGCGTTCAACCAAAACACCAATATTCGCACCCTTAACCTGGGCGCAAGCGGAAAGAATTATTTCTGGAAAGACTGGACGCTGAGCTACGATTACACCAAAACATTAAACTATGGTTACGACCCAACACTACAGATTAAAAACCCCAACATTTTAAATGCATACGTAGAACGCCGTTTCCTGAAAGACCATAGGGGGACCCTGCGTTTTGCAGCCTACGATTTATTTAACGAGAACACCGGTTTTTCGTCTGTAACTACCGGCAGCACCGTTACGCAAACCAATGTAAATAAACTTGGGCGTTACTTCCTGTTATCGTTTACGTTGAGGCTTCAGAAATTCTCGGGCAAGGCCCCATCCGGGGATCCAGGCCGTGGCGGCAGGCAGGGCGGTGGTTTCGGCGGTCCCGGTGGTGGTGGCGGACCAGGTGGCGGCGGCGGACCAGGTGGTGGCGGTCCGGGCGGCGGCGGACCAATGTAATAGAATATACACAAAACAAAAGAAGCCATCCCTTTATCAGCGGATGGCTTCTTTTGTTTTATACGTAGCTTTTTTATTGATGAACCAGCACGGTATTGATAACGCGTTCCAGCTCTTCTAAATCGAATGGTTTGGCCAGGTAGGTTTCGGCACCGGCGTGGCCGGCAAGCAATTGTATATCGCTATTTGCCGAAAAATAAACCACGGGGATATTCTTCAGCGACTCCTCCTTCTTTAAGGTTTGGGTAGCTATGATGCCGCCTGCATCGGGTATCCAGTTATCCATCAGGATAACGTCTGGCATAATGGCTGTTACTTTTTCAGTGATATTATTGCAATCGGTAAACGTATGTACGTCCCAGCCCTGCTCAACTAAAATATAGCTGCAGATAGATAGGATATCTTCATCGTCGTCGAAAATAATGATTTTCTTAGGCTGTTTGTTCATTGGGGATGCGGTTTGTGAAGCTATGCATTACTTTCAAAAAAAACAAATAATTTAATTACAACCAAAATGCCCACGGCTGTAATTAATGAAGGTGCAATGCGGCGTTTTCGCCGGGGAGTTTGTCCAACTTTTCTTTTATAGAAATTTTGGCCGAAGTTGTAAAGCAATGCGGCTACAAAACCGCCAAAATACCTTCAAAAATCTGCGTTTTTCTGCGTTTTTTCTTCAAAAAAGGGGCTGTTTTAGGGCAAATAGCGGGAGGTTTTATAAGCGCAAAAACAGCTTATTTAGCCAAAAGAACGTAAAAGCTTGTCCAGTTTTTTCCAGCTTTTGCGCAGATTTTAGCTGTGAGTTTCCAGGAAATTGCAGGTTGTTGCGGGCAGAGGAATGGTGTAGCGGGCTTTTTTCAATTGGTCAGTCACGTACGCCCCGCTCTTGGCCTACGCTGCATACTCGTACCAGTGGGGAGGCAGTCCCCATACTTATAAGACAGCCTCCAGTTTCACTACTTGATGATGTTTCTATCAATAATATCACCCCATGAGGCATTTATTTCCCTTAATACCATAAGGGACTCACCATCGATAACAGGTAGTTCATCTAACTTTTTTAGCAAATTTAATTGCCTATCGTGTTCTCTAATCATATATTGATCATTAGCAATTAGCAATTCTAACTTTTCAATATCTTTTACATAACCAATATTCTCTTTTTCTTGAATAAACATGTCTACCGTATTAATACAAGCTTGAGAGTTTTTAGAGACCAGCCCTTTCTCTCCGCTTTTCAGAAATTGAATAAACTCATCAAAGGCGCAACATGTATCAAAAGCATAAGAAGCTGAAGAACTATCAAATTCGTCCAAGTCTGGAAAGTTAACCGATAATTCATTTTCAACCACCTCAAAGAAAGCCTTGTCAAATTCAGAAAGCAGATGTCTGTAACCATTTTCAACTGTTTCTTTAAAGAACATCACGTTTCCCCAGTTTTCATTCCATGTAAAAACCTCGTATCCGAGGAGCATCTTTTCACAATTAAGATTACAGAATAAAGTAAGATGTTTATTAGATAGCTTTTCAATATAACTATCCCTAATTTCTGAAAAAGAATTCATTCGTTAATTTCGTTTTACTGGCGTTACAACATGAGTATCAGTAATTCAGCCTGCGGTCACCGCTATCACCGTACCACTAAGTCCCCACCACCTACCCGGCCCACCCCTCCCTGTCCAAACTCCTGAAATGGATGGCTTCGGCCAGGTGTTCCAGCAGTATTTCTTCGCTGCCGGCGAGGTCGGCGATGGTGCGTGATACTTTGAGGATGCGGTCGTACGCGCGGGCGGAGAGGCCTAGTTTTTCCATGGCCTTTTTTAGCAGCGTTTGGCCGGCCTGGCTTATCTTGCAAATGTCGCGCACCATTTGGGGGCTCATTTGGGCGTTGGCGTGCAGGTCGGGTTTGCTGCCGAAACGTTCTATCTGCAGTTCGCGGGCTTTGATTACGCGGTCGCGGATGTGTTCGCTTTTCTCGGCCAGGCGGTCTGACGATAGTTCGGTAAAGTTTACGGGGGTAACTTCAACGTGCAGGTCTATCCTGTCCAGCAGGGGGCCGGATATTTTGCTGAGGTATTTCTGCACCGTGCCCGGCGGACAGATGCATTCCTTTTCGGGGTGGTTGTAATAGCCGCAGGGGCATGGGTTCATACTGGCAATGAGCATAAAACTGCTGGGGTAATCAACCGTAAACTTGGCACGCGATATGGTAACGCGGCGCTCTTCCAGCGGCTGGCGCATTACTTCCAGCGCGCTGCGCTTAAACTCCGGCAGTTCATCCAGGAACAGTACGCCGTTGTGCGCCAGCGAAATTTCGCCGGGCTGGGGGTTGCTGCCTCCGCCTACCAGGGCAACATCGCTTATGGTATGGTGCGGTGAGCGGAAGGGCCGGGTGGTTACCAGCGCATCCGCTGTAGATAACTTACCGGCAACGGAATGTATCTTGGTGGTCTCCAATGATTCATGCAAACTCAGTGGTGGCAATATAGAGGGCAGCCTGCGGGCCAGCATGGTTTTGCCCGCCCCGGGAGGGCCTATCAATATTACGTTATGCCCGCCCGCGGCGGCAATTTCCAGCGCGCGCTTGATGTTCTCCTGACCTCGCACCTCGCTAAAGTCGCTATCGTAATTGGTGAGGCTATCGTAAAACTCCTCGCGGGTGTTCACTACCTCGCGCTCCAGTGTGCCGGTGCCGTTGAAGAAATCGGCCACTTGTTTAATGCTTTCTACGCCGTACACTTCCAAATCGTTTACGATGGCCGCCTCGCGGGCGTTTTGCTTGGGGAGGATGAAGCCTTTGTATTTCTCCTTGCGTGCCTGTATAGCAATCGGCAGCGAGCCTTTGATGGGCTGCAGGCTGCCATCGAGCGATAGTTCACCCATGATGAGGTATTTGTCCAGTTCTTCAGCGTCTATCTGACCCGATGCGGCAAGCACGCCTACGGCAATAGTAAGGTCGTAAGCAGAGCCTTCCTTGCGGATATCTGCAGGGGCCATATTTACCACTACCTGCTGCCGGGGCATGCGGTAGCCACAATTCTTCAGGGCCGATTCGATGCGGAAATAGCTCTCTTTAATGGCCACATCGGGCAGGCCCACTACGAAATATTTAGTGCCCGCCGCAATATTCACTTCCACGGTTATGGTAATGGCCTCAATGCCAAAAACTGCGCTACCAAAAGTTTTAACTAACACTATAGATAAGGTTTTGTATAGCGAAAGATAGAAAAAAAAATTAAAACCTAAGGGCTTACTAAAGCAACGGTATTGCCCTGTTCCGCAAAAAGCCAGCGCGGCACAGGCATTTGCAGTATGTTTCAATACATCGTTAGTTTATCCGCCTATATCAATATATTATTCATAAAATATCGATACATTGAAAACGATTTTTTTGCAGAAAATACAACCAATGGAAAAAACCAACCCCGATATTTATAACAGCGCCAAAAAAATATGGAGCGCCGCCATCAAAAGCGATGCTATACATGTAGAGGGCCTGAAAGTACAGATTGAATTCCACAAGCGGCTGCTGAACGTTTTCCAGGCAGGCCGCCATTACTATATGGTATTTAATATTTACCATATGGAGCTGGAGTTCATCAGCCCCGAAATAACCGATGCGCTGGGCTACGCGCCCGAGGAGGTGAACGCTATGTTTTTTTTGGATAATATACACCCGGACGATAAGCCCTGGTTCCTGAGTTTCGAAAACCGCTCTACCGAATTCCTTACCGCCCTGCCCCTGGACAAACGGGGTAGCTACAAATATCAGCACGATTATCGTATAATGAACAAGCATGGCAAATACGTGCGCCTTCTGCACCAGATACTGCCCATCGAGTTCGACGAGGATAACTTTTACCGTAGCCTGGTGATGCATACGGATATCTCGCACATAAAGCCCGCAGGAAAGCCCTGTTTCTCTATTATTGGGCTGGATGGCGAACCATCTTATTACAACCTGCAGGACACAGAGGCATTGGTGCGGTCTGACAGCATCTTCACCCCGCGCGAACGCGAAATCTTAAGATGCATAGTAGCCGGCTGCAGCAGCAAGGATATCGCTGCCCAATTATACATCAGCATCCATACAGTAAACGCGCACCGCAAGAATATTCTTAATAAGGCCGGCGTTAAAACCCCTATCGAACTGATGCGCAAAATGATACGCGAGGGTTGGGTGTAATATTAAAAATACCTACCGGTAACTATTGTTTGCTGTTTTATGAAGCGATAGATTAGTATGCTAATCTACTAAGCCCCACAATGATGAAAAAAACAATCCTGTTACTGGTGCTACTTTTTACCTTTACTCAAGCTTTCTGCCAAGAAACCGAATGGTCTGGTTGGGCGAGCATAAGCTGCTACAAAGGCTTTCAGGCTTCTGTGCGCAAGCTGGGATATGTAAAAACAGTAAACCAATATGCCCATCAGGCGCGCATCAAAAACAATTACAGGCAAAAGGTAAGCTTCGACCTTTTTTGGACTGTTGCAGGTGAACGGCTAAGCATCGGGCGGGTTACTTTAAATCCTAATGACGTGTATGAGCACACCAGCAGGTATTTTAGCAAGGATGCCAGTATGATGTTCGTAGAAGTAGATAAGGTAAGCTTCGGCGATAAGCTAAACTGTTATGCATCGTGTGATAATGGCACGCCTAACCAACCTAATTGCGACACTAAAATAACAACCACCCAAGGCCAGGCAACTACCGCTACCGCGACAGCCCACAACACGGCAGGCGGCACAAGCACCACGGTAACCGGCTACCCTGTACAAACCCCAACTAATACCGCCGGTGCTCAGCAGCAGCAAGACATACAACAGGCACTGCAGCAGGCGCAGCAACAGCAAGCAGCACAAATGCAGACTATACTGAATAGCGCAGCTACCCAACTGGGAAACGGGATTGCAGGCCTTGTAATTAATTCTCATATAAAAAAGGAAACCAAACGGCAGGAAACGCTTGCCAGGTTTGTCCCCGATAAGGAATTGATAGCCGGCGCAGATTCGGGAGATTTTTTAAAACAGGTAAAACTGGCACAAATTTATGTTGATTATCAACAATTCCGGTTGGCAGAGTTCTACTATGAATTAGCTATTAAAAACCCGAAGGAGCCGAACGACAGCCGCAATAATTTTTTAGACGAATACATGGCCACGCTGTCCCTGCAAGGCAAAAGCAAAGAGATAGCTGCTACTTTTAAGTATATAAAGGATAACCATATCAGTAATGCCAATGCAAATTTGAGTTACGCTTTATTAGCACTTTTTTGCGGAGAATTTTCTGCGGATGCCCTTGGTTGCAACGAGGATATAAAAGCCGAAGGCGTGCGCCAGGTACTTGCTTTAAAAGCGGATAGCGCATGGGCGAAATCGATTTTTTATTATATGCAGGTTACCTGTGGATATGAGAAATATGGCGTACCTAAAAATAAAGAAGAGGGCTTGAAAAACCTCGAACTGATGAAAAAGGATGGGGTGCCGGGCGAAATAGCATTTTATTACCTGGGCCTGATTTATATGAACGGCACTGCAGATATAAGTAAAAATGAAAGAAAAGCTATAGGGTACTTAATTAAATCGGCTTACCATAAAGGCGGACAAAGCGACCTCAAACAGGCCCCGGAATTTCACTTAGACGATACCAAAGCGTATTTCAACTTCCGGTTGTTATCATATATCAAAATGATAGTCACATTCGCAAGACTCAACGCGTATACGATGGATTTACCGGCACTCCGCGTGCCGCTTTTGCCTTACCGCAACATGATACCCGAGGGCGATAAGCAATACTTCCCTGGGTTTTGGCAGTGATGAAAATACCACATAAGCCGGGTTGCCCTTGGGTGCCCCGGTTTTTTTTATCCAATTACCGCATCCTACATGCATGTGGCTCAATATCCTTCCTCCTTTCCCCTAAAATCCCTATCTTTCCGCTAAAAAACTTACCCAATGCTTGAGCAGGTTAAACAGCAGCAGAACGCTTACGAAGAAATTTACGCGCCGGAGCAACGTTCGGAGTTCGATTTCCATATCACAACCGACCCGCTTACCCGCTACCTGCGCGATCGCCGCCTGCTGAAAGCGCTTGCCGTGCTGGAACAAAGCAACCCCGATATACGCCAATGGAGCGTGCTGCTTACCTGCGGTGGCGTTGGCGGCGAAGGGCTGTTCTTTAAAAAGAACGGTTTCGATAATGTTACCGTGAGCGATATCTCCGAGAATTCGCTCAAGATATGCAACGAGTTCGACGCATCTATCCCCACGATTGTGCTGAATGGCGAAAACCTGGATGTGCCCGATGCCTCATATGACCTGGTGGTTGTGCAGGATGGCCTGCACCATCTGCCCCGCCCGGTAACCGGCTTTACCGAAATGCTGCGCGTGGCCCGCAAAGCCGTCATCGTAATAGAACCTTACGACAGCCTGATAGGCAACCTGCTGGGTACCGAATGGGAAGTGCAAGGCGATGCCACCAACTACGTTTACCGCTGGGACACAAACAGCTTCACCCAGGCTATCAAAAGCTACCTGCTCAAAAACTATAAGCAAATAAAAGTACTGCGATTTTGGGATCACGGGCTCATGGTATCTAAACTGGCCGGCAAGCTGCCTAAGGGTATGCAGCTCCCTGTGGCCAAACTCATCTACGGTTTGTTTGCGCCTTTCAACTGGATGGGCAACATGTTTGTGGGGGTGGTAACGAAGTAGGATAAGGCATTGAATCTGAAGCAGGGGCCTGTGCGATTCCCCTCTTGAGAGGGGTGCAGGGGTGTGTTAGGGCGCATCCGTTAGAAAGCATTTTACGTTGTCCCTTACTTTATAACGTTATAAAACATTGGCAGGCATCCCGCAGAACACGCCCCTGCAGCCGCACCGTTCCACCGCGCCCCCTCTCAAGAGGGGAACTAAAAAAAATCGGAGGCATTCCTCTTACTCCACCGCGTGTATCGTGCGTTCCTTACGCTTGATGAAGGGTTTTTCGATGAATACCCAGGAAAGCGTTGCCATGATCACCGTACCCGCTATCAGGTACACCAGGTTAAAATACGGCACCAGCTTCAACTCTACTATTACTGTGATGATCATGCCATGGTAAATGTATATGCCATAGGAGATATCGTTTTTGCGCAGCAGCTTATTGGCCAGGTTGGGTAGCGTGTAGGCCATGGAAAGCAGGGTGAAGGCCAGGAAGATGTACTGCATCACTGTAAAATAGGCCGCATCTATCCTGTCGAAAAAGAACATGCTGAAGGCCACGTAGGGCACTATCCAGTATAAGGCCTTCCCGTAAATAAACTTCGAGCTATAAATGCGCAGCCGCTGGAAGATTACGCCCAGCAAAAACAGGTAAAAATGCGGCACGAAAGTATAGCGGATAAGCTTGGTTAGCTTATCGCCAAGATGGACCAATTCGTAAGTAAGCGTTAGCCCTACGAATATCACGAACAGCGCAATAAACCAGGCATTAAGCTTGTTTTTTGGTGCCAGCAGGAAGCATACGGGCAGCATAATGTAAAACTGCAGCTCGATGGGGATGGTCCACAAGCTGCCGTTGTACGAGCCGAAGCCGTAGTTGGCCAAAAAGTTAGGGGTATAGATAAAGCCCAACAGTTGCGCGGGCAACCAGGCCAGGGTTTGCTTGTTGAGGAAATTCACGCCGGTTATAGTGAATACAATGAGCGTCAGTATGATGCAGCCCCACAAGCCGGGATAGATACGTAGGGTCCGGTTGCGGATATAGTTTTTGATGGAGTTATTGCGCTCGTAGGAAGCCGATATCAAATACCCGCTGATGACGAAGAAAACCGGTACGCCGGGGAACAGGTACAATATTTTTGTGGCCGTGTGGCCCAGGTGAAGGTGAAGGTGCTGGTAATAATGGTCGAATATTACTTCTGTTGCCGCGAGCAGCCTCAGCAGGTCGAAATTATTCAGTTTGAATTCCTTTATTTCCATCGCCGAAATATATAGAATTTAAATGAGGAGGTTATGGTATAAATCTACTTTTGCCCTGTACGCTGCTTGATTTCAATTTGCCATACAGCTTGTTTTATTTTGAGGGATTATTGGATTAACTTACGGCCTGTTAAACAATAATAGCTTCGCCACAGCATGCAAGAAATCTTACTCCTTTGTTTAAGCCTCATACTCAGCGTATCCTTTTTGGTGGTATTGGCCAAGAAACTACGGGTTGCCTATCCTATATTTTTGGTGATTGCCGGCCTGGCCATTAGCTTTATACCGGGTGTACCCGAGATACACATCAACCCCGAACTGGTGTTCATGATTATCCTGCCGCCCGTTTTATACGATGGCGCGCAAAACACTTCCTGGAAATCGCTGTGGAAATGGCGGCGCATCATCATTGTGCTGGCGCTTGGCTTCGTGTTGCTTACCGCCGGTGCCGTGGCTTGGGTAAGCGTGTTCTTAATCCCCGGTTTTACTTTAGCGCAGGGCTTTTTACTAGGTGCCATCATCTCCCCGCCCGATGCCGCCGCCGCAACATCGGTATTGCAGTTTACCAAATTACCCAAAGGCATGGTATCTATACTGGAGGGCGAAAGCCTGTTGAACGATGCCTCGAGTTTGGTTATCTTCCGCTTTGCGCTGGTGGCCATCATCAGCAGTAGTTTTACCTGGTACAACGCCGCGGGCGGTTTTGTGCTGGTGACTATCTCCGGACTGGCCATCGGCTTGCTTTTGGGCTTTGTGTTTTATGCCATTTACCGCTGGCTGCCTACGAATAGCAACCTCGATATTGCTTTCTCGATAGTGCTGCCTTACATTATTTACCTGGCGGCGGAGAGCGTGCACTCCTCGGGCGTACTAGCGGTGGTAAGCGGCGGGCTTTTCATATCCTATAAAAATCATTATGTGCTTAGCCATAGCAGCCGTTTAAAATCAAACGCAGTGTGGCCGTCGGTTGTTTTTATTTTAAATGCGGTGGTGTTTTTCCTGATAGGGCTTCAATTGCCGGGCATCATCAAGGGGATACAGGCCGTTTCGCTCGGCGAGGCCTTCCGTATTGCGTTTATCATAACCGCTGTTGTGGTGGTAGTGCGCATGATAGCGGCCCAGCTTTCTTCGCTGTTTACCGTATTCATCAGCAAATACATTACGGTAGCGCAGAGCAAGCCGGGCTGGCGCAACCCGCTCGTGTTGGGGTGGACGGGTATGCGCGGCGTAGTTTCGCTGGCTTCGGCACTCTCCATCCCCCTTATGCTGCACGGGCAGGCTTTCCCTAACCGTAATTTAATTCTGTTCATCACCTTTATAGTAATCATCGTAACATTGGTGGTACAAGGCTTTACGCTGCCATTTGTTATTAAATGGATAAAACCCGACGGCGTGGGCAATGAAAAACCCGACGAGCAGCAGTTTTTGGAGATAGAATTGCAATTGCATACCGTAGCTGCCGAAAAACTATTATCAGCCTACGCGGCCGACCTCGACGGCAACCACATCCTTAGGAATAAACTCGAGCTTTTTAAATTCAAGATGGAGCTTTACGGCAGCGTTGCTGATGATGAAGAAAAACGCTCTGGTGCCAACGCCATGACGCAGCGTTTTAAGGAAGTGATGATGGAGGTGATAGAGCACGAACGTTGCAGGCTGCACAGTTTCCGCAAGGACGATGGTTACGACGACGACGTGATACGCATCATAGAAAACCGGCTGGATCTGGAGGAGGAACGCCTGCAGGAAGAAAGCGAATAAAATGCCCGTGGCATTTAGCTATCCTGCAAGCCCCGCAGTACATCCATCGCCTTGGCGGCATCGGCGTATTCTACGAAAATATGGTCGTGGTAATACCCGGCTATCACGTTGCAACTGATGCCCTCCTTAGCCAGGGCGTTGGAGAATGCCGCCGTTAAACCCACCGCCTGCAATGAGGAATAAACAGTGAGCGTTATCCAGGCACCTATAAACGGATAGGCAAGCCCAAGCCTGTCGGCAGTTTTGCGGGTAACGATGATAGTTATAGCCTCTTCTTCCCTAAAAAGGCAGATGACATCTTTCAGATCCAACCCCTCAACGGTAGAAACGCTGCAAAAAACATACTGCCCGCCGTGAAATTCGGGCGTTATATTCTTCAGCAAGGCTTGTATATCAGTAATGCCGCTCATGTTATTTCAATTCGTAAACTACAGCTTCGTATGATTGTAAAGTGCCTGCTGCCGATGCCTTAGGATAGTTGCACAACAGCACGTCGGCCTTGCTCAAGTCGGCCACTAAATGATATACAGCCGGGGTGCTCCTGAAGTTTAACAGTATCAACAGTCTTTTTCCATCCATTTCGCGGGTGTAGGCATACACATCGGGGTTATCGGCATTAAGCAGGGTGTATTTGCCGTAAACCAACACTTTGTTGTCCTTACGCAGCTTCACTGCCTTGCGGAAGTAGTTCAACGTGCTATTAGGGTCTTTATTCTGCGCAGCGGCGTTGATGGTTTTGTAGTTGGGGTTAGTGTTTATCCATGGCGTACCGGTGCTGAAACCGCCGTTGGCTTTGTTGCTCCATTGGAACGGCGTGCGCCCGTTGTCGCGGCTCTCGAAACCGATGTGCTTGAGGTAGGCGGGCAAATCGGCACCGATGCTTTTTTGCCGCTGGTATTCGTTAAGGGTTTGTACGTCGCGGTAATCATCAATACGGGTAAAGCCGGCGTTGGTCATGCCCAGTTCATCACCGTTATAATAGTAGGGCGTGCCGCGCATGGTCATCAAAAAGGTCATCAGCATTTTTGCAGATACCTCCCGGTATTGCGGACTATCGTTACCGAAGCGGCTTACCAGCCGCGCCTGGTCATGATTGGCCAGGAAGATAGAAAGCCAGCCATTGGCTGCGAAAGCGCTATCCCATTTGGTAAAAATCTGTTTAAACTTTAGCACGCTGTAGCCATCGGGCTTTGCCAGATCTACCCCATCGAAAGCGTAGGCCATGTTCAGTTCGTGGCGGTTGGCATCCACCAGGTTATGCCCGTCTTCAAAGGTACTGCCGCTGCCTTCGGCTACGCTCATTACATCGTATTTGCTCAGCACCTCGCGATCCATCTCTTGCAGGTAGCCGTGCAGGTTGCCCTGCAGGGCATAATATTGTACAAAGTTTTTCTCGAAACCCTTCGGGAACATGGGCCAGGTAGTATCCTTGGCCGCAAACTGAAAGGCATCCAGGCGGAAGCCATCTATCCCTTTACCGGCCCAAAACTTCATGATGCCATAGACCTCCTGCCGCAGCTTGGGGTTCTCCCAGTTCAAATCGGGCTGCTTGCGCGAGAAATAATGCAGATAGTAAGCATTGGTAAGCGTATCGTATTTCCAGGCATCGTGGTTAACATCAAACAAACTGTAGCGGTAGGGCGGTTTGCCGTTCTCGGCGTTCCACCAGTGGTAGTATTCGCGGTAAGGGCTGGTGCGCGAACTGCGGCTTTGCTTAAACCATTCGTGCTCATCGCTGCTGTGGTTCACTACCAGGTCCATCACCAACTTTAGCCCGCGTTGGTGCATACCTTTAAGCAGTGCATCAAAATCGGCCATGGTGCCAAAATCTTTCATAATGTTGCGGTAGTCGCTCACATCGTAGCCGTTATCATCATTGGGCGAACTGTAGATAGGGTTCAGCCATATCACATCCACCCCAAGGCTTTTGATATAATCCAGCTTGGAGATGATGCCCTTCAGGTCGCCAATGCCTTCGCCATCACTATCCATAAAACTGCGGGGGTAAATTTGGTAAACGACGGCTTCTTTCCACCATTTTTTGGCGAGGGCATCATTGCTGCTCACAACATCCTGGGCGCGGGTAATGTTGCCGGCAAACAGTATCCATAGGGCTAAAAACCCTGCTGTTTTTAAAATAGAAAGCTTCATACGCTCGGTTAAATTGGTAAAATGCGCGTTGTTCGGGAACGCAAAAAAGGCTTTTGCCGCGGCGGTTAAATGTAGCTAATTATTAAATGCTAAATATTAATTGATAGGACAAAAAATGTTTTTGCTGCGAATAAATTTCATGCATTAAAAGCTAATCGTATATTGCTCTGCGCTTCTGCAACCAATTAAGTACTAACCATACCCCTTATTATGGCATTCTTTAAACCCAGGCTTAGTTTCTGGCAAATCATCAACATGAATGTTGGGTTCTTCGGCATCCAATACAGTTTTGGCTTGCAGCAAAGCGCCATTAACCCGCTTTATACCTTCTTGCACGCTGATCCCGAGCAGTTGCCGCTGCTGAACCTGGCCGGACCGATGACGGGCCTGCTCATACAGCCTATTATAGGCGCCCTGAGCGATAAAACCTGGAGCCCGCGTTTCGGGAGGCGCAAACCTTTCTTTCTGATAGGTGCTATATTCTGCAGCCTGTGCCTGTTTGCATTTCCGTTTAGTAAATCGCTATGGATGGCGGCAGGCTTGCTCTGGATACTGGATGCCGCCAACAATACTGCCATGGAGCCCTACCGCGCTTTTATTGCTGATAAACTGCCCGAGAAGCAACGCGCCATGGGTTTTCTCACCCAAAGTTTTTTTACGGGCCTGGGCATTACGCTGGCCAACCTGTCGCTAGGGTTTTTTAAGAGCATTATTACGGGGGAAACCACTACCGATGATGGCCGCTCGGGCATACCGTATTGGGTGTTCGGGTCGTTTTTCGTGGGAGCGGTTTGTTCAATTGTATCGGTGATATGGTCTGTATTGACTACGCCGGAAATCCCTCCGACCGAGGAAGAGTTGCGCGAATTAAAAGCCCGCAAGCGTGGTGCATTAGAACCTATCAAAGAAATTTTCGCGGCTATAAAAGATATGCCATCGGTAATGTGGAAACTGGCGCTGGTTTACCTGTTCCAGTGGTATGCCATGTTCTGCTACTGGCAGTTCGTAGCACTCAGCATCGCCAAATCGGTGTTCCATACCACCTCCGATGGCAATAAAGAGTTATTTGAGCAAGCTGTGGTTTTAACGGGCCAGGTGAACGGCTTTTATAACATAATAACGTTCTGCTCGGCCTTCGGGCTGGTATGGCTGGCGCGTAAGTTCAGCGCCAAGTACGTGCATATTACCTGTTTGGCTATGGCCGGCATAGCGTTGTTGCTGTTTGTGCACATTACCGATAGGGCTCTTTTATTTGCGCCGATGGTTGGCTTCGGCGTTGCCTGGGCCAGCATGATGGGCGTACCGTATATTATGGTGGTGGGCAGCATACCCAAAGAACGCTACGGCGTGTATATGGGCATTATAAATATGATGATTGTTGTACCCATGATATTGCAAACCCTTAGCTTTGGGTATATTTACAAGCACCTGCTTGGCGATGACCCTGCAAACGCCATCACCTTTGCCGGCGTACTGCTGCTGCTGGCTGCACTAGCCACAACCCGCATCAAAAAAGATGTGGCGAGCGATACCGACGAGGTAGCGATACCGGTAGGCGGCGGGCATTAATTATGTTTTACATATAAAAACCTCAATCGTGTACAATCCGCATTTACATCAGCTCATAAACGCATCGGCACAAAAAAGCAAGCTTGATATAGCGGGCGCAGATAACGCTTTTTACGTGCGCCTGCTGACCAGTGCCGAAACCATATACCAGCTTTATAGCGAACTATACAGCAAGCATCCGGCTGGTGAAACCTTATTTGGGGCCTTGATAGATGCGGTAATAAACGCCCACATTTCGCGCTCGGCCCAACTGAAACGCAAAGACGATGAAAAGGCCGCCCTGGGCGATTGGCACCTGAGTAACGATATCACCGGCATGAGCCTGTATGTAGATCGCTTTTGCGGAACGCTTAAAAACCTGGGCAACAAGCTTGACCATTTTGAGCGGCTGGGCGTAAACTTTTTGCACCTGCTGCCCATATTCGAGAGCCCAGCCGGCGAGAGCGACGGGGGCTATGCGGTGTCGGATTTCCGCAAGGTGGATAAACGTTTCGGCAGTACCAAAGACCTTGCAGGCCTGCAGCAGAAGATGATAGCTGCCGATATGTACCTGATGCTGGATATTGTGCTGAACCATACCTCGCACCGGCACGAGTGGGCCGAAAAAGCCAAACAGGGCGATGCCAAATACCAGGACTATTTTTACATGTACGATGCAGATAGCCCCATCCCGGCGGCTTTTGAGCAGCACATGCCCGAAATATTCCCCGAGAGCTCGCCCGGCAATTTCACCTTCGTGCCCGAGTGCAATAAATGGGTGATGACGGTTTTCCACAGCTACCAGTGGGATTTGAATTATACCAACCCGGCAGTATTTGTTGACATGCTGGATAATGTATTGTACTACGCCAATTTGGGCGTAGATGTTTTACGGATAGATGCCCCGATTTTCCTCTGGAAACAAATTGGCACCATTTGCCAAAACCTGCCCGAAACGCATACCATTTTACGCCTGATAAAACAATGTGTGCTGGTCGCTACGCCCGGAATGGCCTTATTGGCCGAGGCTATCGCTGCACCGCGCGACATCATGAAATATTTTGGCAGTGGGCTATTCAAAGGCAAGGAATGCGATTTTGCCTACAACGCTACCCAAATGGCGCTGCAATGGGATATGCTGGCAACCGGCAACACCCGTGTCATGCTGGGCGCCCAACACGATATTGCGCAGAAGCCTTACGGTGCTACCTGGATAACCTACACCCGTTGCCACGACGATATAGGGCTGGCGTATGACGATAGCATTATCAGCGCCGCTGGTTTTGAACCACGTGAGCACCGAAAATTTTTGTGGGAGTATTACTCCGGCAAGTACCCTGGCAGTCCGGCCACGGGCGAATTATTCTCCGTTAATCCTAAAACCGGTGATGCAAGAATAAGCGGCTCACTGGCATCGATGTGCGGTCTGGAGAAAGTGTTGAAAGAAAAAGACAAACCAGGCACAGAAACCGCCATAGATAAGATACTGCTCATGCAGGCGCACAGTTTCTTTTTAGGTGGCGTGCCGATGCTATTTTATGGCGACGAACTGGGTTACACCAACGATTACTCTTATTTGGATGACCCCGGCAAAAGCTACGACAACCGCTGGCTGCACCGCCCCGTTATCAATTGGAGAAAGAACAGACTGATTGATAAAGCCGGCACCACCGAGCAAAGGATATTCGCGGCAACGCAAAAACTCATAGGCATACGCCGGAAGCTACCGGTAGTGTCTGATTACTCCAACCTCCACTGGTTAACGCCATACAACATCCATGTGGCGGGTTACCTGCGTCAGCAGGGGGATAGGCAACTCTTCTGCATATTCAACTTTGATGCCGAGGAAGCCTTTTTAACCTGGTACGCGTTTAAGGAGCACAACAACGATGTTGAAACCTTATACGACCACTGGACGGAACAAGAGTTTACCGTTGGCAGTAACGAGGAGTATCTGATCATTAAACCTTATGGCTTTCATTTGCTGGAGGTGGTATAAATATATTATCCCGCCGTCATCCTGAATTTATTTCAGGACCCCACAGGACGGGTGGGCGGCGTGCAGAGCGGCTCAGAATAGTGGCTACCTTTATGATGGGGTGTTGAAATAAATTCAACATGACGGCCTGTTTTTTTACCTGTTTATCAGCACCGCCCCATAATCACCCAGGCTTTTTACCGTAAAGCTTACCGCCCCATTTTGGTAAGTAAATTTTATAGGCAGTTGCGTGGTCAGCGACACCACTTCTTTCGGCTTAAAATCGCAGCGGATTTTGAAGGTTATGCCATATACGGGCAGCGGTTCAAAATAACTTGCCCCGCTAAAGCCGGTGAGGTTAATGAGATGCAATATCAGGCCGTTGTTCTTATCGCCATTGGCCTGTGCATCGTTCTTGCCATATCGTTGTAATATAACCTCTACCTTTTCGGGCGCGTTGGTGACAATATCCTGCATAGCCTGCGGGTAAACATGTTCCAGTACATCCAAAAATATATTCTTGTGCTCCTGGTAGCCGTTTTGGTAATACAGGCGGCCGATGTTGAAAGGCAGTACTACGGCCTTGCCTTTGCCCAATTTTTTCAAGGCCATTGCGTATTGGCCGGTTGGCGTGTGCCCGCCGATAATTTCGGGCGGGCCGGGGCGGCCTTTGCTTAGGATAGGCAGGTAATGGTTATCCGCGCCAGCGAGGTCATATTGGGCCAGGTTGAATTTAAGCATCAGCATACGCTGTAGCTTCAGGCGTTTAAAAATTGCAGCATTATCGGGCTGCAGGTAATTGCCGCTGCCATCGTATTCTTTGGTAAGTACCTTTGCGCCGAAAATATCCAGAAGGGCCTGCGGGTTATCGCTCAGGGCGGTGTTGGTGGCTATGAGGTTGGTGCCGCCAGCCAACGCGTCCTTTAATACCTGTATCGCTGCTGCAGTAAGACCTGTGGTTTCGGGCAGAATGATTGTGCCATACTTTTTTAGGATACCGGCCTGGTTTTCCATCTGCTCGCTCACGATGATATCGAAGGGGATATGCGCCTCTTTCAGCATCAGTTGTATGCCGCGATATTCCTGCATGGGCAGGCCGCCGGGCCATAGTCCCGGCGAAATAAGGGCCACTTTTGCTGTGGAAGCATAGTTGCCGAAGTACGGTTCATGCTTTTTATGGAAAGCGTATATTTTGCTGATGACGCCATAATTCCGCTCGTCCTCATAGCCGCGCATATCGCCCATCATGCTTAGGTCCAGGCCCGAGCCGTTGGCAATATTTTCGTAAAGGCGTATGGCTACTTCGGCAGGTTCCACGGCATTATAGCGCGACTGGAAACCTATCTGCTGGATGCTGGCATTGCTGATAATATGCTTAGGGAAGGAGTGCATAGCGTTGTTCACATTATCTGATGCGGTGTAGGGCCAGTAGGGCAGTCCACTGTTCGCCTGAGATTCGTGGCGGATGATATCCACATAGTTATCGGTATAAGTACAGATAGCTACCTGCTTGTTTTTGGCTTTAACCAAATCATATAACCGTTTAGACCAATCATCGCCGGTGTACTTCTTAAACTCCAGGTACTTGATATATGCGGCATCGGCTGGGTTTTCTTCTGTGGGCAGGGTTAGTCCGTGGCTGTATTCAAAGAAGCGTTTTTTGTCGGCTTCGTTTTGGTCTATGCCCAGGTATTTGCCTTCGTAGGCATTGTTTACCTGATAGCCGGGCATGTTCAGGAAGATGCCATCGATGGGGTACATATCCATCACCTCGCCGATAATTTTGAATGCTCCCTGCTGCACGTAAGGCGCATTGATAGAAACGGCGTACATATTGGTGTTGATGATGCGCTCGCCTTTTGGCGATATGTAGCACCAGTCGGGGTGGGCCTTGTAAATGCTCTCGTGCACCCTGCTGAAATCAAACCTGACGATAACTTTGATGCCATGCTGGTGGCATTTGCGGATAACATCGCCCAGCATATTGGGCTTCATATAGGGGTTGGTGTATTGCAGCTTGAGCTTTGTAGGATAAAAGGCCATTATGCCGCCGGCATTGATGATGAGCGTATTGGCAGAGAAATGTACAAGGTCTGCCACCAACGAATCGGGGTTGAGCGTGGCGGCCTCATAATCGGGCAGGTTGGTTTGAATTACCCGCAGGTTATTCCGTTTCCACCAAAACTTTTCATTAGCAGCATCCGGTTTTTTTTGAGCACTTACCTGCAGGCAGTACAAAAGGCATAATAGGATATAGGCTAATTTCTTCATTAGATAGTTTAACTATTGCTTACCCATCCGTTTGCGCCACCGGAAAGCATTTGGGTAAAATCGCTGCGTGTGGGGGCATCCAGATAAGGGTACTTTATTTTACTAAGATACAACCCTTGCGGATAGGCCGGTTTTATCAAATGCGGTAATTGCGGGTTAATGAGGTGCGCCTCAAATTCATCTACGCTTAATTTGCCGGTGCCAACCTCTATCAGTTTTCCGGTGATGATGCGCACCATCCGCCCTAAAAAACGATTGGCCGAGATACGGAAGCGCAGTTTATCACCCGTGCTATCGGTATATATTTTTGCTTCGCCGATGTTGCAGATGGTATGCTCGTTCCTGTCTGGCATTTTGCAAAAAGCATGATAATCGGTGTAATTCAGCAATAAACCGGCGGCGCGCTGCATGCTGTCAATGTCCCAGTCCGCTACTAAATACATCGAACTGAAATTGCTGAGGAAAGGGTCTTTATAGGTATGGATAAAGTAATCGTAACTGCGTTCAACGGCATCAAAACGGGCATGAGGCCGGCCTTCCATCGGTATGATATCAAAAACCGAAATATCATCCGGCAGGATATTATTCATCCGGAAAAGCAGGTCGAAATCCCAGGCCGCCTCCACATCTAAATGGAAAAAGAACTGGCTGGCATGCACCTGCGCATCCGTACGGCCACAGCCGGTGATGTACGTGGGTGTTTTAAAAATCCGGGTAAGGCAGTCCTCCAAAACCTGCTGCACGCTCATGCCATCCGGGTGTTTTTGCCAGCCGTGATAATTGGTGCCGAGGTAACCGATATGAAAGAAGTAGCGCAATGGTAGATGTATAGATGGCTAAAATAAACATTTGCCCTTGTTATTGCTGGTTTTACATTTTGCATACAAAGCATATTGCCAATTTTTGTACTATTGACGGCACCCAAAAGCATCTGTATAAAATGCAGCACGTATTAGATAATCCCGCCTGGAACGCCCTCGTATCGGGCAATAGCAACCTGGCGAATGGCACGGCAGAGATAAAATATTTTGATCCCGAGGTATCGCCCTTCTTGGGTTTCAGGGAAAATACGGCGGAAAGCTTCGCCCAACTATACGATGTGGCACCTGCAGACAGGCCGTTCGGCTTTATTTCACCGGTGGAAGCAGATATTCCAGCGCCCTGGCAGCAAATGGTATATATCGAATGCCTGCAGATGGTGCACGATGGCCGCGATACCGATTATCCGCTGGTTACGCTCACGCCATTAACCAAAGAGCATGTGCCCCGGATGCTGGCCTTAACCAGGCTTACCAACCCCGGCCCTTTTGCCGAACGCACCATCGAATTCGGGCATTACCATGGCGTATTGGATGATGATAAGCTGGTAGCCATGGCCGGCCAGCGTATGCATGTTTTTAATTATGCCGAGGTGAGCGCCGTTTGTACCCATCCCGATTATTTAGGGCGGGGCTATGCCAAACAGGTGCTGCAGTTTCAGATACAACGCATCCTAGCAGCGGGCGAGATACCCTTTCTGCACGTGCGCAGCGATAATGCACGCGCCATAAGCGTGTACGAAAGCCTCGGTTTTGCTACGCGCAAAACCATACATTTTTATATCATCAAAAAATTGGGGTAAGATTACTTCGCGCGGCTTCTTCCGCTTTCGATATAACCCTTTATTTCTTCCACGTCGTGTTTGCTAAAACCGTGTGCCTCCACTTTGTTGCCGCTGTGGTAAAAGCGTATGGTAGAGAAGCCGATCATGGGCGTATCTATCTCAACTGCCGAAATGCTTTCATAGGCAATTGTAGTGGTATCGCCGCTGAACAGGCCGGGTATCTTTACGGTAACGCCGTTTTCTTCAATGTAAATTTCGGCGGGGAAAATCTTATTGCCTTCTGAGAGGCGTGATGCTATGTATTTCATATGGGATCTGGCCTGATGTTTTAATACATATCATAAAACGCGCCGGGGCCCGTATTGTTACAGCCGATTAACAGGTAATTTTATTCTGCCAGCTCGATCCATACCGGGCAATGGTCGCTGGTTTTTTCCCAGCCGCGTACGTGAAGGTCAACAGCGGCTGCTTTCAGCCTTCCCTCCACCTGCGGACTGAGCAAAAAGTGGTCAATCCTCAACCCGGCGTTACGGCCATATGCGTTGCGGAAGTAATCGAAAAAAGTATAAATAACCTCCGTTGGGTAAAGCTTGCGAAGGGCATCCGTCCAGCCCTGCTCTACCAGGGTTTTAAACGCTAGTCGCGTTTCGGGTCGGAACAAGGCATCTTCTACCCATCGCTCGGGTTTATACGCATCCAGCTCGGTGGGCATTACATTATAGTCTCCGGTTAGCACCACGGGCAGGCCCGATGCCAGCAGCTCGGCAGCGTGTATCTTCAACCGCTCGAACCAGCCAAGCTTATAATCGAATTTGGTGCCGGGTGCCGGGTTGCCGTTGGGCAGGTACAGGCAAGCGATAACCACGCCATTCACCAGCGCTTCTATATAGCGGCTTTGGCTATCTTCCTCATCGCCGGGGAGGCCTTTGCGGCGTTCTGTTATTTCCATGCCGCGTGCCAGTATGGCTACGCCGTTCCAGCTTTTCTGACCATGCCATATCGCGTTGTAGCCGGCATCATTAATGGCCTGCAACGGGAAGTTCTCCTGCGGAGCCTTGAGTTCCTGGAGGCAGGCTACGTCGGGCCGTTCCTCGTTTAGCCAGCGCAGCAGCACGGGCAGGCGGCCATTTACGCCGTTAACATTATAGGTGGCTATTTTCATATGGGCAAGGGTATGGTTGGTATGGTAGCACCAAAGCTATCGAATCATATTTACACATAAAAATCACATACGGTAAGCAGCATTAATTATTCTTGTTTTGTTTTTTATTCGCATATTAGTACTGCCGATTCCCCCTAATCACTATGGGCAAAAACTATCTGATACCCGTTTGCATTGTGCTGCTTTCTATCTCGCTTTATGCGGAGGGGCAAACACCGGCTGCTGCGCTTTTAGCGCAATTAAAGAATGCCAGAGCCAAAACCGGTTTTTCAAGAGATACTAATAGCGTAGTGCTATTGAACACCCTGGCCGAAAAGTATTTCTACAATAACCCCGATAGTGCCCTGTTGTTCGCCAAAGAGGCCCTTAAATTATCCAAATCGCAACAATTCGATAAAGGCGCAGCAACTGCGCAGAACAACATAGCGCGGGCCTATTATATCCAGGGCTCGTATTTCCCCTCGCTCAGCGCATCAGACGAGGCCATGGCCATCAGCCAGAAAATAGGCTACAAAAAAGGCATAGGCGCATCGTACAACAACAAGGGCCTTATTTACCTGGCACAAGATAGGATGTACGATGCCATATCCGAGTTCGAGAAATCATTGTCTTTCGGCGAAATGTTGAAAGACAGCACGCGCATAGCCAGCAATAATTTCAATATCGGCTCGTGTTATGACGAGATAAAACAATTCGATAAGGCTTTCGTCCACTTAAAAAAAAGCATGGCGATTGCCGAAAAGGTAAAGGACTGGCACATCATCCAGATGATTCTCAACCGCATGGGCGAAACCTATTACCACTCGGGTAACTATCCCCAGGCATTGAAGTATTATAAGCTGGCCCTCAACTATAAACCCTATCAGGACAATTGGGAAAAAGGCTTTGCCTACTCGGGCCAGGGGCAAACTTATTATGCCATGGGCCGCTACCAGGAAGCTGTTATCCATACCGAAAAAGGCCTGGCCCTTTCGCTTAGTCTTAAAGCCGGGTGGGATATACAGCGGGCCTACAACATACTGGCCCAAAGCTACGCCGCTACCGGCGATTATAAGAATGCTTACACCAGCGAAGTAAACGCTAAGCGGTATGCCGATAGTTTGTTTACCGAGGCAAAAGAGAAAGAGATAAACTACCGCCATCTGCAGGAAAAGAAGGCCGAGAACTTAAAACTGGTAAAAGAGAATCAGATAAGCAAGCAATCGATAAACCTTAACCGCCTGCTTATTGCGCTGGTGTCGTTATTTGCGCTGTCGCTTGTAATCATACTTTTCGTCATCATGCGCAGCAGCGAGCATAAATCGGCATTGAACAAAGAGCTACTGGCCAGCAACGCTGCCATAGCGATGCAAAAAGAGGAGATAACGAGCCAGCGCGAGGCGTTGGTGGCCGTCAATGAAACCAAGGACCAGGTGTTCTCAGTAATAGGGCACGATCTGCGCAGCCCCTTCGCATCGATATTGCAGGCATTGGAGCTGATTCGCTACGGCGACCTGGATGAAGAGGAACAGCATACTGTATTCGAAGATTTTTACAAACAGGTAACCCTGGTTACCGGCATGATCAACAACTTGCTTGTTTGGGCCAACAGCCAGCAAATGGGCGGAAAGCTTAGCCTGGAAGAAATTGATCTGATAGCCATGATGAACGAGGTTTTATCTGTATTCGGTTTCTTCTCTAAAAACAAGAACCAGCAGGTTTCACACACCTCTAACCGCCCCATCCGGATACAGGCCGACCCGAGCCATGTGCGCATCATCCTGCAAAACGTAGTGGGTAACGCCATAAAATTCACACCGCAGAACGGACTCATCGAGGTTTTTTATACCGAAACGCCGGGCATGCACGCCCTACACATCAAGGATAATGGCGTGGGCATGTCTGCCGGGAAACTAGATAAGCTTTTTAAAGTAACAGGTAAGGCCATATCTGAACAAGGTACCGATAAAGAAGCGGGTACCGGCCTTGGGTTGATGTTGATAAAGCAATTTACAGAAGAAAACGGCGGCCACATGGAAGTGAATAGTCAGCCAAACCTGGGCTCCGAATTTATTATCTACTTCAAGGCATATCAGGCTTAGGCATGCAAAAGCCTCTGCCCGGTTGGGCAAAGGCTTTGCTATATATAGAATTGTGTGTAAGCTTGCTTGGGCTTAGGCAGCCAGTAATTGTTTGATGAACGACAGGTTCTTTTTACGCTGCTGCTCTGCTTTATACTTAGCCAGGTCGGCGTCTATGATTCTTTTCAATTCAATATCGAATGCTTTTAACAGGATGGTGGTTTGTACTGAAGTTTTCATATCGGTAGTGTTTTATCTACTTACATATACTAATAACGATGCCAGATTTACGCGCAGCCCTTACCCCCTTAAAAAAAGCATAAAACCTATAAATGGCTTATTTTTGCGTATAGTAAACTATACAACCTTTCGGCGCGAGCGATAAAAAAGCTATACAAACCTGTGCCGTATTTGCGGCCGGAATTATCGCAATGGCATTGTAGCGTTTTTCTGCTGCGAGGCGTATTATAGATAGCTAAACACCAAACACCTCATGAAAAACCTGTTTATCCTTTTCTTTATTGCGCTGTCGTTTTCGGCCTGCAAAAAAGAGGCGGCCACAAAAGGGCCCTTGATAACCGTGGACCCCATACCGCCAAAGCTTATTTCCAGCGATACCTTGCGGACGGGCGGGCAATGGGGCCTCAATATAGGCGAAGCCCCAGCCACAGTGTATTCTAAGTTTCAGGCTATTATTGCCGATAGGCGGATAGATTACCTGGCTATAGTGGGCAACGTTTTTACCAATCTGGAAAGCCTGGAAAATAAGATACCTTTATACCGCACCGTTTACCTCGACGAAACCGTAGGCACCAGCACAGGTATCCAACTATATTTTACCGATAATAAGCTGAATAGCATATTCACCAACGATGGCGTGAAGCTGAAAAGATGGCCTCTCGTCAATGATGCAGCCCATTCGGTTGCTGTTGGCGATGTTATAGATGGCATCTACGCTAAATTAGTGAAGATTAAACAACAGGGAGCCTACACCAAAAAGTTCGAGCGCATTTCTATCTTCGATAAAGATATCACCAAAGTTTACGACCCCTTGATGAGCGCGTCGCCGCAATGGTACTTTATCTCGGTAACGGATGATACACATTACACTATGGTAACGCTAAATTTCAGCGCGGGTAAGCTGGCTTCCATTTATTCTACAGCCTACGAATTTACCCCCTCAAATGTGCCTGCGGGAAACACAACCTTGCAATATTGATACACCGCATTGCCGGTTATGAAAGGGGATCGGTGCTGATGCTACGCTCCCCTTTTTAATTTACTTTTAACCAGCCGGTAATGCTCATACGGGCTTTGTTGGTCAGCATTACTTCGTGCGCCATTTCGGTGCTTTTAAAAAACACGCTTTTGCCGTTGGTTGGCGGGATAAATTGCTCATGGCTTGCATGATGAATGCATAGCTCGCCGCCGTCTGCCAGTACCCAATCGGCGTTCAGGTACATGATCATGGAATAGGCGCGGCTGCCGTTATGCTGGAATTGGTCGATATGTTTTTTATAGAACGCCCCTTCCTCATACAAAGTGTAATGGAACTCGTAGCCAGTAATACCCGTGTAGCAGGTGCGGTTAAGGTATTCTACGAATTTGTCCATCAGATCGAAAAAGGAATTTTCGTGGGGATCGTTATGCTCGCGGCCCAGCCAGTAGATACTATCGCCCCTAACGAGTTTGTTATGCACCACCAGCGTTTCGTTCCCGGTGCCTGCGGCCAGAAGAAGGTTATTTCTAAATAAACCAATCAGGTTATCTTTTAAATGGCCGGAAAGCGCGGTGCTTAAGAAGTTCTCAGATATCCCTACGTGTGTTTTCAGGTAGGTGTCGATAAAATCGCTGAATGTTTTTTCCAATTGGGTGCACCGCATAGCGCGGTCCTGCATTTTGGTGAAGGTAGGTTTAAATAGTGGGATGCCCCGCATTTCAAACCATTCGCTGCCAATGAGGTTAATAATAACATGCAGCATACTACAAAGGAAGAGGCTACCCCGATTATGATAGGCGCCGAGGTTTTTATTGAACCCGGGCAAACGGCGGAAGAAATTGATGTATGGTTCATGCGGTTGAAGGAGGCAGGCATGAGGGTTACCCGCATCCGCCTGTTTGAAACCTATATGCATAAGCCTGATGGAAGCTGGGATTATACGCTGTTTGATATGGCTTATCGGGCAGCGGAAAAATATGGCATTAAAATATACGGCAACCTGTTCCCGGCTACCGCCTTTACGGATTTAGGAGGGCTGAAATTCCCGAAGGATGAGGACCATCTCGTGGCTATCGCCAGGTACATCGAAAATGCAGTCTCGCACTTCATGCAGTTCAAATCCTGTTATGGTTGGGTGCCGGTAAACGAGCCGGGCCTGGGGCATTTTCCGCAGGAACAATTCGCGACGGATAAATACCAGGAATGGAAAGTCGCGCAGGCGCACCCGGATTATAACAGCAATGGGTATGACCATTTCGATTTTGCTGATGAGCGTTTCCACCTGTACTACAATACCTGGTTTTTAAAATGGCTCACCAATGAAATACAGAAATACCATCCCGGCAGCATTATCCACGTAAACAATCACGCGATATTTAAGAACGTTGCTGAGTATGATTTCCCGGCCTGGCGCGATTTCCTGACCAGCCTGGGCGGCTCGGCGCATGCCAGCTGGCACTTTGAGTATTTCAAACGGGCGCAATACGCCATGGCTGTATCTGCCAATTGCGAGATACTGCGCTCGGGCGCGGGCGATATCCCCTGGTTCATGACAGAGCTGCAGGGCGGCAACAATACCTACAGCGGTTTCCTGGCGCTCTGCCCAAGTGCCGAAGAAATAAGCCAGTGGCTTTGGGTTGCTATCAGCGCCGAAAGCAAGGGGGCCATATTTTGGTGCCTTAACCCCCGTTCCTCGGGTATTGAAGCCGGCGAATGGGCAATGCTGAATTACCTGAACGAACCCAGCGACAGGTTATTGGCGGCAACCGAAGTTATTGATGTTGTGAACGCCAATCTGCACTTATTTGAAAACGCCAAAACGGTGGAGTCCGGCATCAATATTATATACACCCGCGAATCGCTTTGGGTAGAAAAGAAACTGCAAACCGGCGGCAAAAGTTACGAGGGCCGCGATGAAGGTGGCGTGATGAAATCGTCGCTGGCATATTACGAAGCCCTGAGCGAGGCCGGCATCCAGGCGAATTTTAAGGAAATAAGCGAGTTTGATTTCTCGAAGGAAGATTTTACAGGCATTGCAATCATCCTCGCGCATCAAATATCTATCCCGCATAAATACTGGCCCATGCTTGCCGCTTTTGTGCAAAACGGAGGCAAATTAATTGCCGATGGACTCACAGGGTACTACGACGAAAACGCGGTTGCTACCACGCGGCTGGGCTCGCCATTAAGAACACTTTTCGGTGCCGATATATTGGAGTATAAAGCCATCGATGATATGGAGGACATTATTGTTGCCGGAGTTTTGCTGCCCGCACTCCAATGGGTAGGACTGCTACGCCCGACAACCGGCGAGGCAATAGCTGAAAAGGGTAACGATATTTGGGCGGTGCAGAACAATTATGGCAGGGGACAGGCCTGGTGGATACCTTCGCTGATTGGTTTAGGCAACCGGGTATTGGAAGATTATACCGGGCTTAGCCAATTCCTGAAGGAGGCGCTCGACTATCCATCGATGAATATCCCCTTCCTGTTCGAATCCCCACAGAATGGCATGCTGATGAAAACCCTTAAAAACGGCAAGAACACTATAACCATCATCATCAACAAGTCTTCCGTACGCAAAGAGTTTAACATGCTAATGCAGGCCGCCTCGCCCGACCCCATTGTGCTGTTTGCCAATAAGGGCGGCAAAACCGGCGGTAACCATATCAGTATTGATACAGAGGAAACTATGGTTATCAAATGGGAATAGTTTTAAATTAGCACTTTGCTTTACATTGATATGAAAAAAATATTGCTCCTGATTGCCTGCTTTGTAAGCACAATGGCATTTGCCGATACCCCTAAAATCATCATCCCGCTTGGCGGCAATGCCTGGGTTAACGGCAGCGCGCTAATAACCGATGATGGCCTGATGCAATGGACCAGCCCAAAATCAACCGCCGGTATTTACTTTAGGGTGCCCTCCGCGCAGCAGCTCGACTTGTCGTTGCGGCTGCGTGTACCTGCCGGTAAAAGCACAATCAGCATCACCATTGGTAAAACGGTGTTTACAAAAGAATTCAGCAATGCCGGGTTCGATACCATCGCTATCGGTAAGGTGGATATTTTGCAAGCGGGTTACGTAAAAGTGAGCCTGACGGGCTTAAGCAAAACAGGGGGTGTTTACGCCATCGTATCAGATTTGATTGTGCAAGGCGCAAAGGATGCAGATAAGTTTACATACGTAAAAATCGGATTCTCTTACCATTTCGGCAGGCGCGGGCCATCCGTGCATCTGCGGTACGATGTGCCCTCGGATATCAAAAAAGAAGCGAAATGGTTTTATAACGAGATAAGCGTCCCCGCAAAAATGGATGTAGTTGGCTCGTACTTTATGGCCGATGGCTTTAGCGGCGGCTACTTCGGCATGCAGGTAAATTCGCCTACCGAGCGCCGGGTGCTGTTCTCGGTATGGAGTCCTTTTACTACCGACGACCCAAAAACTATCCCCGACAGTTTAAGAGTAATACTGCTTAAAAAAGGTGCCGGCGTACATGGCGGCGACTTTGGCGACGAAGGTTCGGGCGGGCAAAGCTATATGCTGTACCCATGGCAGGCCGGCAAAACGTATGCCTTCCTGCTGCGTGCCGAACCGGATAAGGCCACCAGGAGTACAACCTATACCGCCTGGTTTAAGGATGTTGCTTCGGGAAAATGGCTGTTGGTAGCCAGTTTCAGCAGGCCGCAAACCAAAACGTATTTAACCGGCCTATACTCCTTTGTAGAAAACTTTGAACCCGATAGCGGCGACCAGGTACGCCTGGCTAATTTCAAGAACCAATGGCTGGGCGATAGCAACAATCAATGGCACGAAGTGACCGGCGCCGTTTATACAGGCGATGCCACGGCAAACGCTAATTATCGTAAAGATTATGCAGGCGGCATCGACGGCAATATGTTCTTTCTGAAGAACGGCGGTTTTTTTGATGAACTGGTGCCTTTGAAGACGCCTTTTAAACGGGCCGCAAACGGTGTATCGCCGGTGATTGATTTGAGCGCGTTGCCTAAAGAATAAAAGGCAGAACAAGATTAACTTTGTGTATCGTCAATAAGCAAAATGTAACGTTCTTTTGTGGTAATGCCCAAACAATAAAATTATTATACGGCATAAGTTGCCTTTTCCAAAATTTAATTTTATATTGCATAACAAAACAAACAGCAATACGTTAAACTATTTGTAAACGGAATCGTCAAACAAGCGGTACGTATCTATTAACTTAAACAGCACACATTATGCAAAAAGCCTATCAATCCATTTATGTAGCGTTTTACAGGTGGAACTTCAAAAACTTCGGGCAGGGTACAAGCATCCCTCAATTCAAATCGATGTTCAACGTAAGCTTTTTGCTGGTGGTATTCCTTACCAATGCACTGCTGCTTACTAAGCTGATGATAAAAGGGCATCTGATCAACATTGGCCTGGGTGCCTGCGTTGCTATCGTAACCGGCGCGGTTTTCTTTTTGCTGGTTAATCACCTAATCCTTTTAAACAATCGCTGGTTCAAAAAAGTAAATGTGCAAATGGCGCATGTAAGCACCCGCCGCAACGTTAACATCTGCTCGGCGGCTTTATTATTAAACGTGTTCATCGCTTGCGGATTGAGCTTCATTTAAGCCTCCCCTAATTTTTCGATATACAAAGCCGCAATCTCTTGCGGCTTTTTTTGTGCCTTTATTTTTGTGATAAAATCAATCCTGAAATTTTATTTCTCTAGTTATCAGCCAATTAAAATAGATTTCATCAACAATCCTAATTGATTAGTTGCAATACTAATTGATTAGTATTAGCTTGCGTTATAATTATTAGAATAATGATAAAACTGGCTAAACGCGAAGAACAAATTATGCAGGCTTTCTGGAGCCTGGGCAAAGCTTATATCAAAGAAATCATCCCCGAACTGCCCGACCCTAAGCCACATTATAATTCGGTTGCTACCATGGTGAAGATACTGGAGGAGAAGGGCTTCCTGGACCATGAGACGGTGGGCAACATCTACAACTATTACCCAAAAATATCGCGCGAGGAGTATCAGAAGCATGCTATGAAAGATATCGTGAGCCAGTACTTCAACAACTCGTACCCCAGCATGCTGGCATTTTTTGCCAAAGAAGAAAAGATATCCGAAACCGAACTGGACGAAATTGTAAACCTCATTAAATCCAACAAGAAATGATACCTTATGTATTACATGTGGCCCTGCTGCTGGCCATTTGCCTGTTGTTTTACAAACTACTGCTGCAAAAGGAAACTTATTATAGCCTAAACCGCGCCGTACTTATCGGTTGCCTGGCTATGGCATTCCTGTTACCGCTGGTAAAAGTACCGCAGCAATGGGCCTTGCGCGATAGCCCGCAGCAGCCCGCCGCCAAACCCAGCACCCCGGTAGTAGCCTTGCACCTGCCGCAATTTGCGCCAACAACAAGCTATAAGTCGCAGCCACAAAACGCAGTCGTAAAGGCTGAGGCGGTTGCAGAACCGCAAGCGCCATTGATGCAGCGCATCATCAAATGGGCGGTTTACCTTTACTGGTTCGGCGTGGCGGCATTCGGCGCGAATTTGCTGTTACAGCTATGCGTGCTGGCTTACCAGGCTTACCGCAAGCCGGTGATACAAGATGGTGCCTTCCGCATCGTAGAGCTGGACGATGATAAAGCGCCCTGCAGCTTCGGCAACAGCATCTATATCAACCCGGCTAAATATGAACCCGAAACGTTTAATCAGATCCTGTTGCACGAGAAAGTGCACATTAAACAACGCCACAGCGTGGACCTGCTCTTAACCGAATTGGTGCTGGCCTTCCAGTGGTTCAACCCCTTTGCCTGGTTGTACCGCAAAGAAGTAGAAAGCAACCTGGAGTACCTGGCCGATAACGAAGTGCTGCACGATGCAACCGTAGAGCGCAGCGACTACCAGATGAACCTGCTGAAGGTTTCCGTGCCCAATTTATCCCTAAGAATTACAACCAACTATAATCAATCACTCTTAAAAAAACGAATTGTTATGATGAACGCAAAAAAATCTAACATACATACCGCCTGGAAATACCTGTTCCTGGTGCCCATGATGGCCTTTTTGGTATGTGCATTGAATGAGCCCGCCGCCTCCAGCGTAAAACTGGATGTAAACACCATGGCCGTTAAGGATACCAGGCCCAGCACCAGCGACGAAGGCAACTGGAAAGCAACCATCACCGGTAACAAGCTGGAACTTAAACTATACGAAGGCGACGACGACCACAACCACATGAGCAACTCCAACTTTTTGGTAAGCGAATTTACCGCCCTGCCAATAGGCCAGGAGGGTGCTTTTAAGCTGGTACGCGAGGCGGGTATAATGCAGTTTACCGGCCGTTTCGATGGCGGTAAAGGCTCGGGCAAATACAAGTTTACCCGCGATGCTGCATACTTCACGTTCCTCAAGGGCGAGGGAATCTCAGGCGTCGGTCACGATGATGAGATGGCATTCTTCTTCCTCAACATTAAAAAGACCTACGTTACCATGTTGAAGAACAATGGTTACAAAACCTCATCTAAAGATGATGTGATAGCCTGTTCGGCACTTGGGGTTGATGAGCCGTATATCCGTTCGATGAAACAAAACGGCTACCCCAACATTACCCTGCAACAGCTGATAACCGGCCGCGCCCTGGGCATCAATAGCGCATTTATTGCCGATATACACAAAGCCGGCTACCCAAAAGTAGATTGGGAGAAGCTGGTGAGCTTTAAAGCACAAGGCATCGATGGCAAATACATCAGCAAGTTTAAAGCCGCCAACAAAAAGCCTGGCGTGGTAAGGGCAGATGCATCATCTGATGATATGATTGCCTTTAAAGCATTGAATGTCGACGATGCCTACATCAACGCCCTTAAAAAAGAAGGTTACACCAACCTGCAGGCCAGCACCCTAACCAGCATGAAGGCCGTTGGCGTTGATGCTGCCTATATCCATGGCTTTAAGGCTGCTGGATATAACAATATATCGGCAGATAACCTGATATCACTAAAATCCCTTGGCATCACCCCTGAATTTATGGTCAGTTTTAAAGCTGCGGGTTATAAGCAACTATCAGTAGATCAAGCCTCCTCTTTGAAAGCACTCGGCATAACGCCCGAATATTTAAATGGCTTTAAAGATGCCGGCTACGGCAACATTAGCGTGGATAACGCCAGCGGCTTAAAAGCCCTGGGCATTACGCCGGAATATCTTAAGGGCTTCAAGGATATCGGCTTCAAAGTATCGCTTGATGATGCCACCGCCCTAAAGGCTATGGGCATTACGCCGGAGTACATTACCCAAATGAAAGAGAAGGGCTTCAAATCCGACGATATCAATAAATACATTACGCTGAAGGCTGCGTTCTAAGCAGATAAGCACAAAAAGAGCGCCCCGGGGATTTTGTCCTCGGGGCGTTTCGCTTTAATAGGGGTCGTTCGCTTTTAGGCTGCCAGCTGGTGCTCTACCTTATCAAGCAATACAGCCATATCAAAAGGCTTGCTCAGTATATCGTTTGGCGGGCCGTCTTGCTGCAGGGTTAGGGCTATATCGTCGTTGCTGGAGCATATGATTACCGGCAAATCCTTGGTATCTTTATTCAGCTTGATGGTTCGACATATATCGCGGCCATCGGCATCGGGCATGCTGATATCCATAATCACCAGATCGGGATGGGTGGCATTTATTTTCGTAACTGTCGCCGCGCCCTGATTCAGGGTAATTACATCATAGCCATTACTGGTCAGTATATAGCTCATTACTTCAGTAATCAGCACATTGTCGTCAACTATCAATATCTTCTTGTTCATGGCTATGTATTTCAGTTAGTTATACAAAGGCCATGCCGTTTATTAACCCTGGCTTAAATTACTTAGTCCCGGATGAAACTAGGTGGCAATTTTTCTGGGGTCAGCTACAAAAAAGGGGCTTATGCTAACTAACGACTGATAAAACCCGTGGTTTAAAACGTAACGCTAAGGCCTGTGGTAAATAGAAAGTAAACCCCGTTTTGTTGCGTATTGTTCACATAGTTAACCTGTTTTACCGGCTTTATAAAATAAGGGGTAAAATTCAGCTGCACCTTGCCAATAGTATAAGCAACCGGCAGCGAGCCAGATAACGCAAGCAGGTTGTACGATGCTACCTCGCGCTGATGCTCTTCCGTTACCGTTTCGTTTATTATAGTTTGCTTAGGCTGCTGCGGAAATAAAATGTTGATGGGCGTTGGCGATGTGGGGTTATCAACAGAACGCTGCACCACCGAGTTGGTGTAGTACGTTTCGCTAAAACGCTGCGTGCCCGCGTAAAGCGTAATGGTAGGCGTTACCTTCAGTCCACCGGTTTGGGCCTTGCCGGTTTTCAGTACGGTAATTTCCTTGGATAACTCGGCATTGTTCACGATATCGTTCTTGTCGTTCTTACCTAAACGATAGCTGGCGCCCAGGGTTAGCTTGGCTATATTGCCGGGATTGAAGTAAAGCTGGCCATCCAAGGTGGCGTTGAACGATGAAAGGATTATGGGGCTGGCATCGCTAATAAAATATTTGGTCGCCGAAACCGAGCCACCGTAGTACCGCGCTTTATCGAAAGCGAAAACATAGCCCGGGGTTACGCTCAGCCCGCCGTCGCCATTGCTTTGGCCGCCCACATCAAAGTAACCAATGGCGCTTATAAAAAAACCTTGTTTAGACACAATAGTGAACGTAGGTAGCAGCAGGGGTACGCTGGTTTCGTCGCGGCGGCCGGCGTAGGTAAGGTTAGAGATATATTGCAAGCCGGCGTTGAAAAAAAGCGGCTTTACGGTTGGCGTGGCGGCAAGGGTGTCTTTTTTTACCTGTTGCGCCATTGCGGCGATAGTGCTTGTTACGAGTAGGATGGTGCTGATAAGCCGACGGTTTTTCATGATAAGTAATGGCTGAAAAAATGCTTGTATAATCAAAAAGGCCTTAGCGGCCTTTTTGATTTGGATTTGCGTACGGTTTTATTGCTTAACGGCTTTCACGGTTGTTTTACCGGTACCGGCGGCAGAAACGCTTACCTTCTTTTTGCCAACTGTTGCGCTGGTAGTAGATGGGCTTGTGCTATTACCGGTAGCCTTTATGCTTTTTGCCGATACGTTTGTGCTGGCCGAACTATTAACCGTGCTTGAGCTGGTAGCGCCGACGTTTGCATTATCTACGCGGTTGCCGGCCGCAGTAAGCGCGTTGCTGGTTTTAACAAGGGCGGCATCTTTTTTAGCGTTGGCGCTTGCGGCAACAGCCGAGCCGGTGTTGGCTACGTTTGTGGTAGCATCGGCAGTTTGGGTGGTGATGCCCTGTGTGCCGGCAACCGTTGCACTGCCGTTCGCGGCAACATTGCTGGTATTTAAAGCGGCGTTGCTTGTAGCGTTTACGCTCGAATTTACGCCCGCGTTGACCGCGCTCGCCTTGGCGGCATTGGCAGCAGCCTGCGTAGCGGCATTCTGTGCTGTGGCCTGCACCTGCTGGGTAACGCCGGCGGTTGTGTTTACGGCTCTTTGCGCTATTGTGGCAGCGCTTACCGTAGGGGTGGTAGCCTGCGCAACGATTTTGGTTGCTGTAGTTGCGCCAATGTTGACTTGTGCTTTAGCGGCGGTGTTTGCAATAAACAGCGCTGCTGCAAATAAAACTGGTTTTACTAAATTTTTCATGTTGGTATATTTAAGTAACAGATAAATTTGATAGAGATGCCCTATCAGCAAAGATTTGGCAAATGCTGTACCAATCGGTAAAATGGCTTTAGGAGGAGCATCTTCCCCGTGCAAAAAAAACGCACTGTGTTCAGAAAAGCATACAGTTTCTGTTTGGAGACGCATACTGCATTTGCGGCAAGGTAGGCCGAAAGAAGAAGCGGGTACGCTGGAAAGTTTGAGGGCTTTGTTGCCGGGCAAGGGGCGATCTTTTACCGTGAATATGCCAGCATAATGTTCCCCGGGGAACATTCTCACACCGCCAATTGTGCAAAAAAGGGGTTTACAGAAGGTTTACAGAAATTGGAAAATAAACGTGTTAATCATTTGACAATCATGCGTTTAAAAAAATATTCGGGTTTACACTTTTTGCGGCTAATATTACCCTTTCTAAGAAGTTTACGGGTTCAAAAATAAATTCTTGCTGATAGAAGGGATAATGCCTTTCTCCAACGCAGTATCAAACAACAGCTTAACGGCCTTTTTACCTTCCTCACCCAAATCAACCGAGAACTTATTAACGTATAGGTCGATGTGTTTGTACATTACCTCTTCGCTCATTTCCTGCGCGTGCGAGCGGATGTATTCCAGCCCCGATTTGGGGTTGGCAAAGGCAAACTCTACTGAGCGTTTCAGCACCCTGTTTATCTTATGCTGCACATCCAGGGGCAAACTGCGATTGGCTACGATGCCGCCTAGCGGGATGGCGCAGCCTGTACGTTTTTCCCAATAGTCGCCCAGGTCAACAACCTTATGCAGGCCCTTATCCTGGTAAGTAAAACGGTTCTCGTGGATGATGAGGCCAACATCCACTCTGCCATCTAAAACTGCGTTTTCTATATCGGAGAAAACCAACTCCTGTTTATTAATCGCCTGTGGAAAAGCCAGTCCAAGTAAAAAATTAGCGGTGGTGTATTTGCCTGGAATGCCGATTTTAAGCAATGGGTTTTGCTCTAAATCAGCAACTGAAAATTCCGATTTTGAAATCAACATCGGCCCCACGCCGAAACCCAGCGCACTCCCCGCATTCAGCAAAATATACTTATCTGCCGCGTAGGCAAAGGCGTGGTAGCTCAGCTTGGTAATATCCAGCTCGCCGCGGAAGGCTTTCTGATTAAGGGTTTCCACATCATCATAAAACGCCTCAAATTCCAGCCCTTCGGTATCAATCTTATGATGGATAAGCGCATCGAAAATAAAAGTATCGTTTGGGCACGGCGAAAAGCCAAGTGTAAGTTTGCCCCCTAACCCCCTGAAGGGGGAATCTTTTAAAGTGGTCATTTATTTACTATAATTATTTACTCCCCCTTCAGGGGGCTGGGGGGCTATGCTTTTAGTGTATTCAGCAAATCGATGGCAAAGGTATCCAGATTTTTAACGGCGAGCCCTATGCGCCAGTTGTCGCGGTTGCGCTTTTCCACGTAATTTGACACTGCCCTGATTTGTACGCACGGCACCCCGGCCTGCCTGCAGGCATAAAAAAAGGCCGCACCTTCCATGCTTTCCAATTGCGGGTTTAGGCGCTGCACAACTTTCGCTATCGATTCGTCCTCGCCATGCACAGTATTCACCGTAATAGAGCGTACCTGTTTAAGATTTTTGTACTTGCCGGCCGCTTTGGTGCCTTTAAAGATATTAGCAATAGTTTCCGATGCCTTAAAGCTGCTTTCTCCCAACCCCATCAGGCTGATGGGCAAAAAGGCGTCGGCATCCTCGGCGCCCAATTCGGCCAGGCTATCGTCTATCACTTCCACCACTTCGCCCAATTCTATGCGGCGGTCGAAACTTCCGGCCACGCCAAGGTTAATGGCCAGGTCGTATTGATTGGTCGCCAGTTCTTTACCCAGGGCAAAGGCGGTAGCAACCATCCCTACGCCCGTGATTAGCAACGAATTGGTTATGCCTTCGGGGGCGTTGGCCGTCTTGAAAATATTCTTCTTTTCCGAATCGGATATACGGAAACCAAAGTCCAGGATAAACCCGCCAACTTCCATCCCCGTTGCCGCTACAAACAATATCCGCATAAATCCAATTATATTTATGGGCACTAAGATAAACAACTCGGCTATTTTTGTTTTGTATATTTGCACCATTAATTGCTATGATGATACATATTACGCGCAAAGAACACTTTAACGCAGCACACCGCATGTACCGCGAGGAGTGGAGCGCAGAAAAAAACGCTGAAGTGTTTGGCAAATGCGCCAACCCCAACTGGCACGGCCATAATTACAACCTGTTTGTAACCGTTAAAGGCGAAATTACCCATGCAACCGGATACCTGATAGACCTTAAGGAGCTTAAGGAAATCATTAACGAGCATGTGATAGAAAAGTTGGACCATAAAAACCTCAACCTGGATGTGGATTTTATGAAAGGCAAAATGGCATCAACCGAGTTGCTTACTATCGAGATATTCAACCAGCTTAAAGGCCCTATCGAGGCTTATCCGGGTGTGTTCCTGCATTCGGTACGATTATTTGAAACCGACAACAACTCTGCCGAGTATTTTGGCGGCTAAGCCCGAACTATGAATAACGATACCCATATCCCCGATAGGGAAGACGATATCAGCGGCTACCAAAAGATAGACCGCTACAACCCCGGGCTAATTGAAAGCTTATCGGCCAATTACCTGCAAGTTTTGAAGCATGTTGGCGAGAACCCCGCACGCGAAGGGCTTTTGAAAACACCCGAACGCATGGCAAAAGCTATGCTGTACCTTACCCATGGCTACGACCTTAACGCAACAGAGATTTTGAACTCAGCCATGTTCAAGGAAGATTACAGCCAGATGGTTATCGTGAAAGACATTGAGGTGTACTCCATGTGCGAGCATCACATGCTGCCCTTCTTCGGCAAGGCGCATATTGCCTATATACCCAATGGCTACGTGGTTGGCTTAAGTAAAATACCCCGCGTGGTTGATGCCTTTGCCCGCCGCCTGCAGGTGCAGGAACGTTTGACCAACGAAATACGCGATTGCATACAGCAAACCCTTAACCCAATTGGCGTGGGCGTGGTGATAGAGTGCCGCCACCTGTGCATGAGCATGCGCGGCGTACAAAAGCAAAACTCGGTAACCACCACATCGGCGTTTACCGGCGAGTTTTTAAAAGAAAAAACCAGGACAGAGTTCCTGAATTTGATTAGTTCGAAACTGAGTTAGTTCATTTGTTCAAGGTCATTAGTCATTGGTGCAGAGTCGCCACTTATTCTACTAATGAACCAATGAACGACTGAACCAATAAACCAAACCAAATGAAAGCATACATTTTCCCTGGGCAGGGTGCCCAGTTCCCAGGCATGGGTAAAGACCTTTACGAGCAAAGCGAACAGGCAAAAGCGCTTTTCGAACAAGCCAACGAAATTTTGGGTTTCCGCATTACCGATGTAATGTTCGATGGTGCCGAGGAGGACCTGAAGCAAACCAACGTAACCCAGCCTGCTATATTCCTGCACTCGGTTATCCTGGCAAAAGTAATGGCCGGTTTTGAGCCGGAGATGGTTGCCGGGCATTCGCTCGGCGAATTCTCCAGCCTGGTGGCATCAGGGGCTTTATCTTTTGAGGATGGGCTTCGCCTGGTTGCAGCACGCGCCAACGCCATGCAAAAAGCCTGCGAAATACAGCCGGGCACCATGGCCGCTGTTTTGGCGCTGGATGATTTTACCGTTGAGGATATATGCCACCAGGTAAGCGATGTGGTGGTACCGGCTAACTACAACTGCCCGGGGCAGCTGGTGATATCGGGCAGCATTGCTGGTATTGATGCCGCTTGCGAAAAAATGTTGGCCGCCGGTGCCAAACGCGCCCTGAAACTAAACGTAGGCGGCGCTTTCCACTCCCCGTTGATGGAAGCTGCGAGGGTTGAGCTGCAGGATGCCATACTGCAAACCCAATTCAACGCACCGGTTTGCCCGGTGTACCAAAATATTGATGCCAAGCCACATACCGATGTGGAAGAGATAAAGAAAAACCTGATAGCGCAGCTAACAGGCCCTGTACGCTGGACGCAGACCGTGGAACAGATGCTACGCGATGGCGCCACCTCCTTTACCGAAGTTGGCCCGGGGAAAGTGCTGCAAGGCCTGGTAAAAAAGGTGAACAAGGAAGTACCTACTGCCGCAGCTGTATTATAAAAGTTAAAGCAAAACTTATTGCGCTGTAATTAGTTTTGCTTATAACGATTAAATAGCTTTAACAACAATTGACTACCGCCGGAAAAATACGTGCTTTGCTGGCGCTTTTGTTCGCCAGCTTATTAATTACAGCAATAATTGTTGAGAACGCCTATTCGCCTGAAAAAAATCTGGAGCAATCGGCGCAGGTGCTGGAGGGCAACCTGCACCGGCAGGAACGGTACGTTTACGATCTGCTGGATGATAAGGAGGGTTTTAAGCAAATCAAAAGCTTCGCTATAAACCATTCGGCCGGGCTTAGCTTCATAAACAACTATACCAATAATAAAAATGTTTTGCTGGTTACCGCACGTAACGGCAATATCGATTTTTGGAGCGGGGTTACAGTAATTCCTCAAAACCCCGCCCGCTTTAAAGATGGCACCTCCTTTATACGCACCGATAACGGATATTATGAGGTAATCAAAAAATCCGACGGGCTGTTCTCGGCCCTCTTTTTCATCCCCGTGAAAAATGCCTACCGGTTTCAGAATAAATACCTGCAAAATATCTTTTCCAAAGAACTCACTACCGATACCAATATCGACATTGCCGACTTTGCCGATAAAGGCATCTACGCCATCCATGATGCAAAGGGGGCTTATCTTTTTTCGGTAAAACTTATCGGTGGGCAGCAAAACAGCCGCTTCCTTTACTCCGAGCTAACGATGTGGATACTTGCCATGCTTAGCCTCTTTGTGCTTATCCATGTATTGGTAACCTACCTGGCCAACCGGGGGCTGGTTTACCTCTCGCTGCTTGCGCTGGCTATTTTTATCGTGGCTTTCCGCTTTGCCAACCTACATTACGACTGGCCAGGCTTTACGCAGCCGCTAATGCTTTTTAACCCGCAGCTTTACGCCGCTAACTATCTATACCCCTCCCTTGGCGATTTTTGCCTCAACATACTCGCCATTTGCTGGTTTGTGGCCTATCTGTACACGCTGCGCCATAAGCTGCTCAAAAAAACGCCCGGCAAAGCTTTCGGCTACCTGGTGTTCTTCTTAAGCTTTGGTGTATTGATGGGCGTGGCTGCCTACCTCCTGAATTTATTTTATGGCCTGGTGCTTTATTCAAAAATCAGTTTCGATGTAAACAACGTGCTCAACCTATCGGTGTATAGCCTGCTGGGCGTTTTGATGCTATGCTTTAGCTTTTTGATATTTGTGCTGCTTGCCGAGGTTTTGCTCACCATCTGTTTTAAACTGCAAATACCGGCTATGCATCAGGGCGTGGTCTTTTTGCTGGGCATAATTGCCATTACCTTAGCGATAAGTTGGCATGGGGGGGTTACGATATTTTACCTGCTTGGCGGCCTGATGGTAATTATACGGGGGTACCGCTACTTTTATGTGGATCAAAGATTCACCTCCGCATCGTTCATCGTAATCGTGCTGGTATGCGCCATCATATCGGCGGTAAAGCTCAACCGGTTCGAGGAAGAGAAAGAAGCAGCAACCCGCCGTGTATTGATACAGCGCCTGGAAGTACCCGGCGACCCTATTGCCGATGCGCTTTTTAAACAGGTAGAAAAACAAATCATCAAAGACACGGCTGTTATCCGATATTTCAAAAGCCACGATTACTCTAATGATTATCTTGCTGCACGCCTACAGAAATTATACTTCGACAGGTACCTTTCCAAATACGAATTCACTATGCACGAGTTCGATATGCAGGAAAGACCCATATCGGCCGATAAAAACTACACGCTCGATGTTTTTAAAGACCTGGTACTGTACAGCTCCTTAAAAGTATCCGCACATTTCTATCGCGAAAACGAGTCGTTTGGTTTCCAAAGCTACTTTGCTATACTGCCTATTACCGATGCCGGCACCGGCCTGGGCACCATCGTAATCGAGTTGAAAGCAAAGCCGCAACTGGTATTAGGTACCTTTCCGGGGCTGCTTGTCGATAAAACCGACAAGCCCGAGGAAGAGTTCAAAGATTACTCTTACGCTTTTTACACCGATAGTATGTTGGTGGGGCAAAGCGGCAGCTATGTGTACAGCGTTGTAAACAAAGAGTTTAACGGCACGCTGAAGAAATACACTATGCAAGAGAGCAATAGCCACGTGGCCAGCTGGCTGGATGGGCTCACGCGCTATAGCCACCTGCTTTACAAACCAAGCAACCGTAACCTCATCGTAGTAAGCAAAGCGGTAAACCCTGTAGCATCTATTATTACGGCCCTTACCTTCTTTTTTGTGATGATACTGGCCTTCGCCAGCCTTGTGCTGTTCGTAAGGTTTTTGTGGATAAAAGTGAAGATACTGAATATCAACAACAACCGCATCAACTGGAGTTTTAAGATAAACCCCGATAGGATACTGTATAAAACCCGGATACAATTCTCCATGATTTTTGCGGTAGTGATTACGCTGGTGCTGGTGGGCATAATTACCTTCGTATCCATAAGCACGCAATACCAATCGCAGCAGGATAAAACCATCCGCGATAAAATTATGCGGATATCGGCCGTGCTGGAAAAAGGGCCGATAACCGGCTATATTGCCGATGTTACCGAAGCAAACAAGGCAGAATTTGATAAACTTGCCGATAGCTACGCTACCGATTTAACCCTTTACGATCTTAACGGCAATCAGATTATTTCAACCCAGCCTAAGATATACGATTATGATCTTATTGCGCCGAGGATGAACGGCCAGGCGTACATTGCCCTTAAGGACCAGCAAAAATCCGAATTCGTGAACGAGGAACGTATATCCGGGCTTACTTATAAAGCGGCCTACGCTCCCCTGCGTAATTCGCAGCATCAAACCATTGCCTATTTGCAGCTGCCGTTTTTTGCCAACGCCGCCGATTATACCGAACGCATAGGCACATTGCTTAATGTAATGATAAATGTTTATGCATTGGTTTTCATAGCCATTGGCCTTTTTGCCGTAATTATTGCCCGGCAGATAACCGCTCCACTCAATTTCATACAATACAACCTCAGCAAAACCATCTACGGCAAAAAGAACGAACCCATAAAATGGGCCCGTAACGACGAGATTGGCGCCCTGGTGCAGGAGTACAACAACATGATAGCCGCCCTGGAAACCAGTGCCAAAAAACTTGCACAATCTGAAAGGGAAAACGCCTGGCGCGAAATGGCCAAGCAGGTAGCGCACGAAATCAAAAACCCGCTTACGCCGCTTAAGCTGGGCTTGCAACTGCTTGATAAATCGTGGCGGGATAAAGACCCGAAGTTCGACCAGAAATTCGAGCGTTTCAGCAACTCTTTCGTAGAGCAGATAGAGAGCCTTTCTAATATCGCATCGGAGTTTTCGGCTTTTGCCAAAATGCCCGATACACGGATTGAACGGATCAACATATTCGATATGCTTGGGCAGGCGGTTATTATTTTTAAGCAGATGGATAACGTAAGCATCAAGATGATGACGCAGGAAACCCCGTTCCACATCAGTGCCGACCGCGACCAGCTGCTGCGCTGCTTTAACAACCTGCTTAAAAACGCCATAGAAGCCACCCCTACAGGCAGAGCTTGCCTTATCGAAATAAACTTTTTGGTTACCAGCAAAAACGTGCTGCTCACTATAAAAGACAACGGTAACGGCATCCCCGAGAATATGCGCGATAAGATATTCGAACCCAACTTTACCACCAAAAGCTCGGGCACCGGGCTTGGGCTTGCCTTCGTAAAAAACTCTATCGAAAATGCCAACGGCAAGGTTTGGTTCGAAACCAACATGGGCGTAGGCACCACCTTCTACTTAAATTTTCCAGCGTATAGTGCGGATGAGTTGTAAAAGCGCCCTTTAAGCCACCGGCTGGCTCTCTGCCGGCAAAGCATGCACAGGTATGGTGAACAAAAACTCAGTGCCTATTCCCGGTTGGCTGCTTACCCGTATGGTGCCGTTGCATTTTTCAACCAAATCTTTACAAAACAATAACCCCATACCTGTACCCAACTCGTTATTGGTGCCGCTTTTGCTGTCTACCTTGCTTTTGAATAGTCGGTCGGCCTGCTCGGGCAACATACCCACCCCCGTATCTTTTACGCTTACGGTAACCATGCCGTCTTTACCTGTTGCCGCGCGTACTTCTATGGTATCGCCCTTGCCCGTAAATTTAATGGCGTTGGTTATAAGGTTGCGTATAACGATGCGGATAGAGTTAGGGTCGGCCGAGGCGATGAGGCCCGGCGGCACATGGTTGGTAAGGGCAACGCCTTTCTGTATAGCGGAATCGTTGTGGCTGTCTACCTCGTAACGCACCACATCCGTTACCGAAAACGTGGTTACCGAAGTTACGAAACTCTCCATCTGGCTATTTATCCAAAAAAGTAGCGTATCCAAAAAATCGGAGGTGTACTCCAGTTTTTTTAGCACGCTGGGTATCATATCCAGCATTTCCTGGTGGGTGATGGTATTATCCTGCAACAAATCGAACATCCCCCTCAGCGTGCTCAGCGGCGCGCGCAGGTCATGCGCCAGTATGGATATCAGCCGGTCTTTCAGCTTATTCAGGTCGTTCAGCTTATAGGTTTGCTCATCAAGGCTCACCTTTTGCTGCAGAACCTCGGTATTCTTCTCTGCTAGTTTGGCATTGATTTTTTGCTGCGCCCGCTTTTGGCGATAATAATTCAGCAGGATGATTACCATTGCCAAAATAATTACCCCAAAGATGATATTGAGCGAGCGCTGGCCGGATATTTTTTGTTGGTACAACAAAGTCTGCTCGCGCTGCTGTTCCTGCAACTGATGCTCTTTGGTGGCAAACTCCAGTTCATAGTTAAAAGAGGTAAGCTTCTGTATGCTTTCGTTTGCCTTAAGCGTAGCTTTTAAATCGTTGTACTGGTTAAGATAGGCGTAGGCCTCGTTAAACTTGCCAAGGCCTGCCAGGGTTTTGCTCAATTGCAGCGCGGCATTTGCCCTTACCTGCAGGTTGCCCAGTTTTATGGCCAAAGCCTGCCCCGCCATAGCGTGCTGATAAGCATCGGCATACTTTTTTTGCAGGTTATACGCGGTAGACAAGCCTATTAGGGCATAAGCCTGGTTAAAAACGTATTTATACTTGCTGGATATCTGTAGTGCGGTATCCAGGTACCTAATGGCTTTGGCATCCTGGTTTTGGTTGGCATAGCACAGGCCCAGGTCGGTATAAAGCGAGCATAGGCCGTCAATATCCTCCTGGCTTTTGGCCACGGCCAATGATTTGGTGAGGTAGCCTATGGCTTTTGCATACTCGTGCTGGGCAAGCAGCACTTCGCCTATGTTTTCGTTAACGGTGGCAATAGCCTGATAGTTTTTTGTGCCGTTGAAAAGGCTAAGCGCTTTTTGGTAATAATCAAGCGCCCTGGGGTACACCTCCATGTTTTGAAGTACCAGCCCAATATCGTTGTACAACTCGGCGGATAGGCCGTTGTAATGGTTCTTTACGGCTATAAAAAGGCCTTTGTAATAAAAATCAAGCGCTTTTGAAAGGTCGCCCTGGCTGTAGTACACTACGCCTATGTTCTTTAAATTATCGGCAAGCGCTTTTTCGTCTTTTATGCTGGTGTTTATCTTAAGCGCCTGGTTAAGGTAAACCAGGGCCTGTTTATAATCGGCAAGCAGGGTGTACATGCGGGCCAATGATACATAGCTGGCACTTAGCCCCTTATAATTTTTTAACCGTTTAAATATGGCTATGGCTTCGTCAAAATCCTGCTGCGCCATTTCAGACCGCCCTTTGAAATAGTTTACGTGGCCGGTTTGCAGCAGCCCGTTTGCAATACCCTGTTCGTACTTTATTTTTCGGGATAGTTCTACGCCTTTTTTTCCGTAATAGAAAGCGCTATCGGGGTTCGATTGGAAATAATCGGCGGCGAGTTTGTTAATCCGGTTTATCGTAACGGTATCTGCAGGCTGCTGTGCTGTAAGCTGTTTGCTGATAAGGTTCTTGATGCTATCTACCCGGCGGCTGGCCACACCGGCAAGCAGGGAGGCATGTGCAAGGCAAAACAAAAGGGTTGCGCCAAGCTTAGCCGGGCGAATAAGTTTTAGGGGCATGCGTTATGTTGACCAGTTATACTTGCTTATACGAAAACCGCAGTTAAAAAAGTTTCCGATAAGATAAGCATAAAAATACAAATATCTGCACCGGCAAAAATTACTATTTATTGGCCATGTTCCAAAGCGTCATAAAAGCAAGCTGGGTTTGCTTGGTAAGCAGGGAATAGTTTATTTTATCGGGCGTATCGGTGGGCCTATGATAATCTGAGCTGAAGCCGCAGTCGATGCGTACAAACGGTACGCCTTTTAAATAAAAGGGGTACTGGTCTGATCCGGTAAGGCGCCTCATCATATATTTGGGGCTTTCGTAATAGGTATCAAGCGTTACATTTACCGATGAATCGTTGGCGGCGTACAGGGCCTGGCGAAGGCCGCGGTTTAGGGTATCTTTTACCAATATATAGGCGTAGTTGGCAGTATCTGCGCTATTTTTTCGCTGATGCAGGGTGTCTACCCGGCCAAACATATCTATATTAAGCATGCCATACGTTTTCTCCATAGCATACAGCGGATGGCCCACATACCAGGCCGAACCCAGCAAGCCGCGCTCCTCGCCGGTGAATGATGCGAAAATAATAGTACGCTTTGGCCTCAAGCCTGCCTTTACGGCGCGGTTCATCATGGCAGCAACCTCCATTACAGCTACCGTGCCGCTGGCGTTATCTACCGACCCGTAATAAATGTCCTTTCCATTTACCCCATCGTGGTCATGGTGGGCGCCAATAATAACCGCAGGCAGCGATTTGTCGGTACCGGCAATAGTGCCTATAACGTTTGGCGCGTGGGTTTCTTTGAAGGCAACGTCGGCACGTACCGTCAGCTTGCATTTAATGTCGAAATATTGCTTCTCGCCGGCACCCAGCACTATGGCATCGTCATTAACGGTCAAATTATCTGCGGCTAGCATCTCGCGTAGCCGGCCGGTGGTTACGTTTATTTCGGGCAGTGGTAACGGCGGCGTGGCCGGGCCAACCTGTGGCTGTACATATTGCGGCAAAAACCTGCGGCCCTTTTGCCTGTCAATTATCTGATAAAAAAACGGGCCGCTCCAGGCTACCATCAGCGCGCCCCTTTTCTTTAATACATTCTCCATGCTATCCATCCCGTTGGCAATAAATGCCCTGATCAGTTTGGTGTTAAAGAATACCGCCTTTTCCCTCACGTCCATTACAGATAAATCGCTGTAGAAATCTTCCACGCTGTTTTGGCCGGCGTATATAACGGGGACGTCCTTCAAGTCGGTGGGTTCGTCGCCCGCGTACATCAGCCAACCGTCCAGGTAATCGTACCGGGCGTTGTTTATGCCTAAGGTTGCCCTTTGCGTTCTAAGCACAGCTGTAATCGATTGATAATACGATTTGCCTTTATTGTAAGGTGCTGCCACCCCGTTTGCTTTGAAAGATGCTGCCACATAACGTGCCGCCAGCGTATCGCCGTGGCTACCCATCAACCGGCCTTGCAACGGAGCGCTGGCCAGGTAATATAGATTGCTTTTTAAGCTTTGGGTTGAGCAAGAGTTTACGATACCCTGCAGGTTTTTTTGCTGCGCCAGGCTGGCGGTGCTACAAAAGCATAAGAAAAGTAGTAGGCGCATTTAAGGAGGCGTAGGTACGGTGTTTGATAATCAGTAAGATGCGCGCAAATGTATAAAAACATTTTTGGTTTTTGATGCGCATAAGCACCAGCAATTATAATGTTCGTCATGTTTTTTAATGGCCGGGTGGGCTTATTTAGCGTCGTTAAAACCTTTATGAATAAAAGGTGTTATTATAGCCATTCAACTATTTATTATTAAATGATACATTATGAAAATCAGACTATTAATACCGGCGCTGCTTGTACTGGCAGCACTGGCACAAAGTTGCGTTAGCTCAAAACAATATAAACAACTGCAAAGCAATTACAACCAGCTCGATAGCAGCAACCGCGATCTTAAGAACCAGTTCTTAACCAGCCAGCAAAATCTGGCCGTACGCACGGGCCGCGTGGTAAGCCTGGAAGACCAATTGGCCAACGAAAGGGCAAATGCCAAACAATTGCAGGCTGCATTGGATAAATGCTTAACATCGGGCAGCCAGGGCAACGTAAATATCTCTAAACTGGTTGATGAGATAAACTCCTCTAACCGTTACATACAGCAACTGGTGAACGCTAAGAACAAAAGCGACTCGCTTAACCTGGTGCTTACAAACAACCTCACCCGTTCACTCAGCCAAGCCGAAGCGCAAGGTGTAGACGTGCAGGTGCTGAAAGGGGTGGTTTACATATCCCTGTCTGATAATATGCTCTACAAATCGGGCAGTTACGAAATTTCTGATCAGGCCGGCGCTACTTTAAGCAAAATTGCCAAAATCATTAAAGACTACAGTACGTATGATGTGTTGATAGAGGGCAATACCGATAACGTGCCAATCTCGCAGAAGAATATCCGCAACAACTGGGATCTGAGCGCCTTGCGTGCATCATCGGTTGTGCAGGCCCTGCAAAACACTTACCAGGTAGATCCCAAACGCTTAACAGCCGGCGGCCGTGGCGAATACAACCCGGTGGCCGATAACACAACCGACTCGGGTAAACTTAAGAACAGGCGCACCCAAATCATCATTACCCCTAAGCTGGATCAGTTTATGGAACTGATAAACAAGGCCCCTGACAAACAGCAATAACCGATAGAATCGTGTTAAATAAAAAAGGCGAGCCTCCATTGGGTTCGCCTTTTTTTATGCCGAAAGGTTAATTCAAGATATTGATGCACAAACCTTAACTTTAAGCCACCAACGTAAAATCCGTTAAATCAACCTAAATGAAACCAGCTAAAACTATTGATCGCATCATCCTGATGGGCATGTTGCTTTGCACCATTGGGGCTATAACGCCCGTGATGGCCCAGGTACCCATCCGCGACCCGCATACACCTGGTTATGTATCGGCTACAGAACTACCGGATGGCACCATCCCTTCGCCCGGCGCAAACGGAAATTTCATTATCGGCCCCACGCATAATCCGGCACCGCAATCGATAGTTCAAACAAATGTGCCGCAAGGCACCGTATACCGCTTTACCATTGATTCGAAGGATAGCAAAATTTATCCCGGAATTGCCCGGGAACCAAACACGTTCGGCGTTCCCGATCCAGCAAACCCGGCCAGGCTAATTGTTACTACAAGCCATCCGGCTCCTTATACCCGCAAGGTGGCCGTGTATGTTCCAAAACAATATGTTACGGGTACTGCAGCGCCGTTTATTATTGGTGCCGATGGGCCCGACGATTTGCTTTTTACCGTATTAGACAACCTGATCGCCGAAGGAAAAGTGCCGCCGATGATTGCCATTTCTATCGGCAACGGCAGCGGCGACGCCCAGGGCAGCCAAAGGGGCCTGGAGTATGATACAATGAATGGCCTTTATGCGGAGTTTGTTGAAAATGAAATTCTCCCTTTGGTGGAAAGCAAGTACCAGGTAAAACTAAGCAAAGACCCCGACGCGCGTGCTACCATGGGCGGCAGTTCCGGGGCGTCGTGCGCGTTGATTATGGCCTGGTACCATCCGGAATTATATCACCGCGTGCTCAGCTATTCGGGTACGTTTATAAATCAGCAGTGGCCCTACAACCCAAAAACGCCGCAAGGCGCCTGGGGATTCCATACAACGCTGATCCCAAAGAGCCGCCCCAAACCCTTACGGATATGGATGGAAGTAGGCGACCGGGATTTGTATAACCCCAACATCATGCGCGACGATATGCACGATTGGGTGCTCGCCAACGAAAAGATGGCAATAGCTCTCGCCGCCAAGGGTTATCAATACCAATTTGTTTTTGCCCGCAACGCCGGGCACGTTGACCATAAAGTGAAAATGCAAACGCTTCCTGAGGCGCTTGAGTGGCTTTGGAAGGATTATGTGAAGAAATAAATTGCAGCGCTTATACACGAATAATTTCCGATGGATGAAAGATTGAAAAAACTTAATATCAAGCTTCCTATTTACTGGGTAGATATTTCGCCAGATAACCCTGATGGCCCTCCAACTTTTATTGATAATACCCTTGACGATCCCGGCGTATTGCAAATTTCGACAGTAGAGTATGTATCCGGCGAGATCCCCAATCCAAGCTTAACAGACCTGGTCTATTTCTCTAAGAATATGGGGTTAAAAAATAATTTTGGTGCTTTACAACATGAGGTGTCCGGCAATTGCTCATACGGCATTTTTGGATGTGCTCAGTTTTCAAGTTCAGAGTTTCCCCACATCTCTGTTTGGCATATATCCGACGGGAAGAATTTTATCATTGCTACGTTTATATGTTCCACCGATCCTGCTCAAAAGCAAGTAAATGATGTAAAGGCTATTTTAACGTCGATTAAAAGAAAATCATTTTGGGCATCATTGTTTGGTTAAATAAACGATTATTAACCAACATATTTGCATCGAAAGTTCTCTCAATTAAAAAGCGCTCAGACTTACACCTAAAGGTTTTTAACTTAATCGTCGGGATGAGAAGATTCGAACTTCCGAACTCCAGCACCCAATGCCTTTAAGTCGGCTATTTTCATTGACTAAAAACCGCTATCTTCTGTTTTTTTGATTACGTGTTTTTAGGTTGTTTTTGACTAAAATGTTAGACCTAAAAGTTTCTTGACTATTGTTAACGGCTTATTTACCCGATTTGAATAACGGATTTAATCTAAAATACTCACCGCCGGCAAAAGCAACGGTATAATCGGATTTAAAATGTCCGCTTTTTTTATAATAATCTGTAGAGATGATTTGCGCACCAGATTGCATGGCCGCGTTAAAGCTGCTTTTATCATTAGCACGCGCTTCTTGGGTATCACTATCTGCACGTGTGCGGATAATGTAGCCTTTTTTAACCAGCGCGGTAATTTGCAGCATTTGTTTTTTAGAGTCGTTCATCACATGGATGGCCGCTTCAGGCGTTCCGGGTTCGGAGTTGGTAAAAAGAATCCTGCCCTTAAGTGAAGGATGGCCGCTGATATACTCGCTAAGCTTTGGCTCTGTTTCATCCAGCAAGAAAATGAATTTCCCTTTGGCTTGCTTCAGCGTAGGCCAGTTTTGATGTAATACAGCCTCTTCGAGGGTTTTATATTGGCCTCTAACATTGTCTGGTGTTAATACGTGACTTAAGCCCAGGTTGTCGGCAATTTCTTTATCCAGTTTATCGTAAATGGCCGATGTGAATCTATCGGGGACGGTAAATCCGGGGCGTTTCATTACCTCATCTTTTGCGTTCATAGTAATGAAGATGGGGTGATGATTTGGATGCGCTTCCGACCATTTTTTTAACTCTTGCAGGCACCCTTTAAACGTAGGGCAATTGCTCCGGTAATCGATATCCTGTATGTGGAAAACCTTAAAACCGGGCTGTTTCATCTGCCCTTCTGTATCGTAAGCGGGTTGGCCAGGTGCCCAGTCCAGCCCTTTGGGGTGGGCGTATTTTCCACCTAGGGTATCCGCGTAAACATCTATCTCTAAATCTAAAAGGCCTAAATTCAGTTGTTCGGTAAGGCTTATATGGCTGTAATCTATTTTACTCATAGATACAGAATCTGCCCGTTGTAGTATCTTAAACAGTTTTGGGTCGATAGCTCTTTTATAACTATTGTGCGAGCCGATAACCTGTATGTGGTTGATGGGTACATTATCGCCGGGATCTGTATTTACACCAGGCAAGGCCAAAAGCGAAATAAGTAATAAACCGAATGTGAGTTTCATGAAGGGTAGCATTAAAAACAGCCCCGGCTCAATAGCCGGGGCTGCACTATTTTATTTGTTTAATTATTAATAGCCTGGGTTTTGAACCAGCTTAGGGTTAAGTTTAATTTCCTGCGCAGGTATAGGGTAAAGCCTGCGGTTAACATCCTTGTTCATGGTAAGCACATCGTTTGGCAATGGATACTCCGTTTCAAACAGACCAAAACGGATCAGGTCGTTACGGCGCCATCCCTCCCAGGAAAACTCGCGTGCGCGCTCATCCAGTAAACCAGGCAGATCGATACCAGCAACGGCCGGCGCGCCGGCGCGGGCACGGATCTTGTTTACCAATACATCCGGCGTTTGCAATTCGCCGTTAACAGTAGTGGCTGCAGCTCCGCGTAAAATGGCTTCGGCTTTCATCATCATTACATCGGCCAAACGGAAAACAGGCACGTCGTTTCCGTTTAAACGAGTCGCTTGTATAATGCTTGGGTCGGGATAATATTTTAAAGAACGAACGCCTTCCGACTGGCTGGCAATGGTGTTGCCCAAATCCATCGGCTTGCCGGGGACCAAAGTTAACTTGGGCTCAATGTAAATTTGAGTAGTTGTACCTGGGTAATATACCGGTTGTGTTGTAAAACCACCGCTACCGTCAGGTGCAAACTGCGGGCCGGCCAGCCATGTTTTTGTACGTACATCACCGGGTAAGTTAAAGCGGTTGTAAAACTCGGGCGTGGTGCTCATGGCTATACTCAGGCCTACATTGAAGCCGTAAGCATTCACCAGGTAATAAAAGAAACCAAAACGGGTGAACTGGTTACCCGGTATTTGCTGATCATAAGGGATGGCGAATATCGTCTCTTTTATCTGCGGACCATTGTTTGGCAAAAATACGTCGCGAAATTTGGCATCAAGGCTGTAGTTGCTGTTCTTTAAAACACTATCGGCCATGGCAACAGCCTGGGTATATTTTGCGGTGCCTGTATATACCTGTGCATTTAGATACATTTTCTCCAATAGGGCAAACACCATGGCTTTAGTTGGGCGGCCATAATAAAGTGTTGCGTTTGCATCTGTTTTTGCAGGCAATTGCTGTAAAACGCCTTGCAGTTCGCTTTCAATATATTCAAAAGCTTTTGCACGGGTTTGCGTGGCTGGTTGTGTAGCCACCGGAAACTCGGTTATCAGCGGTATGTTACCATAAAGGTCCATCATAAAGTAGTTGTAAAGGGCACGCATTGCTCTTACTTCGGCAATGGTGGCTGCCTTTTTTGCTTCAGACGATGGCGAAGCATTTACCAGGCTGATGATACGGTTACAAGTATTTACACCACCAAAGCCCCACTGCCAAATTGTAATAACATTGGGGTGATCGAACGTCCAGCTGTGGTAGTGTAGCTGGCGGTATTGGCCACCATCGTCAAAGTTACCATCGCGGGCCGGTAAAATAGCTTCATCGGTAGAAAGCTCCTGCATGCGCCAATAGGGTACCGCATAGTTGGAGGATAGGTTGGAGTAAATAGTACCCAGCAAGGCGTTATAATCCGCATCGGTAACCGGAAAGTTTGATTTAACGTACTGCGACTCTACCGGCACATCTAATTTTGTGCAGGAGTAGGTGCCGGCAAGTACTGCAATACCGGCAAATAATATAAATATCTTTTTCATCTGTATTTATGGGATATGGATGTTTAAAATGAAGCGGTTACACCAACACTAAACGTGCGGGTTTTAGGGTAAAAATCTTTATTATCGATACCCGGGGTTAAGCCGCCGATATTGATCTCCGGATCAACGCCGCGGTATTTGGTTATCACAAAAATGTTATTGCCGGATAGGTACAGGCGTACATTTTTAATTGTTTTGCTGTTCGGCCTGATGGTATAGCCTAACGTAGCGTTATCTAAACGCAGATAAGAGCCACTTTCCAGGAAACGATCCGAAATGAGGTAACCATTAATATCTTTAAACGATTCGCCCAGTGTAAACCGCGGGATATTCTGGAATTTAGAATCGGCAGGGTTGTTTAATGATGCAAGCGTAGCATTTAATATTTGGTTGCCGTAAACACCCCGTACCAGGAAGTTGAAATCGAAATTTTTATAGTTGAAACTGTTGCTCCAGCCATATATCAATTTTGGTTGCGCATTGCCGGTGATACGCTGATCTGTTGTTAGCGGCTGTGCAGCAGTGGTACTGCCATCGGCTTTTTGATACGTGCTTACGCCATTTTCGTTTTTGCCTAAATAATGCCATAAGTAATAAGTACCAATGGCATAACCCGGCTGAATAACCTGGCTATAGTTACCAGATTGGCCTTTACCGCCTAATTGAGCAGAGTATATGTTATTTACAGCAAACTGGGTGTTTGACAAACTCTCTACTACGTTTTTATTATGCGATACGTTGAACGATGTGCGCCAGGTAAAGCTTTGCGATTTTACAGGTATAGCGTTTAAAACTACCTCGATACCACTGTTTTTTATTTTGCCAACGTTAGCCGTTAGCAAAGGGTAGAAATATTGGGTAGTAGATACCTGATAGGTATAGATCAAGTCGGAGGTTTTTTTGATATAATAATCTACCGAACCGGTGATGCGGTTGTTTAATAAACCAAAATCTAAACCGATGTTGGTAGTGGCGGTGCTTTCCCATTTCAAGTCGGGATTGTCGTTACGTACCGGACCGATAGGGTTGGTGATAACGCCATTATTCAGGAATTTACCACCGCCCGGAGGGATACCATATATCAGTTGTGCTGTAAATGCATCAAAACCTAAGCTGTTACCCGATACACCATAACCCGCACGTAGCTTCAGATCGCTGATAACTGGTGCTTTCTCCATGAACTTTTCGCTGATGATCCTCCAGCCTACAGAAACTGCAGGGAAGTACCCATGGCGCTGGTTGATACCGAATGCCGATGAACCATCTTCCCTTAGGGATGCCTGTAACAAGTATTTATTATCATACTGGTATTGGGCACGGCCGTAGTAGGATATCAACCGTAACGTAGAGATGTAGTTGGGATCGAACTTGATTTGAGACAGGTTGCTTGGGTTGGAAAGGAACAGGTTATTAAAAGTTAAATTATCGTTAGAGAAACCTTGCGTTTGTACGCCAAAGCCATCATTGGTGCGGTCTTGCTGGTAAGAGTAGCCACCCAATAATTTAACCGAATGCAAGCCGAATTCCCTATCGTAGTTTAAGTAAGCTTCTACTACATCACTGGTGTTTTTGTAAGCGGTACGGTTAGCAACACCACCCAAACCTACTGCCAGGCCTGATTTGCTGTTGAAGTAGGTATTTACGTTGTTTTGGTCTTTCTGGGTAGAACCATTTAAGGTAAACTTCAAGCCTTTTAATATATCCACCGATGCAAAACCATTTACAAGGGTTTTATTATTGTCGGTTTTGATGAAGTTGTTATCAATTAACGATAGCGGGTTTAAGGTACCGCTGCCTGTACGGGCAAAGTTTTCCTTATAACTGCCGTCGGGGTTAAAAGGACTTACTGTTGGTAGGTAAAACAATATGCCCGATAGTACCTGGCTCTGAATAATATCATCGCTTTTGGTTGCACTATTTGTAAGTGTTATGCCCAGTTTAAGCCTGTCATTAAAAAAACGCTGGTTAATGTAGCCTTTAAAAATGGTTCGCTGTAAGTTGGTGTTCTTTAAAACGCCGTCGTTTTTAAAATAGTTAACACTTGCGCCATATTCGGCATTGTTGCCAGCACCGCTGTAAGAAAGGTTGTGGTTTTGCGAGTAACTTGTTCTCTCTGCCAGTTTTTGCCAATTGGTGTTAGAGCCATCATCATCTAATGGTTTGGCTAAAGGGGCCACACCATTATCGGCTAAATATTTGCGCAATTCGTCGGCAGTTAAAACATCAATGTTTTTTGATATTTTCTCTACGGCACCGTAGGCACTGTACGTTAGCCTTGTTTGACCAGCCCTTGCTTTGCGCGTAGTAACAATAATTACCCCGTTTGCAGCACGCGATCCGTAAATAGCGGTTGATGATGCATCTTTTAATACATCTATGCTTTCAATATCAGCAGGTGCCAGCAGGTCTATAGAAGCACCCGGTACGCCGTCAATCACATAAAATGGCTGCTGTGCCGCACCCTCGCGTAAGGTAGATGGGCCACGTAAAATTGTGGCGGGTTGTTTGTTCGGGTCGCCGCTTTTGGTAATGTTTAAACCGGCAACTTTCCCCTGTAACAACTCTGCGGGCGTAGTTAAAACGCCGGCGTTAAAGTCTTCGGCTTTTACCGAGGTAATAGCACCCGTAACATCTTTTTTGCTCGAAGTACCGTAACCAATTACAATAACATCTTTCAGTTGTTTTGCATCGGGCAGTAAACTTACGTTAATGGTGTTATCCGCACCAACTTTTACCTCTTTTGGCAGGTAGCCAATGTAACTGAATTTTAAAGAAACGATATTGCCCGAAACCGTCAAGGCATAGCTGCCGTTTACATCAGTCATTACGCCGGTATTAGTGCCTGCTATAACTACCGAAACGCCGGGGAGCGGCTGGTTTTTTTCGTCGGTAACGTTACCTTTTACGGTACGCGCTGTTTGTGATAATGCCGGCGATACGCTGAATATAATAGCGCAAAGCAGCAGTACCCATTGCCTCGAATGATAGCTTGTACCATTAAAAAAGCGCTGGTAAATTTGTTTCATAAATAAATGATAATGGGGATGTAGGACTTCTATTAAATTAAATGCAAAGTAAAGGATGCTTTATTATCAAAATATCAACCACTCGTTAGTATATTGATATCATTTGCAATTCACTGCTTGTTAAATTCCAAAAAAGCCACACGCACTTAACACTCCGTTAATAAAAAATTAAAGGGGAAGGCAGAATCTACCTCCGTATTTATTATAACACTTTGATAAAAATTACTTTACATCATTTTTGTAGTATTGCCAGCTAATGTCACACAAACGTTTATAAGCTTATTGGCTATATCATGTTTAAAAACAACTTTACAAAAACCGCTGTTCGGCGTACGCTCTTTTATATAATACTGTTTGTTGCCGGTATTTTTATTTGCAACCCTGTATCGGCACAGTCACCCGGCAAAAATCCCTGGGCTATTAAAGACGTTGGTACCCTGCCACCTATCAGCAGCCTTACGAAAGGTATTTGGCTAAAAGGCGAACTTCATATACACTCCAGCCACAGTAAAGAATCTTCCAATAATTCAGTTGGAAAGATCTTAGCGTTCGCACAATCTGTTGGAATGGGCTTTATTTGTATTACCGATCATGATAACCATGTGGATGGCGATGTTGCGCATAACACATGGACCGATCCGGAATTTAAATCAGATTCTGTGCTGTTATTATATGGTGCAGAATTGACAACCACCCGCGGACATGCCAATGTGTTTTCGGCAAAACCCTATAATCATCAGTTGCTTTACAACGTGCGCGACCAACGGGACACCGTAATAGGCAGGATAAAAAGACAACTTGACATTCACCTATCCGCTAATCATCCAAGCGGGAAAGATAATTTTGGATACTCGTACGATTTGGTTAACTCCATAGAGGTGTGGAACTCGGTAGTTTGGAGCAAAAACGCCAACGCCATCATGATTTGGGACGATATGCTATCCTCGGGCCGTAAGCTTACCGGTCGGGGCGGAAGCGACGCGCATCACGGGACCCCGGATTCGCCCGACAAAACAACAGCCAATAGCGGCCAGAGAAACGCCAATTATGTAGGCACCCCAACAACATGGGTTTTTGCTAAAGAGCGCAGCTCGCAGGCGGTGATAGATGCGCTTACAAACGGCCGTGTTTCTATCAGTTCAAACCCGTATGCCCCCCGCGTTGAATTTTACGCTGATATTAACGATGACGGAAAAATGGATATGATGATGGGCGATAATGCTAAAGCAACGGGCAAGCCGGTTACGTTTCGTGTTCAGCTTACCGGGGAGCACATTCCAGAAGGTACGTTTACCATCACCGTAATTAAGGATGGCGGCAAATTCGGCACTTTTGAAACCGGCGGAAAAATGCCGATGATACAGTTTACAGATACCCCAAAAAAACTTGGGCGCACTTATTACCGCGTAACGGTGGAAGGCCCGGGTACGCCTTATCCCCAGGTTCCGGGAGCGATGGCCGTAAATGGCAATATGGTAGGATTATCAAACCCAATATACTTCAATTTCGATCCGAATTTTTAAAGATTAAATGTAAAAATCTATGCCTGAAGCCGAATCTGCCTCGAACTTCAGGACGATTATGTAATTTTCTTTAGCAATAAAAGTCGTACTAAAACACAAGGAAGCTGTTAGACCTAGGATAGACCAAATAAAAAAGGACTCAGATTTTTCAATCATAAGTCCTTAACTTTCAAGTCGGGATGAGAAGATTCGAACTTCCGACCTCCAGCACCCCATGCTGGCGCGATACCGGGCTACGCTACATCCCGAACTTTTTAAAACATTTGCTGTGTTGCCGATGGCTTATCAGCTTCCCGAACAAATGGATTGCAAATATAAGAATGTGTTTAAATTTGCCAATACATTCTGTACATCATAATTCGTTATCTTTAAATAATCGTTACCTGTTCCATGGCATCAACTAAATTTATCCGCTTTGCTTTCGCGGGCTTAATGGCCTTACCGCTGTTCATCTTTTCCTGCAATGATACGCCCAACATCCACAAATTGTGGAAATACAAAAAGACCGAAGCGCTGAAACCCGCCGCAAAAGACACCTCCGTGAATCGCGATAGCATAGACCCCGGCTCTTTCGACCTGCGTAACAGCACCGTCCTGGTAAATACAATAACTCGCCCCGAGCCGAAGAGTTTTACCGTGCCCTATCAGATAGAAGACAGCCTGATCGTAGTAAACCCGGATACCCGCATGCGGCATACGTTCAAGATAGCGAGCCTATCGGAAACCGAGCTTACGCTGATCCCGCAAAACGAGCGTGGTGGTGTTGTTGCCCTTATGTTTGAGGCGGCCGAAGAGGAATAAAATGCCTGATTGTAATAAAAACGGTGCAGTGTATTAAAATAAGCCTTATTTTCGTTTATCCTGCATAAGTGTAGCTTAGCCACATTGTATATGACCCCCAACGAGAATTACGGTGTGCTGATTGATAAGATCGACACATTTATACGTAAATACCATTATAACAACCTGCTGCGCGGGCTGATATTTTTGGGCGCGGGTTTATTTTCGGCTTATGTTGTTATTGCCCTGGGCGAATATTTCGGCAACTTCAGCAGTACGCTACGCACCATCCTTTTCTACTTTTTTATCGTACTCAACTTGTCACTGGCCTGCTGGCTCGTGTTGCCGCCCTTACTGGCCCGCCTGCAATTGGGCAAAACGCTTACGCACCAGCAAGCTGCGGAAATTATAGGCAAGCATTTCAACGATGTAAACGATAAGCTGCTGAACACTCTGCAGCTAAAGAAACAAGCCCTGGAAAACGCCGAACACCGCGACCTGATTGAAGCCAGCATCAACCAAAAGATAGAAACGCTGAAGCCGGTGAGCTTTCCGTCTGCCGTAAACATCCGCGAGAATAATAAATACCTCAAATACGTTATCCCGCCGGCGGCCATTATCTGCATCATCGGTTTCGCGGCACCATCTATACTTACGGAGAGTACCAAAAGGCTCATCCGCCATAACGAATATTTTGCGCCGGTGGCCCCCTTCCAATTCGAGGTAATAAATAAAAGCCTCTCGGCTATACAGGGGGAAGATTTTAAGCTGGAACTAAAGCTATCCGGCGATAAACTCCCTGCCGATGTTTATATAGAAACGGCCAGCAACACTTTTAAGCTGGATAAAGAGAACATCAGCCGTTTCCATTACCTGTTCAGTAATTTGCAGCAAAGCACTTCTTTCCGCTTATCCGGCAACGGCTTTAAATCGGCCCCTTATAACATAACGGTAAGCCTTAAACCGGTTCTGCTCCACTTCGATGCAGAGCTGAGCTACCCGGCATACCTGCACAAAAAGAACGAAACTATCCCCAACGCCGGCGACCTTACCCTGCCCGCAGGCACGGTGGTAAACTGGGCTTTCCATACGCAAAACGCCACGCAGTTGCTGTTCAAACTCAATAACACAGCCGTCAATATCCCGCAATCGGCACCCGGGCTTTTCCAGCATCGCGAACGCATACTCAAAAACACCACGTATGCTGTAAGTCCGCTTAACCAAACGGTTACGCACAGCGATTCGGCCGGGTATCGAATCAGCGTAGTTGCCGATGAAGCCCCCGCGATAGAAGTACAGGAAAAACCCGACAGCGTCAGCCTGAAAGCCATCTACTTCAACGGGAAGATACAGGATGACCACGGATTTTCTTCGCTTACGTTCCATTATAAAATCGGCGAAAAGGGCGCAGAAAAATCGTTCACGAAAACGGTTAAAGCAGATTTATCTGCAACACAAAGCGGCTTTTTCCATTTCTGGGATTTGAAAAGCACCGGCATAAAACCCGGCGATCAGGTTACCTATTATTTCGAAGTGGCAGATAACGACGGCGTTAATGGCCCAAAAACAACCCGCTCGCCCGAGCGCGTTTTATCCGTGCCCGATGCAGCCGCGCTGGCAGAGCAATTGGATGCCGGCTCGCAGGCCCTGAAAGACAAAATGGCATCGGCAGCCAAATTGGCCATGCAGATAGAGAAAGACGCACAGAAACTGAACCAGGCTCTACTGGATAAAAACACCCTCAGCTTCGACGATAAAAAGCAGGTGGAGCAATTACTGCAAAAACGCAAGGATCTGGAAGAGTTGCTGAAAGATATACAAGCCGACAACAAAAAGAACCTGTATAACCGCAAAGAGGGCCTCAAGCAAACTAACGAGCTGCTGGAAAAACAAAAGCAAATCGAAGACTTGTTCAACAACGTGCTCGACGATAAAACCCGTGATATGCTGGAGAAGCTGCAGCAACTGCTTAACGAGGACCAAAAAGACTCTACCCGCGACGAGCTTGGCAAAATGCAGCAGGACAATAAATCGCTGAAGAAAGAGCTTGACCGCATGTTGGATCTTTATAAAAAGCTCGATTTTGAACAGAAACTCAACACGGTGATAAACCAATTGGAAGATTTATCGAAAGAGCAGCAGGGCCTGGCCGATAAAGGACAGGATGAGAGCCTGATACAAACCAACCTGCAAAAGCAGGAAAAACTTAACCAGCAGTTCCAGCAGATAAAAAAGGCCCTGGACGATTTGCAGAAAACCAACGATGCCAACGGTAAAAAGGAAAACTTCGATAACCCGGAGGAAGAGAAAAAATCAATAGACGAGCAAATGGGCCAGGGCAGCGAAAACCTTAAAAAGAATAACCGCAAGCAAGCCGCCAAAGCACAGCAATCTGCAGCGCAGCAGATGAAAGATTTAGCCAAAAAAATGCAGCAGGAAGAGGAGGAAGGCGAGGACAGCCAAAACGCTGTAGATGCCCGGCAACTGCGCGAGTTGCTTAAATCGTTGGTGAACAGCTCATTCGGGCAAGAAAAACTAATGCAGCAATTCCGCGGCATGAACCCGACCGACCCAAACTACACCAAGCTGGCGCAAAGCCAAAAAGACATCAGAGATAACCTGAAAACGGCCGAGGATAGCCTGTATGCCATAAGCCGCCGGGTACCGCAGATACAATCGACGGTGAATAAGGAGGTTACAGCCATCAACTCCATGATAGACCAGGCACTGGAAAAACTGGGCGACCGCCGAACCGCCGAAGCCATACGCAGCCAGCAATTCGCCATGACATCTATGAACAACCTGGCACTGTTGCTAAGCGAGGCATTAGATCAACTACAAAAGCAGATGAACAAGGGCGGCAAGGGCAAAAGCGGGCAACCATCGTTATCGCAGCTAAGCAAAATGCAGCAGCAGCTAAACCAAAACATGCAAAAAGCCCGCGACCAGATGCAGCAACAGGGCCAGCAACAAGGCAAAAAAGGGCAGGGACAGGGCCAGGGAATGAGCGAGCAATTGGCCCGCATGGCCCGCGAACAGCAGTTCATAAGGCAAAGCCTGCAGCAGCTAAACCAGCAAAATAATAAAGATGGTAGCGGTAAACCGGGCAATTTGGATAAAATTGCAAAACAAATGGAACAAACTGAGAACGATCTCGTAAACAGGAGAATTACCGATGAAGCACTAAAGAGGCAGCAACAGATACAAACACGCCTGCTGGAGGCCGACAAAGCCGAACAGCAACGCGATCAGGATCCAAAAAGGGAGGCCCGTACCGCTACCGACATGCCCCCCGGATACATAAAAGCTTTGCAGGATTACGAGCGGATAAAAACAAAGCAAACAGAGCAGCTGAAAACCGTTCCATCGGCACTAAATTTGTATTACAGGCAAAAAATAAAACTATACTTTGATCAACTTAATGCTAAATGACATGGAGCAGCCAAACGTTCAGGCGGGGCAATTATATACATTGCAGCTTCCATCTAGGTACGAAAGCATAACACAGCTGGAGGCTTTGATAGAGGAAATTGCTGATAAATACCGCGTTAGCGACGATACCTTTGCCAACATGATGACCTGTTTGAACGAGGCCGTGGTGAACGCTATTGTACACGGCAACAAACTCGACGAAAGCAAGACCGTTATAGTAAATGCCGATGTAGAACCCAAACGCGTAATATGGACTGTTACCGACCGGGGAAACGGGTTTGATTATAACAACCTGGCCGACCCAACAGCGCCTGACAGGCTTGAAGAGCTTACCGGCCGAGGCGTATTCATCCTGAAACATCTTGCCGATCAATGCATATTCAACGCCAAAGGCAACGAGGTGGAACTACACTTTAAAATATAATGCCTGCCATAAATTTCTTTGAAGAGGGCATCAGCTATAAACTAAAAAACAAAACTGCTGTACGCAAATGGATTATCGAAACCATTGTGGCAGAGGGCTATAAGCTTGATGAACTTACCTATATTTTCTGCACAGACGAGTACCTGCTACAAATAAATCAGCAATATCTTGATCATGATACCTACACCGATATCATTACCTTCGATAACTCCGAAGAGGAGGGTATTATCGTGGGGGATATCTTTATTTCGGTAGAACGGATAAAGGAGAATGCCACCAAATTTTCCGTAACCGAAGCGCAGGAGTTGCACCGCGTAATGATACACGGCGCGTTGCATTTATTGGGCTACAAGGATAAATCTGCCGCCGACAAGAAAAAAATGACATTAAAAGAAGACCAATATTTGGGTACACGTACCTTTTAATGCTACTTTTACCTGTAAATTAGTCATATCCAATTTTTTAACCAATGAAAACACTTGCATTAATACTTACGCTGATGTTCGTAACATCGGCTCCCTCATCTGTTTATGATTTCAAACTAAAAACCATCGACGGGAAAAATTTCTCGCTGGCTAAGTACAAAGGCAAAAAAGTGCTTATCGTAAACACCGCTTCAAAATGCGGTTATACTAAACAATACACTGATTTACAGAAACTTGCTGATCAGTACAAAGACAAACTGGTAGTAGTAGGCTTCCCTGCGAACAACTTTGGCGGGCAGGAACCAGGTACCAACCAGGATATCAAAGCGTTTTGCCACGATAACTTCGCGGTTACTTTCCCTATGAGCGGCAAGGTGAGCGTTTTAGGTTTGGATATCGACCCATTGTTCCAATACCTTACCACTGCCGATAACCCCGATTTTAAAGGCGATATCAAGTGGAACTTCGAGAAATTTTTAATTGACGAGAACGGCAAGCTGATACACCGCTACCGCTCTGCTGTAACTCCGTTAGATCCACAGATTACCAGCGCGTTGTAATCATAACATTGATATAATAAAAAAGGAGGCGAAATCGCCTCCTTTTTTTTGCCTGTATTTGCCATAATGCATCAATTTTAGGGCTGTTTTTTCGCTTTTTCCTTGTCTTTTTTGAGCTGTTCCTGAGCTTTTTTGATTGAGTCTTGTTTTGCCTTGGCGGCCTTCTCTTTTTTCTTGAAGAAACCCCTCAGCAGGAAATTATGCTGCGCCGCCTTAAGGTCTTCGTTGAGGGTGGCGGTGGTGGCGTGAACACCTTTCATGGTGGTTTGGGCCTGGCGCACGGTGCCTTCCAGGTCGCGGGCTATTTTATCGTTGTTCAGCAGGCGGCCGATGCTGCCCTTGCCGTTGTTTACTTTAGCTACGATATCTGCCAGGTTGCTGGTGAGTACTTCGGCGTTATCGGCTACCCGGACCAGTTTGTTGAAAATCCTGTCAACATCCATCGGGTTTACCGAGTTCAGCTCATTTCCTTCGCCAACTTCTTCGGTACTGTTTACGCCGCCGGGGGCTATCACCACCAGCTTATCGCCCATCAACCCGTCGCTGCCGATACTCATCCTGGAATCTTTTTTGATGAATTTCTTTACCGATTTATTCAGGCTAAGGTCAACCCTTACCGAGCTATCCGTAACGATGTTGATGCCCTCTACCACGCCCACGTTGATGCCGGCAAAACGCACGTTGTTGCCTACGGTAAGGCCGTTTACGTTTTTAAACGTGCCATATACCCTGAACGTAGAGTTGAACAGGCTTTTTTGATTGCCGATGAAGAATACTGCCAACAGCAGTATCACGAAGCCTATTATGGTGAATACGCCTATCTTTATTTTTTGTGATGATGTGGTTCTCATGTTGTTTCGTTAAAAAATGACCTTACCAGTTCGTCGTCCGAGTTATGCAGCTCGTCGAACGTGCCCTCGGCTATATATTCGCCATCGTTCATGATCACCAAGCGGTCGCCGGTTATTTTGGCGCATTCCATATCGTGGGTAATGATGATAGATGTCGTTTTGTATTTCTGTTGCATGTTGAGTATCAGCTCGCTTATCTCGCGCGAGGTGATGGGGTCTAAGCCGGTGGTAGGCTCGTCATAAAGCATTATTTCGGGCTTTACAATCATGGTACGCGCCAGGCCTACCCGCTTGCGCATGCCACCCGATAGGTCCGATGGCATTTTATCAATCGCATCGAGCAATCCTACGCCTTCCAGCACTTCTTCTACGCGTTGGTCTATCTCTGCCTTGTCCTTCATTTTTAAGACCCTTGTAAGCGGAAATTCGAGGTTTTCGCGCACGGTCATAGAATCGTACAAAGCCCCGCTTTGGAACAGGAAACCCACCCGGGTACGCAGCTTTTTTAACTGTCGCTCGCTCATTTTGGCAACTTCATCACCAAATACCTTTACTGTGCCTTCATCAGGATTTAAAAGCCCCACGAGGCACTGTATGGTTACCGATTTTCCCTGCCCCGATTTGCCAAGCACTACCACGTTCTCGCCCCGTTTTACCCGCAGGCTTAAATCGCTCAGTACCACATTATCGCCGAATGATTTGGAAATGTGCGCGATATCTACCACCACCTCATCGGGCTTGTGCTTTGGCGCGTTGTTGCTTTGTATGTGCTCTGCCATGTTACCTGTAGAATAAAATACTGGTGATCTGTACAGCAATGGCATCTATCACGAATATCCATAGCGACGCCGTCACCACGGCCGAATTGGCGGCCAAGCCTACGCTTTCTGTGCCTTTATCGGAATGAAAACCTTTATAGCAGCCTACAAAACCTATCGCGAAGCCAAAAAACACGGTTTTTACCAGGGCGGGTAAAAAGTCGACAAATTCCAGGGAGGAGATACATTTATGGAAATAAAGCGAAAAGCTGATATCGTCTGTAAAGTTTAAGGCGAGAAACCCGCCAAATAAGCCAATTACATCGCCCATCAGGGCCAGTATCGGCACCATAATACTAGTGGCCAATATGCGGGTAACCACCAGGTATTGCATGGGGTTGGCACCCGATACCTCCATGGCATCAATCTGCTCGGTAACTTTCATGCTGCCCAGTTCGGCACCAATGCTGGAAGCGATTTTACCGGCGCAGATAATGGCCGTAATTACCGGCCCCATCTCGCGGATAAAGGATACGGCAAGCGTTTTCGGCAACATGCTTTCGGCACCCATATCAACCATAGAGGGGCGCAGCTGCAGGATGAGCACCAGGCCCATGATAAAAGAAGTAAGGCCCACCAGCATGAACGACTTGTAGCCAATTTCGTAGCATTGGCGCACAAATTCCTCCCACTCAAAGCCCCCCGTGAAAATATTGCGGACGAAACGGCTGAAGAAAACGCCCTGTTCGCCAACGCTTTCCATCCATTTTTTGTACCCTGTTAATGCCTGTCCTTCCATAAAATCCTAACTACTTGCCAGTTATAAACAATCTGTTTGGTAAAAGTTTGCATAGCCGGTTGATTTAATTAGAAGTTAAAAGAACGCGCAGTCTGGTGCAAATTGAGTGAACACGAATTGAGTGAACACGAATTTTATCTAATTAAGACGAATTTCACGAATTATAAAAACATTATAAGTAATTTAAAATCAATTATTTAAGTAATATTGGTCGTCGTAAATTATGTTCGATTCGTTTTCAATTTTCTTTAATTCGTGAAATTAGTGTTCACTCAAACTCTCACGATGCATTCGTTTTTAATCCTCTTTAATTGTGTTCACTCAAACTCCCGCGACGCATTCGTTTTTAATCCTCTTTAATTGTGTGAACGCAATCACAACCCCGTCATTTGTGCTACTGATAATCATCCCTTTATATCCACTATTTTATTTATGCTTATTTTTGCGGTTTAAACTGGCCATCAATGGGATATAAGGCAATTTTAGTGGGCGCAAGCGGGCTTATAGGCAGTAAACTGCTTACCGAGCTGCTTAACCATGCCGAATACGACGAAGTATTGGTACTGGTGCGCAAAGAGTTACCTGTTCAACATAAAAAACTGGTGCAATTGGTGATTGATTTCAACGATTTGCCTAAGTATGCCGCTTCCATTACGGGGCGCGCTGTGTTTAGCTGCCTGGGTACCACTAAAGCCAATACGCCTGATGTAGCCCAGTACCGTAAAATAGACCACGATTATCCGCTGGAGATTGCCCGCATGGCAAAAGCAAACGGGATAAAACAGTTCCATGTGGTTTCGGCTATTGGTGCCAACGCCCAATCGTCAACCTTTTACTTAAAACTAAAAGGCGAGCTGGAAGAGAGCCTTAAAACCATCGGCATAGAAAGCCTGCATATCTACCAGCCATCCATGCTATATGGCGGCAGGGAAGAGAAACGCGCCTTCGAGAAAGTGCTCATCGGGGTCTTTAAGGTGGTCGACTATCTGCTCATCGGCAGCCTTAGGAAATACCGCAGCATTGATGGTGCCACCGTTGCGCATGCCATGTACAAAAAATCGCTGGCAGGCAAGCCGGGCACACATACCTACACATTCGATAACATAATAAACGCTTAGTGAGTACATACATTTCGGCCGAGAATTTGGGCCACTCTTTTCATGATAACTGGTTGTTCAAAAACCTTACCATCGGCATCAACCGTGGGCGCAGAGTTGCGCTTGTGGGTGTAAACGGTGCGGGTAAAACTACCTTATTAAAAATACTATCCGGTTCGCTCAAACCTACTGAAGGTAAAGTGGCCCAGGCCCGCGACTTAAACGTAGGCTACCTGGAGCAAGACCCTTTCTTCAAGAACGCCGTTACCATCAGCGATTACATCTTCCATTCAGATAATATTCAGCAGCAGCTCATCCGCCGTTACGAGGAGTTGTTAGAAAACGACCCGGATAATATGAAGGAGATGGACAAGATAATGGAGGAGATGAGCGAGATAGACGCCTGGGATTACGAGTACAAAATAAAAACCATTTTGGGCCGGCTGGATATCCATCACCTCAACCAGCATATCAGCACGTTATCGGGCGGGCAAAAAAAACGCCTTGCACTGGCCAGGCTACTCATAGAAGACCCGGAGATATACATTTTAGATGAGCCTACCAACCACCTGGATATTGATACGATAGAATGGCTGGAGAAACTGCTTACCGAGGGCAGCAAAACCATACTGATGGTTACGCACGACAGGTACTTTTTGGATAACGTTTGCAACGAGATATTAGAGATAGACAAAGGCAAAATCATCCCTTATTTGGGTAACTATGGTTACTATTTGGAGAAGAAAGCCGAACGCGAAGCATCCGACGAGGCTTCGTTCCAAAAGAACTCTAACCTATTAAGGAAGGAATTGGAGTGGATGCGCCGCCAACCGAAGGCCCGTGGCACTAAATCAAAATCGCGCATCGACGCGTTTTATGACCTGGAAGATAAAACCAAGAATAACGGACCGAAGCAAAACGTTGAATTGACCGTAAAGATTGCACGCCAGGGCAACAAGATAATGGAGATGCACCATGTTACCAAAGGTTTCAATGGCAACACATACGTGCAGGATTTTAGTTACGTATTTAAAAAAGGCGATCGCATTGGTTTAGCAGGAAAGAACGGCAGCGGAAAATCAACTCTGTTGAACATGATCACCGGCGGCCTGCAACCCGATAGCGGCGAAATAATAAAAGGCGAAACAACGGTATTAGGCTACTTTAACCAAGCTGGTCTATCCTTTAAGGAAGACGAACGGGTAATAGATATCGTAAAGAATGTTGCGGAGTTTATCACGATGGCCGATGGTAAGATGATATCTGCCTCGGCATTGCTCACACTGTTCCTCTTCCCTCCTGCTAAACAATACGGCATGGTAGCCAAGCTAAGCGGTGGTGAAAAGAAAAGGCTGCACCTGATGAGCATCCTGATAAGGAACCCCAACTTCCTGATACTGGATGAGCCAACCAACGATTTAGATATAGATACGCTGAACGTACTGGAAGAGTTTTTGACCACCTACCCTGGCATCCTCATGATCGTATCGCACGATAGGTACCTATTGGATAAGATGGCCGAGCAGCTCTTTATTATGGAAGGTAACGGGCAGGTAAGGATATATAATGGCAATTATTCTTCGTTCCGTATAGAGCAGGAAGAGGCTAAACAAAGCAATAAAAAGCCTGCCGTTATTGCACCTGTACAAGTAGAAGCACCAAAGAAAGCCAAGCTTAGTTTTAAGGAAGAAAAGGAATACGAGGGTTTAGAAAAAGAGATAAGCGATATTGAAAACAAGCTAAAGGAAACTACCGAAGAGTTAAATACTATCAATATCGACGCTAAGAAATTACAGCAATTAACAGATAAGATTGCTTATTTGAACAAGCAATTGGATGCCAAAAGCATGCGTTGGATTGAGCTATCAGAACTAAAAGAAGCATAATGGATTTATCCAACTTTATGATTCAAGTTAAGCTGTCCGATGTCATCGCATCTACAGGTGTAATTATACTATTAGCAGCATTCCTGCTGAATTTATATAAGAAACTACCATCGCATAGTCGTTGGTATAGTGGGATGAACTTCATTGGAGCTGGCTTATGCGGGCTATCCTCGTACATGATCAGCTTCTACCCTTTTGTGGTTTTAGAGAGCATTTGGGCGCTTTTTGCCCTTTATTCGTTCATTGTTCCACGTGGAACATCGATTAACGAAGTAAAATAACGTTCCACGTGGAACGTTTTGATTAATGATAAACATTGTTCCACGTGGAACATGGAGGTTATATGTTTAAGAAATATAATGTAATTGTAGTTGGTGCCGGGCATGCAGGCTGTGAAGCTGCTGCTGCTGCTGCCAACCTTGGTTCGTCGGTTTTGCTGATCACCATGAACATGGGAACCATTGCACAAATGAGTTGCAACCCCGCTATGGGCGGTGTTGCAAAGGGCCAAATAGTGCGGGAGATTGACGCCTTAGGCGGATATTCGGGTATCATCACCGATAAAACTTCCCTGCAATTTAGGATGCTTAACCTAAGTAAAGGCCCTGCTATGTGGAGCCCAAGGGCCCAAAGCGACCGCGCACGCTTCGCTGAAGAATGGCGAATTGCATTGGAAAAAACACCAAACGTTGACTTTTGGCAGGATACCGTTACCTCGCTTTTAGTGAAAGGAAATACCATCGCCGGGGTTAAAACATCTATAGGTGTAGAGATAGAAGCCGATGCAGTAGTGCTCACCAACGGTACTTTTTTGAATGGCGTTATCCATATTGGCGAGAAGAAATTCGGAGGTGGCCGCTCCGGAGAAAAAGCCGCAACGGGTTTAACCGAGCAATTGATTACCCTGGGCTTTGACTCCGGCAGGATGAAAACCGGCACCCCTCCCCGCGTGGATGGACGCAGTTTAAATTACACGTTAATGGAAGAACAATGGGGCGACGAAGAACGTGGCCGCTTTTCTTACACCGACGTAAAGCTGGCAACCGACCAACGCTGCTGCTGGATAACCTATACCAACCCCGAGGTGCACGAAACTTTGAAAGAAGGCTTTGAGCGGTCGCCCATGTTTACCGGGCGCATTAAAGGTTTAGGTCCGCGTTATTGCCCTTCTATAGAAGATAAGATTAACCGCTTTGCGGAGCGCGACCGTCACCAAATTTTTGTAGAACCCGAAGGTTGGAACACCTGCGAGATATATGTAAACGGTTTCTCTACCTCCCTCCCCGAGGATGTACAATACAAAGCATTGACTAAAATACCCGGCTTCGAGACGGCTAAAATGTTCCGTCCGGGTTATGCCATCGAGTACGATTACTTCCCGCCTACCCAGTTGGGCCTGACTTTGGAGACGAAACTTATCAGCAACTTGTACTTCGCAGGCCAGATAAACGGTACTACCGGTTACGAAGAAGCGGCATCTCAAGGCTTCATAGCAGGCATCAATGCGCATCAAAAAATAAACGACAAGCACGAACTGATACTGAAAAGGTCGGAATCGTACATCGGCGTTTTGATAGATGACCTGGTAACTAAAGGTACCGAAGAGCCTTACCGCATGTTTACCTCCCGGGCAGAGCACCGCTTGCTGCTGCGCCAGGATAATGCCGATATACGCCTTAGCCCAATGGGCCACGACCTGGGCCTGATAAGCGATGAGCGCTTGGATAAGGTAAACGCCAAAATTAAAAACTCGGATGAGTTGGTTGCTTTTACCCGCAGCAAGAGCATCGACCCTACTGCTGTAAATAACCTGCTGGAGCAAGTGGGTACCAGCCCGATAAATCAAAGTGTTAAATTATTCACGCTGCTTACCCGACCGCAAATCGGTTTTAAGGAACTCAATAACATCGACCCTACCCTGCAGGATAAACTCTCGGCCCTCGATAAAGAAACTATCGAGCAGGCTGAAATAAAAATCAAATACGAGAGTTACTTTATCAAGGAAATGGAAATCGTAGAAAAGATGAAGAAAATGGAAGACCGGGAAATCAATCCGGAATTCGATTACAGCCAACTGGTTTCCCTTTCTAAAGAAGCGCGCGAAAAATTGAAACGCATAAAACCGCGCACTTTGGGCCAGGCATCGCGCATTTCGGGTGTTTCACCGTCGGATGTGTCGGTTTTGATGGTTCATGTGTCGAGATAGATTATAATTATCTGTAAATCAATTAATTATAAAATATCGTTTATATCGAATTATTTTAAATTTTTAATATCAGGGTTCATCAAAATATAAAAGTGGCTTATAGGGCAAAAAAAGTATGTTAAATCAAAAACCGATTTTTTCAAACCGATTTTTCTTCATTTTATTATCGATTTTGGCGCTTTGGGGCTGCGCGGCGCAGCAAAAACCGCAAGGAGGTCCGCGCGACCTTACCCCGCCAAAAATATTGCTGGCAACACCCGAAAATCAAACCAGAAATTTTAAGGCCAAACAAATCCAAATAGATTTTGACGAGTACTTCCGTCTGACCAACCAATACCAGGAAATCAGTATTACGCCTTTCATGGAAAAGCAGCCGGAGTACAAAATCAGTAAGAAAAGTTTGGTGATAGATTTTAAAGATTCGCTTTTAAAAAACACTACTTACGTCATTAACTTTGGTAAAGCCGTTGCCGATGTAAACGAGGGTAACGTGCTTAAGAATTTCACCTATGTTTTTTCTACCGGCAGCCATATCGATTCGCTGAGTCTTTCGGGCAACGTCATCAACTCTACTACGGGCCTTAAAGAAAAAGACGCCTTGGTTTTCCTTTTTCCGGTTAGCCAGGACTCCCTCCTCTTTGGTAAAAAGAAACCGACGATATTTACCACCACGGATACCGCGGGTAATTTCTCGCTCAACAACCTCCGCGAAGACACCTATCGCCTCTACGCTATGAAGCAACCCAGCCCGGATAAGGTTTTTAAACCCGAGGCCGACCTGATCGGTTTTTCCACAAAATCGATAGTTGTAGATAAAGACAGTTCCAACATCGTCCTCAAATTATTCAAACAGGTACCCGACAATTTCCGGGTGGCCGAAAAGCATTTTATGCCGGATGGCAAGTACTCGATGGTATTCAATAAGCCTTTAGAAAAGCCATCCTTAAAAATATTATACCCTCCTGCGTTGGATAAAGAAAAAATAGCAGAGTTTTCTAAAACCAAGGATACCGCCATAGTGTACATGCGCAACATGTCTTTCGACTCGGTGAGCATTGCCATACTGGATAATAACAAACCTGTAGATACCGTTTACCAGCTTAAAAGCAAAAACGAGAAGTTCGAGCGCAACCTGTTATTTTCATTCGGCACCAACCGCGATAATAAATTGAAGCCGGGCACTGATCTATTACTCACCGCCAACTTCCCGCTGGAGAGTTATGACTTAGCCAATATTGCTTTGCTGGAAGATTCTGTAGCAGTAAGCAACTTCACCCTGCAGAAAGATACCACCAACCTGAGGCGATACACCATGAAATACCGTTGGCGCGCAAATTCAAAATATCAGCTCAACCTTATGGAGGGCGCTTTCACCGATATCTATGGCGACAAGAGCAAACGCAGCGGAAAACCATTTACCATAGACAAGCCGGAAAACTACAGCCAGCTGACCTTAAAAGTAAGCGTACCTGCAGATACCGGTAAAATGTATATCGTAGAATTATTGGACGATATAAAAACGGTAGTGCGAAGGGATATCGTCACCAAAAACACATCGCTCTTATATAAGAATTTCTTTACCTCAAAATACACGGTACGAGTTGTATATGACGCGAACAAAAATGGCCGCTGGGACAGCGGTAACGTGAAACGCCGGGAGCAGCCGGAGGTAATATGGGTAAGCCCTAAGGAAATAGTGCTGCGCGCAAACTGGGAGGCAGAAGAGCCATTAGATATCCCAAAGGAGCAAACTAATCCATAAACCAGCCGGAATACATGATATAATTTTGCGGCAGTTTATCTAACAAAGCCCTTTGCCCATCGGTAAGGGGCTTTATTTTTTTAGCGGGCACGCCGGCATATAAATAACCCGATTCGCAAATGGTGTTCTCCAACACAACGGAACCTGCCGCTATAATCACATATTCTTCCACCAGGGCATCATCCATTACAATTGCGCCCATACCTATCAAAACATTATTGCGTAGCGTACAGCCGTGTACAATGGCGTGATGGCCGATAGAAACACTATCGCCGATATTTGTAGGCGCCTTTAAATAAGTAGCATGTATGCAGGCACCATCCTGTATGTTGGTGTTATTACCTATCTTGATATAATGCACATCGCCACGGATAACCGCATTGAACCAAACAGAACAATTATCGCCCATTACCACATCGCCAACAATGGTAGCATTTTCAGCAATGAAGCAATCGCTTCCCCACATGGGGCTTTTATCTTTTACGGATAGTATTACCGGCATATTGTTTAATGAGTGAATTTTGAATGAGTGAATGAGTGAATGAAAAAATTGTTATGTTTGCCAATAATTAAGCGGGAATAGCTCAGTCGGTAGAGCGTCAGTTTCCCAAACTGAAGGCCGCGGGTTCGAATCCCGTTTTCCGCTCTTACAATTTCTTCTCATCAGCAATCTTCAAAAGCGCCGCTTGCGCATCAACCGGATACTTATTTATATTGCTAAAAATCTCATTAAATTCTTCGTCACCCAAATCTTTAAATTTATTGTAATAAAAAGAGGTTTTAACTTCAGACTGTGAACTCACTTCTTCTTCCGACCTTTTAAAAATCGCTTTTAACAATTTTCTGTTTATAAAACAGTAAGCAACCAACACAATAAATACTATCGGATTAAATCCTAAGGTATTATATGCTAATTCGTTATCTGTATATAATATAGTACCATTTACTACTTCAGGCGTAAAGTTTATTAAGCTGAAAGTAGCCAAAAAAAAAATCGTAAGTACGAAGTAATCCTCAACCGGCTTTACGGATAACTTGTAAATACCAGCACCAATCACCATTAAAACGCCAAGATAAAAATTAATGGTCAGTACAAAGTCGTCAGCAAAGTGCCTGAAAACACCGTACGATGTTAGCAAAAATAGAGCACCAAGAATGGCATAATCAACGTACTTAACTTTATTTGACATGATAATTCTTCTATGGGAAAACCACCGTCCCAAACTGAAGGCCGCGGGTTCGAATCCCGTTTTCCGCTCAACCCAATACTTTCTCCACCCCGTCATTGCGAGGTACGAAGCAATCTCTAAGCTTTGCGTGCCGATTTGCAAGGCGGCGTGTCCTACGTAGAGATTGCTTCGTACCTCGCAATGACGCTGCTTTATAAATCCGAAATCAAAACACAGTATCCTCCAACATATCCGCATGCTGTGGATAATCCGTTGTATAATGCAAGCCCCTACTCTCATGCCTTGCCGTGGCAGATTTTACTACTAAGTAGCTAACCTGGATCAAATTACGCAATTCGCAAAGCTTTACCGATACCTTAGTTTGTTTGTAAAAATCCTCTGTTTCTTCATAAAGCAAACGCAATCTGCGCATTGCACGCTCCAACCTAAAGTCCGACCTTACGATACCTACATAATCATTCATCAACTTCTGCATCTCGCGGATGTTGTGCGTAACCAGGATATCCTCGTTAGATAGTTTTACACCATGCTCATTCCAATCCGGGATACCTTCCGGAATCGCAAATTCGGTAAAAGCAACTACTGCGTCGGTATAAATACGATGCGCAAAAACTAATGCTTCTAATAAGGAATTAGAAGCTAACCGGTTAGCGCCATGTAAGCCGGTTGAAGAGCATTCGCCGCAAGCGTACAACTGGCGGATTGAAGACCGCCCGCTATGATCTACCAATACACCACCGCACATGTAATGGCATGCAGGCGCAACGGGTATCATATCGCGTGTCATGTCTATACCCATTTCCAAACATTTCGCGTAGATATTTGGGAAGTGTTCTAAAATATCCTTTTTCTTTTTGTGAGTGATATCTAAATAAACAAAGTCTTCGCCCGATTTTTTTATCTCGGCATCAATGGCACGGGCCACAATATCACGCGGAGCTAATGATTTACGCTCATCATACTCCTGCATAAACTCCTCGCCATTGGTACGTCTTAACACGCCCCCCATACCGCGTACCGCCTCAGAAATAAGGAAGGATGGATACTCGCCCGGGTTATATAAAGCCGTGGGATGGAACTGGATAAACTCCATATTCCTAACCTTTCCTTTAGCACGGTAAACCATGGCAACACCATCACCGGTAGCGATAGTTGGATTAGTGGTTACCGAGTATATATGCCCTGCACCTCCGGAAGCCATTACCGTTACCTTAGAGAGTATCTTCTCAACATTATTAGTCTCTGTGTTGAAGGCATAAATTCCGTAACACTCTATATTATCAGACGATTTCTTCACCAGCTCGCCTAAATGGTGCTGGGTTATTAAATCTACCGCAAAGTAATGTGTCAATATCTCGATGTTGGGCTCGCGGTGTATTTCTTCTAATAAGGACCGTTCTATCTCGAAACCCGTAATATCCTTATAATGTAATACCCTAAATTCGGAGTGGCCACCTTCCTTTGCCAGGTCATAATTCCCTTCATTCGTCCGGTCGAAATTGGTGCCGTAGGCAATAATCTCGTTTATCCGTTCGGGCCCTTCTTTCACTACGGCCTCTACAACTTCCTTATCGCATAGGCCATCGCCGGCTATAAGGGTATCGTTTATATGCTTTTCGAAAGAATCTTCCTTTTTATCCACAACCACCGCTACGCCACCCTGGGCATACTTAGTGTTACTTTCATCTTCATTGGCTTTTGTAACTATCAGTACCTTACCATGCTTTGCAGCCTTTAGTGCAAAACTTAATCCGGCAATGCCCGAACCTACTACCAGGAAATCCACAGTTCTGGTCATGCTATATCTATATATTGTGTAAAATTAGTACTAATGTTAATAAGCGGTATAAAACGTGTTAAATTTGTGTAAGTAAAAAATTAGAAATAACCCGGATAGTTGATAACCCTGTTTTTTTTGAAATTTTACGATACTTTTGAGCGATTTGTGAGCAGCTTTCACAATGATACTAACATTTTATACAGCAAGTAAATATTAACATTTAAGTTTTTAGATTAATATTTGATTGTCACAGAAAGCTAAAAATCAGTAAAATAAAAAATAAAAACACGTTGATAAATGTTAGTAAAAGTTTAGAAATAACTTTTTTACTAAATCGTATCACAATTTCTTAACAATACTAACACCTTAATAACAATAGGTTTTTCTTATATATAAAAAGAACTTATTATTAATTGATTTGTGGAATGGATACCTTCGAAGAAATAAAAATGAATGGTTTTGCCGACGAATACATCGACCCGTCGCTTGACCTGTTTGCCGAAATAGAGAAACTAAAAAAGGAAAAGAATGCTGTTGTGCTGGCCCATTATTACCAGGAAGGAGATATACAGGATATTGCCGATTATATTGGCGATAGCCTTGGCCTTTCGCAACAGGCTGCTAAAACCGATGCCGATATCATCGTTTTTGCCGGCGTACATTTCATGGCCGAAACAGCAAAGATTCTTTCTCCAAACAAAAAGGTTCTGTTACCGGATCTGAAGGCAGGCTGCTCACTGGCCGACAGCTGCCCACCGCACTTGTTTAAAAAGTTCAAGGAAAATTACCCCGATCACCTGGTAATTACCTACGTGAATTGCACTGCGGAACTGAAGGCGATGAGCGATATAGTTTGTACTAGTAGCAACGCGGTGCAGATTGTAGAAAGCTTGCCAAAGGACCAGAAGATAATCTTCGGCCCGGATAAAAACCTTGGGGCATGGGTAGCTAAAAAAACAGGCCGCGATCTGGTTTTATGGAATGGTGCCTGTATGGTGCACGAGATTTTCAGCAGGGAAAAAATAACCAAACTGAAAGAGCGCCACCCAAATGCAAAGATACTGGCCCATCCCGAATGCGAGGAAGTGATTCTGCAAATGGCGGATTATATAGGATCTACCACGGGCATACTAAAATACGCCACAAACAGCCCCGAAACGGAGTTTATTGTGGCAACAGAGGCAGGGATTATACACCAGATGGAAAAAGAGAACCCATCTAAAAAATTTTTTCCGGCTCCGCCGAATAATACTTGCGCCTGCAACGATTGCCCGCATATGAAACGCAATACACTGGAAAAATTATATCTGTGTATGAAAAACGGCACGCCTGAAATAGACGTGCCGCAGCATATCATAGAAAAAGCTGTTGTGCCGATAGAGCGGATGCTGGAGATATCGGCGAGGCTGGGATTGTAATATCAACTATGCCCGAATAAAAAAGGTACTGCTGAATTAATAAAAGCAATACCTTTCTGTTTTAAGACTCGTTCGAAAATAATTTTAATCCGGTTATTCGGTTGCCCGAGTAAGTAAATATGATGCTCGAATCTGTTACTACACCCTTATTCGTTTTGATGGGAATGAATATGCCATCCTTGGAATTTTTAAAAGAAACAGGAAATAGTTTTTTTAACTCTGTTATATCATCACCAACTGCAAAGGGCTTCGTAAACGATTTACCTATTTTAAATGCGAAGGCCAAACCTTTTTTCTTTATATTGATAAAAGCAAGATAATCATCTTCTAATACAAGTTCACCGCTCGCATAAATATATGTTTTGTTGTTCTTTGCATTATTGGTCTCCCACTTTTCGTTTTTAATTTTTAGAGGGGAACCAAGTAGCTTACCGATGCTTGCGTTTTTTAGATCGCCAAATTTAATGTAATGTTGATTTGACAAGATATAAAGCTGATCATTTCTTATATAATCAGTAGTTGGACTTTTTTGAGAATAACTATTGAAAAAAAACAGGCACAATAGCAGGCTGATTGAAAGAATTTTAGTTTTCATAAGGCCAATATAAATAACTTCTCCAGTTAATTAAAAACTGCCGGAGAAGTTACTTATTAATTACAAATTATCTTTCTTCGCCTCCACAACATCCTGTATGGCTTGTGGCAAAGTACTTAACAAATTATAGCCCGTAGCTTTTTCAATATCGCGGACGGTAACCCGGTATTGTTTCCAATCGCTGTTGATGGTATTGATGTTGGGCGTATTTACCGCAATAACACGTGTTGCTGCAGAAACCCTGCTCACGTCACCATCGCCGATGGGCACTATAACCGCAATTTTCCACACGTTGGCCGGCACAGTAATATGACCATTATTGATGGTAGTGGCGCTGCCGCTTTTGCCTACACCGCCGGTACCGTAAGCACCCATAATAATGTACACCTCGTTGCCTGCAACCACCTGAGCGCGCAGGTAATTTTCCAGGTTGGCCCAGGTTTGTTGATTATTGTTGGGTGCCTGGGGTATCATGTTAGTCATTAAAAAAGTAGCCGAGTTGGCGTTAGCCGAACTGGTCCTGTCGGCCGATGGGCAATTATGACCCCGATCGAAACCCGAGTTTTGATAACTGTTGCTTTCTACATGATAAAAACTAGCGTCGAGCCCGCTAAATCCTGCAAAATTATCCAGCCTTGGCGACGCATTGGTAATGTTGCTGGCATCCAGGTGCCAGCTTACCCAGTTTGGCGTACCCCGTGTGCTGCTGTACGATTCTACGTAGTACTTCTGGTCTATCAAATAATCGTTAAGCATCACCACGGTAGGCTGCGCCCCTGATGGGTTGCCGAAGAGCAGGTTACTGTTGTCGCCGCTTTCAGCTTGTGCATCGGTACCGGCCGTTACGCCGCGTTCGGTTGCCGGCGGGCTGGTTGTAGTGGTGGTATCTGCACCGCCGGTATCAGTACTGCCGCCAACGATGATGCCCGCATCGCCAATGCCCCTGAACGTAATATTATCGATATTGGTGCGTGTAGTGGCCGTACCCACTTTCTTGATCTGGAAACGCACCTTTTTGGTAGTTTCTACCTTGAACGAATCGGTAACCAGGGTAGTGTGGTTTTCAACGATATCGGCACCCAACTGGGTAAAGGTTTTGCCGCTATCTACCGACATAAGCAATTGCCAGGTTTGGTCGGCATCGGTGCCATATTTGCCGTGGGTTATGTTGATTTGTTGTATGCCGCTTATATCAAATTTCATGGTGATATCGCCGGCCCGTAGGCGAACAGATTTTGTGCCGTCCTTAAGGTCGGCTGCTAAGCTGCCAACAAGGGCATCGTTAAAACTCCATATGCCGGTGCTCAATTGTACATCGGCAATGGCGTAAGCGGTTTTGGTACCGGTTTCGAAACCTTCGGTAATTACGTAAGGCTTAGGCACTACTACTTCTATGGGTGGTGCGGGGTCAACGTTAATACCGCCCCTATAATCCTTGGCGCAACCGGCTATCAGCAATAGCCCAAAACTTAAATAGACAAGTAACTTTCTGTTTTTCATGTATATATTATTAGATAAGCAAAACTATGTCTTGTAAATTAACTTGACGTTAAATTGTTTTATGTATGATAAATATTACAATGACAGAAGGAGGGTTAACGGAATGATTTTTTATTGGTAATTTTGTAGTTTGGGATTGCACCGATTTAAATGATTGCACCGATTTTTAATTAGTGTAAAAGCAGGCATCGGTGAAATCATTTAAATCAATCTTAAAATCGGTGAAATCATTTAAATATGTTTGAGAACCAGGAAAGAACCCATTTAGAGGAATTGGGCGAGTTTGGCTTGATAAGCCACCTCACACAAAATATAAAGCTTACCCAAAAAAGCACCATCAAAGGCGTTGGCGACGATGCCGCCGTGCTGGATTATCCTGGCAAAAAAGTGCTGGTATCTACCGATATGCTTTTAGAGGGCATCCATTTCGATTTGGCTTACACCCCGTTGAAGCATTTGGGCTATAAAGCCATACAGGTAAATCTGAGCGATATTTACGCCATGAATGGTACCGCCAGCCAGGTTACGGTTTCTATAGGCATGAGTAGTAAATTTCCTTTGGAAGCCATTGAAGAATTATACGAAGGCATTTACCTGGCCTGCGATAACTATAACGTGGATTTGATTGGCGGCGATACCACCGCATCAAAACAAGGCCTGGTAATCAGCGTAACCGTTTTGGGTTATGCGGATGAAAAGGATATCGTGTATCGAAACACCGCCGAAGAGGGTGACCTGATATGCGTGTCGGGCGATTTGGGTGGTGCTTATACCGGCCTGCAGCTATTAGAGCGCGAGAAACTGGTTTATATCGAAAACCCCAACATACAGCCCGATTTGGAAGGTAAGGATTACATCGTAGAACGGCAGCTGAAACCGGAAGCACGTAAGGATATCATAGATTTGCTGAAAGAACTCGAAGTAAAGCCAACGGCGATGATAGATGTATCCGACGGTTTGGCATCAGAGATATTACACATTTGCAAGCAGAGTAACAAAGGCTGCAACCTATACGAGGAAAAAATCCCAATCGACCCGATGACATACGAAACCGCCCGCGAATTCGGCCTCGATCCCACCGTGTGTGCCTTAAGCGGCGGCGAAGATTACGAACTATTGTTTACTGTAAAACAAGCCGATTACGATAAGATAAAGCATAAAATGGATTTCAGCATCATCGGCTATATTACCGAGCCGAATGCCGGCTGCAACTTGATTACTAAAAGCGGCAATGTACTCCCGCTGAAAGCGCAGGGATGGAATGCGTTTAGCCCCCCAGCCCCCTGAAGGGGGGAGCTTTTGTTTTGTTAAATATATGGAAACACTTTGGGTCGACTTTCAGAATAGCAGCGTTGAAGGTGTGCGATTAATATGTAATGGTACTTTAGCAGAGATTCAAAAGAAGAACATTAAGCTTTTTCCAGGCCTTAAATTAGTAATCTTGACAGAGGATTATGATGACGACGGCAATCAGGATAACCTTCTTGTAGAAGCTACCGTCGGCTACAGTGATTCAGAGAAATGTTGGTTCGCTCACTTCGACGGTGCACAATTACTACATGGATCGGAAAGAAAAAATATTATTCCCCCTTCAGGGGGTTAGGGGGCTCTCCTCCTCCCCAATATACCTCCCATCTATCTGCTTATTAGCCTTCGCTCCCAACTTTTTAATCTTTTCCGCCGTAACCGTTAAATTGCCCCGGCCATCAACCAATTTGTTGAGGGCCTTATCGTAGCTATCCTGGCTTTGTTTAATGTTTTTGCCGATGCCTTCCATATCGCCAACAAAGCCCACGAATTTATCATACATCTCGCCGCTGAGGCGGGCAATCTCCAGCACGTTGCGGTTTTGGCGTTCCTGTTTCCAGATGCTGGCGATGGTGCGGAGGGTGGCTAGTAAAGTGCTCGGGCTTACGATTACTACCCGCTTATCCCAGGCATCAGCAAACAAATCAGCATCCAGTTGCACGGCAAAACTGAACGAGGATTCTATCGGCACAAAAAGCAAAACGAAATCTGGCGAGTTTACCTGATACAGGTCGTGATAGTTTTTGGAGGATAAGCCCTGCACATGCCCGCGAATAGATTCTACGTGGGCTTTAGAGAATAAACGGCGCTCTTCTTCGGTTTCGCAATTAACCAAACGCTCGTAAGCGATGAGCGACACCTTAGAATCGATTATTAAATGTTTTTCATCCGGGAGGTCTATTATCACGTCCGGCTGCAGCCTGTTGCCATCTGCGTGGTTCAGGCTGGCTTGTATGCGGTATTCGCGGTCGCGCACCAGGCCGCTACGCTCTAAAACCTTTTCCAGGATTACTTCGCCCCAGTTGCCCTGCTTTTTATTATCACCTTTTAGGGCTTTGGTAAGGTTGGCTGCTTCGGTACTGATGAGTTTGTTCAGGTCCATCAGTTTAGATATTTCGCCGCGTAAAACGTGCCGCTCCGCGGCTTCGGTGCTGTAAACCTTATCCACTTTCGCTTCGAAAGCTTTTATGTTTTCTTTCAGCGGGTTGAGGATGGTATCGATGCTCAGTCGGTTCACGTCCGTAAACTCCCTGCTTTTTTCTTTTAAAAGCTTTTCGGCGATGTTCTCGAACTCCTTTTGGAAATGGCTGCGGGTTTGCTCAATGTCGGCTTTTTGCTCGGCCAGTTTTTCTTGCTGCGCTTTATAGTACGAGCGTGCAGATTCCAGCGACTGATTGGCCTGGGCCAATTGGCCGCGTACATCGAACAACTCGTCTAGCAGCCGGGTTTGTTCATCTTTAAGGTGTTTGGTAATGTTTTCTTTTTCGGCAATTGTGCCGGCAACACGCTGTTCTGCAACGGCCAATGAAATTTTCAATGATTCGTTCTCCGTTTTTAGCCTGGCCAATTCATCGGCAGATATGAGCGACCCTGGCCGTTTCCTGACGAAGAAAAACACCAGTGATACAATAAACAACACCCCGGTAATGCCTAAAACTATTATATCCATTTTGATAAAAAAATTAGCAAAACGAATGTAGTAAATTATAGATTACTAAAGAAAGATAAAAGCAAGGGACTGCTATCTGCAAAAATGCAGGGCGTTTTCGGTAGCTGCTTTATTACCCAGCATCATGGCTTTTTTAAAGTCGGGGCAGGCGGCAGCATCGTTTTTAAGCAGGTGATTGATGAAGCCACGGTTATTATAGGCATCGCCGTTTTTCGGGTTGAGGCTAATTACGCGGCTATAATCATTAATGGCACCCGGGTAATCTTTTAAGTTACGTTTGCAGAATGCGCGGAAAAAGTACGCTTCTGCATTATTAGGATTAAGCTCCAGGCTTTTATTATAATCGGCCAGCGCCTTGTTAAAAATGGAGGTTTTCAGATAATCGTTGGCGCGGTTAAGGTAAGCCTTGCCGTCGGTTTCATTATACTTTATGAAGACCGTGTAATCTGTAATGGCGTTGGCGTATTTGCCCAAATTATCAAAAGCAATTGCCCGGTTATAGTAAGCGAGTACATTTTTCGAGTTTAAAAGGATGGCCTGGTTATAATCGGCTACTGCGCCGGCATTATCTTTACTGTTTAGTTTTGCATTGCCGCTGCTGAAATAAAGGTCGCCATCGGCAGGGCCGAGCTTGATAGCCATGGCATAATCGGCAACGGCTCCTTTTAAATCGCCGATATCCGCTTTTGCCTGTGCCCTGTTTACGTAAGCATCAAAATTTTTAGGGTCGATGGCAATGGCAGCACTATAATCTGCTATGGCTCCTTTATTATCGCCGGCTTGCTGTTTTATTTGTCCAAGCTCAATATGTGCATTTTTATAATTGCCATCCAAAGCCAGTGCTTTATCGAAATCGGTCGACGCTGGGTTGTTTAAACTTAAGTTGGCCAACCCGCGGTTATAGTAAGCAACGGCAGTGGGTTTTATGGATATGGCCTGGTCGTAATCGGCTATGGCACCCTCGTAATTTCCTACTACATCTTTTAGGCGGCCCCTGTCTACATAGGCCCTGTCGAAATTAATTTTAAGGCTTACAGCTTTGTTAAGGTCCAATAATGCGCCGTTAAAATCCTTAAGCGTTATTTTGGCATGGCCGCGTTCATAGTAATAATCGGCTTCGTTAGGGTAATCGGCAATCTCTTTGGTGTAAAAATCAAGGGCTTTTACGGCTTCTACGCTATCTGTGGGAGTTGTTTTAAGCGTTGCTTTTTGGGCCGAGGCTAGTAATGGTGCGATAAACAGTAAGGCGAATAGTTTTTTCATGCGATATGGTAACAGGAGCGCCTAAAATACCATTTTTATCGGTGGGCTAAGTGTGAAACTTTAAGGTTTCGTTTTCAGTGTATCTTTGGGTGCATTAGCGGTACCGCTACCATTGCCGCTGGTATCTTTACCGCCCGCTTCTGTTGGGCTAACAGCATAGCCTGAGCTATCTGCCGGGCCCGAATTACCTATATGCTTTTGTCCCGAATCTGCCTGAGCACCCCCTGTTTGCCCGGTGTTGCCTTTGCAGGCGGTAAAGAACAGTAGCGCGGCGGCCAGCATAATTACCAAATAAGAAATGACTTGCTTCATGGCGATAGTTTGTGTTCTTAAACAACAATTGGCATATTTACATGTTTTATAAAACCAAAATATACCTACCATGAAATACGCAATCATCCTGCTGGCCCTTTTGGGCTGCATTTCTATATGCTCTTGCTCCAAAAAAGGAGCTGCCGGGCCTGTGCCGCACAATATAAAGGTGACAGTTACTGCAACAGCAGCCTTCACCGTTACTTTATCTGCAATAAAAGCCGACGAGACGGTAAATTCAGCCATCGATACTAAATCTGTAACTACAGGTAGTTATGAATTCACTACCGGCCTGGTGGCTGGCGGCGTGTTGCATATGGAGATACAGAACGCGGGCGGTGAAAACACAGTATCGTATATTGTTACCGATAACAGCACAATTGTAGCGCAAGAATCGGCTAAGGAATTGGGTTCTTTCAGCAAAATCAGCACCGATTACACGGTAAACTAAGGGCTGTAAGGCTTTTAAGGGAAGCCCGGATATTTCCCTGCTGTGATGTTTTCCGTAAACATCGGCTTCATTAAAGAAGATAAGTGGAAATCAGATTTAAGCAGCAAAACACAATTTGGTGGCTATTTAAACACAGAGTCCGCAAAGGTTTGCACGGAGGTCACAGAGCCTTTTTTTCGCTAAATAGAATAAAATCTCAGTGGTCTCTGTGTTTTTATCTTTGTTACCTCTGTGTTTAAATCGCCGCCATAGCCTATGCTATAAAAAGCCAATTTTATTTCGAGTGTTTTTATAAAATAGTTTTATGATACAGCCCTTATCAAACTTACTTACAATATTTAGTGAGGTATTCTTCGGCGTCTTTATCGCCAAGTTCCAGGCCTTTCTTCCAATCTACGCAGGCTGAGGCATCGTCTTTCAGCATGTGCTCGGCGTAAGCCCGGTTGGTGAAATAGGTGCCATCTTTAGGCTCCAGTTCGATGGCTTTGGAATAATCTAATATCGCGCCTTTGTAATCCTGCAACGAACGTTTGGCAACCCCACGATTGTTGTAGGCATTGGTGTATTTAGAATCTAGTTTTATGGCCTGGTTGTAATCGATGATGGAATTGGCAAAATCATCGAGGTTCAACTTATTGTTGCCGCGTTTAAAGAAACCATCAGGGTCGGTAGGTTCCAGTGCGATGTATTTATCGAAATCCTCCACCGCATCTGCATAGTTGCTTTGCGATTCGTGCGCAAGGCCCCTGTTATAAAACGAATTGGCGTATTTAGGATCGATGGCAAGGGCTTTGTTGGCATCGTCAATGGCCCCGTCGAAATCCTCGCTTTTGTATTTGGCTATACCACGGTTATTGTAGGCATCTACAAATGTTGGGTCTAATTGTATAGCCCTGGTATAATCTTCTATAGCGGCGGCATAATCCTGCATGTACCGTTTGGCATCGCCACGGCTGTAGTAGATATCGCCATTCTTTGGATCGAGTTGGGCCGCTTTGTCGAATGATTCGATAGCGCCTTTGTAATCTTCCATCAGGTTTTTGGTGAGGCCGGTGTTGTAGTGCGGGCGATAATCTTTAGGATCCAGCTCTACCACTTTATTGAAAAGTTCTATAGCACCCTTATAATCTTCGAGCCGTTTTTTGCAGATACCCATCTCGTTGTAGAAATCGGGGTCGGTTGGGTCTATGGCTGATCCTTTGCTAAAGTAATCCAGCGCGGTTTTATAATCCTTCTGAATGCGCTTTACCATACCGATGTTGTACAAAGCAGCAGAGCTGTTTGGCTTCAGCAAGAGATAGGCGTTATAATCTTTAAGCGCGCCGGCATAATCCTCAAGCGATTGCTTGGTTCGGCCCCTATCCAGCAAGGCTTCTTTATATTTGGGGTTTATCAACAGCGCCTTGTTAAGGTCGGCCAGGGCAAGTTTGTACTTATCCAGGTTAAGGTAGGCGCTGCCGCGTTTGTAGTACGCAACCGAATCGTTTGGTTTTTGGGCGATGATTTTGGTATAATATTTTACCGTGCCTGCATTTTTGATGCTATCGGCATTGGGTGCTTGCGCCTTTGCGAAGATAGGCAGCAGCAGGATGATGAACAGAAGCTTTTTCATGGCTTAATTAATAAGGTTTAAGCCCCTAAGATAATTTTTTGCTTTGATTGGTAGATTAAAAACCAATAAAAAATTATTTCGTTTTTTCCACCTTCAGGCCCACGTCGCTTACCTCGTGCAGGGGGTTATCGCGCATGTTTTGCTCTAATTCGAAATGGTACACCCCGGGTGCAGGGAATTTATACGCCGTGCGCAATGGCATTTGATAGCTGTACAAATTGCCACTGCCGCTACCTAGCCACTCGCCATCGGGGTTGGCCAGTGTAAACTCGTAGCGCAGTTTGCTGAGTTTTTTATCGGGAGATGTTTGGTAAAACAAGGCGTAGATATTAGAATAACGATAGCCGCCCCCAACCCTTAAATTGAGATAAAGGTTATAAGGCACACTGGTATCATCAATCTTTACATCGAATTTGACCCGGTTGCCGTACGACCAGTTATGGTTATCAATCTCGGTGCTGGTATCCATAACTGTTGCCGCATCTTTACAGCCCAGGGCTGCTAAAATTAGGGCAAAACAACCTGCCAGCAACAAATTATGTTTCAGTTTCATTTATTCCGGCCTTGCTGGTGGTGGGTTATTGGGGTTGCGGTTTGGGCCACGGCGGTTGTTATTGCGCCTGTTTGCGTTATTTCCTTGCGGGCGGTTCCCGTCTGGCCGGTTTTCACCATCGGGCCTTGGGCCAGCCTGCGCGCCGCCTTCTCGTTTAGGGCCATTTTGCTGGCGATTACCTTCGGGCCGCCTGCCGCCATCGGGCCTTGGGCCGGCTTGCGCGCCGCCTTCCCGTTGAGGTGCATTAGGCTGTCGGTTTCCGCCATCGGGCCTTGCGCCGCCTTGCTGGGCCTGTCCTTCCGGACGGGGGCCTTTGCCACGGCTTTTATTTTTGTTCTTGTTTTTATTGGCGTTGCGGCGCTCATCCAGGCGGGTAAGGCTATCCTGGCCAACCACATTTTCGTAATCGAGCACTTTTACCGGTATCAATTCTACTTGTACGGCCTCGGTAAGGTCGGCAGGCAAAACGCCATCGCGGTTCATTTGTTGTATTTCTTTTACGCGGGCAATCGGCAACGGCACCCACGATTCTTCGCGTGGGAAAGCAAACCACATTATTTTTTTAAAGATATCGGTTTTCTGCAGGCGCGCGTCGCCTTTTTCGGTTCTAAGCGTGTTTACGTTATCGGGGATGTGCTTAAGCGCATCCATATAAGTATCCAGCTCGTAGTTTAAACAACATTTTAATTTGCCGCATTGGCCGGCAAGCTTAAGCGTATTTAGGGATAAATTTTGGTAGCGTGCAGCAGACGTAGATACCGTTTTAAAATCGGTTAACCAGGTACTGCAGCAAAGCTCGCGGCCGCAGCTGCCTATACCGCCAAGGCGGCTTGCTTCCTGGCGCATACCTATCTGGCGCATCTCTATACGTATGCGGAAACTCTCGGCCATTTTCTTGATCAGCTCGCGAAAATCTACGCGGCCTTCGGCCGTATAATAAAAGGTGGCTTTGGTTTTATCACCCTGGTAATCCACATCGCTTATCTTCATGCTCAGCTTCAGCTCCAAAGCCAGTGTGCGTGCTTTGTGCATGGTTTCCCATTCCATATCCTTGGCCAGCTTCCATTTATCAACATCGGCAGGGGTGGCGCGGCGATAGATTTTTTTGGTTACATCCGCTTCCTTTACGTGGCGCTTGGTCATCTGCATACGCACCAGTTCGCCGGTGATGCTTACGTGGCCAATATCGTAGCCGCCGGTGGTGGTTTCAACCGCTACCAGTTCGCCCGCTTCCAGGTAAATATTATCGTGGTTATGATAGAACTCCTTTCGCGAGCCTTTGAATTTTACTTCTACTATGCTAAAGGGCTTATAATTGGTTGGCATATCCATGTGGGAAAGCCAATCGTGTACATCCAGTTTGCTGCAACCGTTAGTAAGGCAACTGCCGTTACTTTTGCAGCCCGCAGGTGAGCAACCGCCCCCTGTTGAGCAACTTCCGCATCCCATAATTAATTCGGTATATAATGATTCCCCGGGGGGACGATTTTTAAATTTAGTACTTTTATAATCTGCAAAGATACATCTAAAAACAAGATCTTAGGGTTAGCATTGCGTTCTATATGATAATGAGCTTTTTCCAGCTCGGTAATAATGGTTTCGGCTTGGGCAATATTCATTACGCCGGCCATTTTGCGGGCCGTATCCAGCTCTTGCGATGGTAAATGTACCATTCTTTCGGCACCTGCCGATATCAAACAACATTCGCGGATAAAATTGATGCCGTAGCGGATGAAATTCTTTTGGTTTTCGCGCCCCATTTTAGAGGCCTGGTCGGTAAACGCAAGCACCTCTAACCCTTTGTTGCCGAAGCATAAACGCAGCCACTGCACAAACATATCGTGGTAGCCTTTAGCATCCTGTTGCAGCATGTTTAGGGCTTCGGTCATATTGCCGTTGCTTAAGTAAGCAATTTCCGAAGCGGCGGTTTCAGTTTGATTATGCTGTGCGATGAGCTGGCTTTTTATATCATCATAATTTAAGCAGGGTATCTTGATGAGCTGCGTACGCGAGAGGATGGTGTTCAGTATCTGGTCCTGGTTTTGGGCCACCAGCAAAAATAGCGTGTTGGGCTGCGGTTCTTCAATCACTTTCAGCAGTGCGTTGCCTTGTTTATCCAGGTACTCGGGTAGCCACAGTATTAAAACTTTGTAAACCGACTCAAACGGTTTAAAGCTGAGTTTTTTGATAATTTGATGGCATTCGAGGATGTTGATGTTAGCTTGTTTGTTGCCAGAATCTAAATATCCCCGCCAGGTATCCAGGCTGAGGTACGGGTTTTCTGTAAAAGCCGTGCGCCACTGGTCTATAAAATCTATCGATGATTCTTTTGGCGTGCCGAAGGTTGGGTAGGAAAAATGCAGATCGGGGTGCATCAGTTTTTGATACTTGCGGCAGCTGGAACATACCCCGCAGGAATCTTCGGGCTGTTTATCCTCACAGCTTAGGTATTGGGCGTAAGCAACAGCAAGCGCCAGGCTGCCGCTACCTTCGGGGCCCAAAAACAGCTGAGCATGGCTTACCCTGTTCTCATTTACAGAAGTAATCAAACGTTGCTTTATAGCATCCTGCCCGGTAATTTGCTTAAACTGCATTGGTGCAAGGTAAAAAATAGATTTGAGATGTGGAATTAGATTTGAGATGTGAGATATGAGACCGAAGCTATGCCTGAGGTTTATTTTTAATGGATAATAAATAGATTGCCAGCCACAAAAAATCTCATATCTCATGTCTCACATCTCATATCTTTGTGCCATGAAAAAGTCTCATATCTCATATCTCATATCTCACATCTCATGAGAATCATGGCTTTCGATTACGGCACCAAGCGCATCGGCATTGCAGTTACCGACCCGATGCAGATCATAGCTACCGGACTGGATACCATCCACCCGCTAAAAATTATCGATTACCTCAAAAAATACCTGCAAACCGAACCCGTGGAGCGCTTTATTGTTGGCGAACCTAAGCAGATGGACAATACGCCCTCGCAATCGGCACCCCATGTAAAAGGGTTCGTTAACCTCCTGAAGAAAACTTTCCCCGAAATCCCCGTTGAAATGCTGGACGAGCGTTTCACCTCTAAAATGGCATCGGCAGTTATAGCCCAAAGCGGCATGGGCAAAAAAGCAAGGCAGAACAAGGAGTTGGTGGATACGATATCGGCGGTGATATTGCTGCAAGGGTGGATGGGGAAGAGTTTCTAATCCGTTGATCCTTCCCCCCACGTCATTGCGAGCCGCAGCGGGGAGGATGGGCGGTGGCGGCGTGGCAATCATCGGTCAGCAGAGCCGCTCTGCAAATCCGACCAGCCTGCCGATGATTGCCGCGCTATCGCTCGCAATGACGTGGTAGAGAGACATAAATTCCCTTCAAAAAATATTTCCCTAAATTTGCCCAATGGAAATTTTAGATCCGGCTCTGCAATCCTACCTCGATGCCCACCTCGACCCCGAGGCTCCCGAACTACAGGCGATCAACCGCGAAACATACCTTAAAGTGCTTAAACCGCACATGCTAAGCGGCCATTACCAGGGCCGATTGCTGAGCATGCTGAGCAAAATGGTGCAGCCGAAACTGATTTTAGAGATAGGCACTTTTACCGGCTACTCGGCTATTTGCTTAAGCGAAGGGCTTGTTGAAGGCGGTATTTTGCACACCATAGAAGTTAACCGCGAATACGAGGAAATGCTTGTTTCACATTTTAAATCAACAAATGTTGACAAAAAAATAAAGCTGCATTTTGGGGCCGCAGAGGCCGTTATTGCTGATTTAGAGGAAAATAACTTCGATTTAGTTTTTATTGATGCGGATAAAAGAAATAATTTTACTTATTTTGAACTCGTATTGCACAAGGTAAGGCCCGGTGGGTTAATAATAATTGATAATGTTTTGTGGAAAGGCAAGGTATATGGCAACGAAAAAGACGCCGATACCGTAGGCATCCGCAAGCTAAATGAACTGATAGCTTTAAATACGGATGTAGAGAAATTAATCCTCCCCGTTCGAGATGGACTACTGATCATCAGAAAAAAATAATTATGAAGAAACTCTTTACTGCTACACTACTGTTAGTATGCGCGTTAATTGCAACCACAGCAACCGTTTCGGCACAAACAGCTCCACAATCATACATCGATAAGTTCAAAGATAATGCCGTACGCATTATGCACGAAACAGGTGTGCCCGCCAGTATCATTTTAGGCGTGGCCATGCACGAATCTGCCAGCGGCAAGAGCAATATCGCCCAAAACCTGAATAACCAGTTTGGCGTAAAAGGAGGCGGCACTGTAGTTTATTACAAAAACAACAAAAAAGTACGCACACCATATAAACGGTACGATTCGGTTATGGATTCTTTCCAGGATTTTGCCCGCATCATGACAGAGCGCAAGCAATTTAGCCACCTGGCCGATAAGCTTACCCAGTATGATTACGCAGGTTGGGCGCGCGGCATACAACGCAGTGGCTACTGCAGCAGCCGCACCTGGGCATCGCAAGTGATGGCCATCATCAAAAAATACAAGCTGAACGACCTTGACGAAAAGCCAGTCGACGCAAATATGCCGGCACAACTAGCGGACAATAGCCAAAAATAATTTACTTTCGTTTTAGCCGTTCTATCGGCTAAGGTTATTGCTGCATGCGGAAATTTTACATCCTTTTCATCCTCGCTATTCTTTTCAATTCGTGCTCGGCGCATAAAAGCGCCATTAGCAATAGCAAAGCGCGAAAGAACAACCGGGCTATCCAAAAACGCAACCAGGCGGCCATCGCATCGCACCGCAATATGTCGTCCCTGGAGTATATCGACCGCTTTAAAGCCATCGCCATACAAGAGATGAACGCCTACGGCATACCCGCCAGCATAACGCTGGCGCAGGGTCTGTTCGAATCGGGCGCCGGCAACAGCGATTTAGCCGTAGCCGCCAATAACCACTTCGGCATCAAATGTGGTAGCACCTGGGCCGGGCCAAGCTACTATAAAGACGACGACCAAACCAACGATTGTTTCCGCGTGTACGACAACCCGGAAGACAGCTACCGCGACCACTCCGAGTTTTTGAAGAAGAAGAATTACGCAAGGCTTTTCGAACTGGATAAGGACGATTACACCGGCTGGGCGTATGGCCTAAAAAAAGCCGGCTATGCCACTAACCCCAGGTACCCCCAACTGCTGATAAACCTAATCGTAAAATATAACCTGGACCAGTATGATCGCCCTGAAGGTGGCGTTGCAAAAATAAAACGAGAGGACCGCGTGCTCACCGAAATAAACAACGACATTGGCAGCGCCCAGCCAGATACGATTGCCAAGACATCGCCCGACGATAAAATCTATACCGTAAAACAGGGCGATACACTATACAACATCTCCAAGCGTTTTGGTATCACCGTTGACGAATTGAAAGCGCTGAACAACCTGGCCGATAATAACCTAAAGATTGGCCAAAAACTAGTTGTGATAAAATAGCGTGTTAAAATTTGTTAATAAAACGTGCGGCTTCGCTGTAAACGCGTAGCTTTATGATTCCTACAATGAAACTATGGCTCTCCATCCTGTTTTGCATATTTTTTATGCCTGCTTTTGCCCAGCAAAAGCAGGTAACGGGTATCGTATTCGATAAAACAAGCAGCGTGCGTATTGCCCGGGTAAACGTGCGTAACAACAATACCGGCGAATCTATTTATAATACCATCAAGGGAGAGTTTACCATAAAAGCCAGCATTGGCGATGTGCTTATCTTTAGTAAATCCGACCATTTTGCCGATACCCTTACCGTAAAAAACTTTTTGCCATTGGCCGTTTATATGCGCCCGACGGCCATACAACTGCAAGAGGTAACCATACGCGACAACGTGCTTAACCCGCAACGGCGATATCTGGCCACAAAAAGCGATTACAGCAAGATATATGGTCCATCCAGCAACCCGGATCTGCTGTCGTTAGGACAAGGCGGCGTTGGCTTCAGCATAGATGCGCTTTACAACCTGTTCAGCAGCAGCGGCCGCAACGCCGAGCATCTGAAAGAAATTATCGACCGCGACTACCACCAATCGGTAATCGACTTCCGCTTCAATAAATCGTACGTGGGGGGTATTACCTTTTTAAAAGACCCCGAGTTAACCGATTTTATGCTGAAATACCGACCCAGCTACAATATGGTAACCACGGCAAGCGAGTACGACTTTGTTGCCTATGTACGCAGCAGCTACAAACGCTACCGCCGCAACCCCAGGGCATTCGAGTTGGCGCCCCTGCCAAAAATGTTTATCGATACCGCTAAATGAAGGGTTGGCTTATTGTTGCCTCCTGGCTAAATGTTAACGCCATGGCGCTGTACCCTTTTATTTTGCTCCGTAGCGATGCCATGCGCAACGACGAGGTGTTGCTTAACCACGAACAGATTCACTTACGCCAGCAGATAGAACTATTGGTACTGCCTTTTTATGTATTGTACCTGCTGAATTATCTGGTAAATCTTATTCGGTACCGCAATCATCAGAAGGCGTACATGAGCATTTCTTTCGAACAGGAGGCGTACAAAATGGAGGCGGATTTAGCCTATTTAAACTGCCGGAAATATTGTAACTGGCTGATTTTTTTTTAATAGCGAACACATTAGTTACAGTTTTTGCGTTGAAATAACAGATTTTTGCTTTTTCTTTGCGTTATGTTGAAAACCGGCTTTAGCTTCTTTTTCCTACTGTCCCTGTCAATTGCGTTGAGTGCCAACGCCCAAACAACCGATACCGCCAAGCGGGACACCGTAAAAATTGATACCAATTTATTGAACAGATACCGCATTGCGCCGCGGCCCAATTCAATACCGGTGCCAACCAGGCCCATACAGATACAGCAGGAGCTGATACCCGTAACCATGCTGGATTACAAAGTGAGCTATTGGCGCAGGTTTATTACCCTTGGTGTGAACTTTAATCAGGCCGCCTTCAGCAACAACTACAGCGCGGGTGGTGTTACCGCCATTGCTTTGGGTACTAATTTAATATACCGTACCGAGTATAGTAAAGCACCTTTTAGCTACGCTACCGAATTAAATCTGCTCTACGGAAAATCTAAAAACAAAGGTCAGGGTGCGCGCAAAACAAACGACCGTATTTTCCTGGATAACAAAGTGGCCACGCAGATGTCTAAACATTGGTTCTTCTTCGGGTCTTTAAGCTTCGAATCGCAGTTTGATAAAGGTTTTCAGTACGATGCTGCGGGCGTTAATCCGCCGGTGCTGATATCTAACTTTATGTCGCCGGGGTATTTAACCGAATCAGTGGGTTTTGAGTATAAGGCCGAAAAGTTCTTCGATCTTCGTTTGGGTACCGGCACGGCCCGCCAAACTTTCGTTATGGATACTACGATATACCACAATAACCCGGGCAATTATGGTGTTACGCCTGGCAAAACCATCCATACAGACATAGCCTTCCAGATGGTAGCCATATTTGATAAGGATATTGCCAAGAATATGCACTTTAATGCCCGTTACGATATGTTTGTACCTTACGGCAAACCGCTCGATTATGTTAGGCACAGATTGGATGCCGTGCTTGCAGCAAAGGTAAACCGCCTCATCAACGTATCTATAAACGGAACACTGCTTTTCGATAAGAATACTTCGAGCGATATACAAGGCACCGAAGGCCTGTCATTGGGGATATTGTACAGGTTTCCGTAACGGAAACCTTATTAGGCAAAGATATATTAAACAGAAAAATCGGCCATCAGCCGGTTTTTCTGTTTAATGACGTGCGTTTTATCCTTTTGTATGATGCTTCCTTAAACTCTGGAAATCTACGTAGTACAATATCTTGAGCGAGAAGTTGTTGTTCTGCGGCAGGTTGACGGTGTTATGTAAGTTATTGAGATAGCCTTCGTTTGCCGGGTTGGTGTCATTGTATGCCGAGTTTTTCCAGGCCAGGCTAAGCTCGCTGCCCGGGGTAAACTGCCATACGTACACCATATCCACGTTCCAGATGTTTACGTTTTGGTCACGGTTATGATTAAAATTTGTGGACGTTAGGGGTGCTACGTAACCATTTGCCCCGAGGTTAAAAAATTGTTTGACGTTCAGCTTGCTCCAGTAATGTCTCATACGCAGGTTTAAGCCCATGGTGCCGCTAAAGGCGTATTTGAGGCTAAAGATGTTTTCTACCGTGTGCACGTTCCTTAAAGCAAAAATGGGGTTGCCACTAATGGTATCTCTTGTTGAAAAACCAAGGTAGTTTATCCGCGGACTAAAGGTGATGTCTTCATTGATAGAAAACTTATTGCTTAGGCGCAGATTAACATACATTTCCAGGTCGTTACCGTGCGCATTGTGCCCGTTCCAAACCCAGGTATCCGAGTACCAGAAACCTCCCGAAACCATTTTAGAACGGTTGGTGCTCAAATTCCAGTTCAGCATGAAGTTCTGCGGGTTTTTATACATCAAGCCTGCAACACGCGGTTCGTAAAAATCCTGCCCCTCAAAACGAAAATGCCCATTAATATTTACCTGCCACAAATTTTTAAAGGCACCAAAGGCGCCAAAATTCTGATTAAAGTTTTGGTAAGCTGTAGGGTTTACGCGGCGCGAGTAGTATGTGTTGGTCCACACGCCATAATTGGTAAACAAATGCTTGGGTTTGTAATTACTGTATTGGAGGTTAAGATTGTGCTCTAAGTAGTTGTTGTTGTTGTAAAAGCCCAGGTCGTTAACTTCGTATTGGCTATCCACCATATCCTGCCCAACGTCCCAGGTGAAATTGCCGGATGATTTACCTCCGATAACCTCGTAGCTATAACCTGTTTTGGTTTTCATCCCGCCGCCGTACAAATTACTCATCATGGCAAAACCGCGTAATTTATAAGTGTTCTTTTTATTGTTGAGGTTATATACAAAGCCGCCAACGTCGGCAGAATAATCCTTGCCGAAACGTTTTACATTCGTGTTGATTAAAGTTATGGCCGAGTTGTTTTTTAAATTCTGGTCAAACACCAGGATGTTGTAATTGGTAACCGGGCTTGTCTGTACCTGCCTGCGGTTGCCTAAAGAGTCTTCAACGGTGGCATAGGCGGTATTGGTAACGGCGTTAAAAACGCCAATGGCAAGGCCATTTGATAACCGCCCGGAAAGTTTAACAGCATTTAGCAATTTTGTTTCGGTAGGATTGCTTACCACCACATCTTTTTTGTTTAACGGCATGTCGTCGTGGTGAAGCGGTTGCCCACCCACCCTGCGCGAATAAAACAAATTGCCTTTATTAAACAACTCGGTACCCTCGGTAAAAAAGGGCCGGTTTTCGTTATATTTTACTTCGAAGGGCGTAAGATTGAGCACCTTATTGTCAGACTGCACCTGCCCAAAATCGGGGATCAGCGTTAAATCCAGCGTGAAGGCATCATTGATACCATATTTTACATCCATACCTCCATTAACCGAAGCCTTGGTGTTAGGTACGCCGGCGGTGTTGTAAGGGTAATGGTTTACATAGGTGGAAAAATAAGGGTAGAAGGCCAATCGCACGGGCGGGTCTAATTTCTCTAAGCCGGTTAAAACGCCCTCCTGGTTAATAAAACCATTCATCTTAGGGTCTATTTCATTCCAGAATAATTGCTGCTGTATGCGCTGGCGTTTGCGTATGAGGTTCATGCCCCAGGTTTGCACATCTTTTTTTGCGAAGCGCAATGCCGAGTATGGGATACGCATCTCTACGCTCCAGCCGTGGTCGTCAACCACAACCTTGCTGGTCCAAACGGCGTTCCAGTTTGGGTCTTCGGTGTTGCCGTTTTGATCTGGCGGGGTATATTTAGCATCGAACTGGCTGTTGGCCGATGTTACGAAGAACCCCGTGCCGTTGATGCCGTCCTGGTAGGTATCGAATATCACGCCAAGGAAATCGGCGTTGCCCACGTTATCGCGCGTGGCAATCTCTTTGGCTACCTTGTCGCCGCTGGTTTCGTACATGCGGGCGCCAATGTAGATGGCGTTATTATCGTAAATTATTTTTACTTCGGTGCGTTCTTCGGGTTTTTCGTGCGTGCCGGCGTTGGGCTGCAGTTCCACAAAATCGGTTGCTATGGGCACGTTCAGCCAGGCTTTATCGTCAAGCAAACCATCCAGTTTTGGCGGCATGTCCGTTTTTGTGGCCACGAGGGTTTTCTTGGCCTTTTGCGAAAAAGCAGTTAGAGTTATTACCGATAAGGATATGGCGAGTACAAATGCCTTCATAATTGGGGAGCTAATAGTTCCTATAAGATGTGCGAAGTTTGCTAAACGTTACAATATCAACTGTTAAATATTGGTTAAGAGATGTTAAATAGTTGGCCATATGGTAAATAAGCCACAAAAAAACATGTTCCCCGTATGGATAAACGCAAAACAGGACCTTGTTTTGCACTTTTAGGGGGCGTTTGATGCCACAGATAATGCGTATTTTTACGCCTCCTCACCCATAAAAATGAGCTTTAACTGGTTTGATGTAATTGTGTCGTTTGGCATTCTGCAGGGTGTGGTTTCCTCGGTATTGCTGCTACGGGTTAAAAACAGCAACACAGCCACGAGGCTTTTAGCGGTAATGCTATTAGTATTTAGTCTGCTCAGTTTTAAAATCATACTCCACACCCTCGGGCTTTGGGACGAGCCCCTGCTACGCTATTTTCCATTAGCTATCGATCTGCTTATCCAGCCGCTGCTGTACCTGTATGTGATAGCGCTTATACGGCCCAAATTCAAGCTCCGGGGCAGGCAACTGTTGCATCTCGTGCCGCCGATGTTGCTTATGCTGCACGCCATAGCGGTTTATATAGCGGCGCTGCCGGTAAGCGGGCTAAGTGCTAAAGACGCCATGGCCGGGCGATTGTATTTTAACCAGGTTAAATCGGTGGAGGATGTGCTTTCGGTTATCAGCGGGGTTGTTTATGGGGTGCTGAGCTTTAGGCTGGTGCAGCGTTACCGGGGCTGGCTGTATAAAAACATATCTGGCACCGCTTACCCAACATTTACCTGGCTGAAGAATGTGTTGCTGCTTACCGGTGTACTAGGCGCCGGGCTGATGGTCAACGTCCTGCTCGATCAGGTTTTCCACTTCAATACGCGCCATTTTTTGCATTGGGAGGTTTTTTACATTTACCTTTCGGGGCTCATCTATTACATCGCCATTAAATCGTACCAGCAAAAAGATGGGTTACTGGCAGCCATGCCAGGCGAAGAAAAGGCCGGTTTAGCGGAAGCGCCGAAATCTAAACACACTGATGCCGAACTTGCCGCAGCAAAGGAAATGATAAGGGCGGCACTCGAAAAGGAAAAGATATTTTTAAATAATGAGCTCACATTAGATGTGCTTGCCTCTTATATAAAAAGCTCCCCGTCTTTAGTTTCCGAAGCCATCAATAAAGGGTTTGGTATGCCTTTCCGGTCGTTAATAAACCAATACCGCGTGGAAGAGGTAAAGCAAAAGCTGGCCGATAAAAAACTCAGTCACCTCTCTATCCTTGGCATTGCGCTAGAAAGCGGTTTTAATTCCGAAGCCAGCTTTTACCGCATATTTAAAGCCGCCACGGGCGAATCGCCCAAAAGCTATCTCGCCAAAACAAAGGCATTTGCCACACCGATAGTTCCCCGACTTTCTTAAGCGGCTATTTTTATTTGCTCTCATTACCTGTTTTGAGAGGATGTAGAATTCGGTTTGCCATTGCTTTGCCTTAAAACAAAGAACATGAAAAAGGCAATCAAGATTATTTTAGTATCGCTGGCTATATTATGTACCGGCTATGTATTCGCCGCAACCGCGCTTATCCCGGTTACAGATACGGTTCCCCAAGCCGATAGCGTATTCATAAAAACCCACTGGCAGCAAATGGGCGGCTTTGAAAGTTGTACGCCGGATAAAATGCGGCTGGGTTGCTGGAGCACCGCCCTGGCACAGATTATGTATTTTCACCGCCTGAAGCCATTCGGTCATGTGGCCTACATCTCCAGCAAGGGTTACCGTATAAACGAAGATATCGATAGCGCGGCCATCAGCATAGATAAACTGGCAAGCCGGATAGATAACAGTACTGGCGAAGAGCAGGTGGCAGAGCTGGCGAGGTATAACTACTACGCCGCGCTGGCCATCCAAAAAGATTTCGGTACCGATAGTTATATGCATAAGCTCGCGCCGGCCGGCCTTTTAGAGCAACATTATAAAGTAAAGGTGAGCCGCTATATCTCCTGGCGGCATTTGCTCCCCTATACTGCCGGCAAGCAAGAGCGCATCATTATGAGCGAAATCAGCAACAAGCGCCCAGTGTTCCTGCATTTTGCCAATCTTAAAAATTTCGGGCATTCGGTTGTGATAGATGGTTACCGGGATATCGACGGTGCGTTTATGGTTCACGTGAACCAGGGGCAGGGCGGCCCGCAGGATGGCTGGTATAATTATGATAAGGATATACTGAAAGAAGGCGACTGCAAGCTGCGTGTTATTTACACATTTGAGCCTTTGAAATAATAAAGACAAGGAAGTGGGCGATTTGTAATGAATTAAGTACTTTAACAGCACCCATTTCATCGCAATGAATTTTAAACTACCGGCCTTTATTACCTGCTTGCTTTTAGCGATCACCGCTTCGACCAGCTTTGCGCAAGATACAGGCCTAATCATACCCAATAATGTTAATTTGCCGCAAGACACCCTTACCAAACAATTGATAAGCGCGTTAAACGGCTTCCTCGCCAAAAAAGAAAAACCGAATAAGGACAACCCCTTCGTGCTAAAAGAAGAGCTTTTGGCAACATCGGCCCTGCTGGATGAAATGAAAGGGATAGAGCAAAATGTAACGCTCAAAGCGGCGGGTTTCTATAGGCCATACCTCACCAATGTTGTGAAACAGGGTGAAGGCCGCTATGCTGTCCAGTTTTCCTATATCGGTGTGGCCGGCGATACGCCGCTAATGAGGGCAAGCTTTAAGCTACTGGCTAAACAAGTAAACGGACGGTTTTACTTTTATTCGCCGCTCAGGCGAAACACAAGTTCCTGGAAAGTTAAAAGCCGTGGCGTAGTATCTTTTCACTATAGGGACACCCTGTCATCCGCCGACGCGAAGGAGTTTGTAAGGATGGTGGCGCTTTACAATAAAAAGCTCAACACCAAAAAACCGATCGTGCTTTATTATTGTGCGGATTTTTTAGAAGTACAACAGCTGCTGGGTATAGAATACATGGCAGATAACGCCGGCCTCGTAAGCAACCAGTTAGGCGCAGATGAAAACAACACCGACCTTATCATCAATGGCTGGAGCACGGTAAAAAACCGGTTCGACCCTCACGACCTGTTTCACGACAGGCTGCGCACCGTGATGAGCAGCGATATCATCAACCGGCCCGTAGATGAGGGTTGCGCGTACCTGTATGGCGGTAGCTGGGGCAAAAGCTGGCCCGAGGTTTCGGCAATGTTTAATACCTATGTAAAAGATAACCCCAACGCCGATTGGCTACAATTATACCAGGACGGGAAAAACTACTATAATGATGGCGGCAAGATTTTCAAGATATCCTACATGATCAACGCGCTTATCGTACAAAAACTTGAAAAGGAGAAGGGTTTTGAAGCAGTGATGGAATTGTTGGGCTGCGGTAAAAGGGAAGCCGGCGACGCAAATTATTTTAAAGCACTGGAAAAACTTACCGGCATAAACAAAGCCAATTTTAATAGCGAGGTTTCGAAATTGATAAAGGGGAGCTGATTTTCATTTTAGTAGAACGGGTTTCTGCTTCAAAATCATACCTTTGTATCCTCAAAAATTAGGATTATATAATGTTTGAAAACTTATCAGATAAACTCGACAGGGCGTTTAAAGTACTAAAAGGACAAGGCTCGATTACGGAGATAAACGTAGCCGAAACCATGAAAGAGATACGTAAGGCCCTTTTGGATGCCGACGTTAACTATAAAACCGCCAAGTCGTTCACAGACGACGTAAGGCAAAAAGCAATAGGCGCAAACGTGCTTACCTCTATTTCGCCTGGGCAATTGCTTACCAAGCTCATGAACGATGAGCTTACCGAGCTGATGGGCGGCACCACTGCCGAACTGGAACTTAAAGCATCACCTACCATCATATTGATAGCGGGTTTGAACGGTGCGGGTAAAACAACCTTTACCGGCAAGTTGGCCAACTATCTTAAAACACAAAAAGGAAAAAAACCATTACTGGTTGCCGATGATATTTACCGCCCTGCAGCTATAGACCAATTACAGGTTTTGGGCCAGCAGATAGGCGTACCTGTTTATGCTAACCGCGAATCGAAAGACCCGGTTGCTATTGCTTTGGAGGGTATAGCCCAGGCTAAACGCGATGGCAACAACGTAGTTATTATTGATACCGCCGGCCGTTTAGCTATAGACGAGGCCATGATGGTGGAGATAGAAAAGGTAAAAGCAGCCACTAAGCCACAGGAGATATTATTCGTAGTAGATAGCATGACCGGGCAGGATGCCGTGAACACCGCAAAGGTGTTCAACGACCGCCTGGACTTTACCGGTGTGGTATTGACCAAGCTTGATGGCGATACCCGCGGTGGTGCGGCGTTGTCTATCAAATCGGTTGTAAACAAGCCGATAAAATTCATAGGTACGGGCGAAAAGATGGAAGCACTGGATGTTTTCCACCCGGATCGTATGGCATCGCGTATCCTGGGCATGGGCGACGTGGTATCCTTAGTAGAGCGTGCGCAGCAGCAGTTCGACGAGAAGGAAGCTGCCGAGCTGCAAAAGAAGATACGCAAGAACAAGTTCGACTTTAACGACTTTTACAGCCAGATTCAGCAGATCAAAAAAATGGGTAACATGAAAGATCTGATGGGCATGATACCCGGCGTTGGCAAAATGATGAAAGATGTGGAAGTGAGTGATGATGCTTTTAAAAGCATAGAAGCCATTATTCAGAGTATGACACCCAAAGAGAAGGAGAACCCCGATATCATCAGCCCAAGCCGCCGTATGCGTATAGCAAAAGGCTCTGGCAGCGATTTGGCCGAGGTTAACCGCCTGATGAAGCAATTTGATGATATGAAAAAGGTGATGAAACAGATGAGCAACCCCGCAGCCATGGCCAACATGATGCGCAGGATGCCAAAACAATAAACAACATTTAAGCCTGTATTAAGCCTCAGCAGAAATGTTGGGGCTTTTTTATGGGGCGGGGGCCGCAAATAGGCTTATCAGTTTATAGCGGCGATAGGGATAGTTAAGTTAAGAACCCCCATGGGGGGTTAACGACTGTAGCACATCAATGAGCAAACTAAATCGTGCCGTTGGGTTAATGTTATTAAGGTAAGATTTTTTATCTCGCAAAGCCGCTAAGGTCGCAAAGTAAAAAGCTTCAAAATCTTTGCGCCTTCGCGCCTTTGCGTGAAATTAACTCGATGTTGCGTTTTAATCCTCCAAAAGCAACAAAAAACAAAAGCCCCGCTCAGTATAACCTGAACGGGGCTTTGGCCATTTATTTTGATTGTTTATTTAATGGTTGTGCTTACCTTGTTATCAAGCGTAAGATAATCTGTCAGTATCTGGCCGGCTTCGCGTTTCAAAAAGTCCAGGTCCTCGTTTTTAGGCTTGGTGTCGCCTTTTTTCAATGGCGGCAGGCCCATGGCTACGCGGCGCAGGTTGTTTTGCTCAAGGGCTTTCTTTTCGTCGGCATCGCGTTTAAGCCTTAATTGCGCTTCGTTAAGGGTAACGCTTACTTCCTGGTCGTGGGCTTTCATATCGGCAATATCCTGCAACAGGTATTTAAAGCTGTCGCTGCTGCTCATGCGTTGGTCGTGCAGTTTTTTAAGCTGCGGTATTATCGCGGTAAAATCGCCAACCCTGGTGTAATCCGTTTTATCGATAACATCGTAAGGCATAGCCGACGGCTCGGTGTCTTCGCCGTATTTATCAATCGGGATAACCGACGGGAACTCGATATCGGGCAGTACGCCTTTATGCTGGGTAGAACCGCCGCTGATGCGGTAGAACTTACCGATGGTTAAATTCAGTTGCCCGAATTTGTTTTGGCTACCCGTAGCAACGGTTGATTGCTTGCCCATGAGTTTCGCAAGGCGATCTTTGATGGATGGGCTTATCACCTGGTCGAGGTCTATAATGCGTTGTACCGAACCTTTGCCATAAGTTTGGGTACCTATGATAAGGCCGCGGCCATAATCTTGTATAGCGCCCGAGAATATCTCAGAAGCCGATGCGCTGAACCTATCTACCAGTACTGCCAGCGGGCCGCCATAAGCAACGGCGGGGTCGTCGTCTTTTTCCAGTTCTACCTGGTTGCGCGGATCCCTAACCTGCACTACGGGCCCTGTTTTGATGAAGAGGCCGGTAAGCTCGGTAGCTTCCATTAGCGAGCCGCCACCATTTTGGCGAAGGTCTAACACCACGCCGTCTACGCCTTCGCGTTTAAGGGTGTCCAGTATCAGCCTTACATCGCGGGTTGTGCTTTTGTAATTTGGGTTGCCCGATTTGTAATCGTTAAAATCTATGTAGAAAGCCGGCACATTGATAATGCCAATCTTAACTATTTTACCATTGGAGTTGTAGGTGCGTATTTCTTTTTTAGCCGAGATATCCTTCAGGATGATTTTTTCGCGAACCAGCTCAAGCACACGTGGTTTTACGGTTGCGCCGGTGCCTTTTGGCAATATCTGCAAACGCACTATCGTACCCTTGGTGCCGCGTATTAACGCGATAGCATTCTCTATCCTCCAACCCACTACATCCTGGAACTCGCCGGTTTTGCCTTGCGCAACGCCTATGATGCGTTCATCTACTGCCAATTGCTTGCTTTTATCTGCAGGGCCGCCGGGAACGATAGAAGTAACCGTAACATATTCGTTTTGCGATTGCAGCGTTGCACCGATACCCTCAAGCGAGCGGGAGATATCGATATTGAAGGCCGCCGCAGCCGATGGGATAAAGTAATTGGTATGCGGGTCTATAGCGCCGGTAAAGGCATCCATAAACACCTGGAATACATCGTTGCTGTTCAATTTGTTGGATTGCGAAAGCACGCCGCTGTAACGTTTTTTAAGCGTTTCTTTGTTAGCCTCGAGCTCTTTGCCGGCCAGTTTAAGGTTAAGCAGGTCGTATTTTACGCGCTGGGCCCACTGCTCGTGCAGCTCGTTCTCGTTTGCTGCGAAAGGCAGTTTCTCGCGGTCGTAAGTAAAAGTGTCGTTCTTGGTGAAGTCCATCGGCTTGCTTAGCTGCGCGATAGAGAAGTTCACATACTCGGTGTACCTTTTCTGGAAAACATTGAAGATGTAGAACACGTGGCTCAGGTCGCCGTTCTTGATGTCGTCGTCTAAAACGGTTTTGAATTGCTCAAACTCCTTTACGTCGCCGGCGGTGAGGTAATTATGGTTCTCGTCTATCTTTTTGAGGTATTCGGTGTAGATGATGGTAGAGATAGAATCGTTAAGCGGCACCTTTTTGTAATTATAGGTGCTTACCATGCCGGCTACGGTTTTCAATACCACGCTCTGCTGCTCATCGGGCTGCAAATCGTTCGGCCCGGCTTTTTTCATCATTGCCGGCTTGGTTGGCGAGGCGTTGCAGGCCAGCGCAGCCGCTAATGCCAGCATTAAATAACATTTTTTAAACATATCCTTTACAGTAGTTAAGTCGGGACTTTGGTGAAACATCAATACTAGTGCCTGGTTTAAATTCGCTTTATAAAAAAAGAGACAGCCACAAAGCCGTCCCGCTAATATATTGAATAACAATATTACAATAATGTTTGGGTTGTTTTATTATACGACCCGCATTTTACGTAAATGTTACATAAACGCGATATTAAGCCGTTTATTTTGATTTGGCGGGTAATTGAGCCGTTTCTGCATAACGCAGGTCGGCTTTTGACAGCCACACCTTATTGCTTTTTACGTAGGCTATTTTTTTATCTATGAACTGCACTTCGGCGTTGCGGCCTGTAGCAAAGGCAATGCGGCGCGCCTCTGCAAGATCTTGCTGCGCCTGGGGCAAGTCGCCTAAATCGGCTTTTACCATAGCCAGCGCAATTAGGCTTACGATAGTATGCGCATCATCGGCCTGTATTTTTGATAGGCGGATGCTTTGCAGGTAATACCATTTGGCTTCGGAAAGACGGTTCTCCAGCACGTACAGCTGCGCCAGTTCGCTAAAACTGTAACTGGCCATGGCGTATTCGCGGTAACGCATATGGTGCTGGGCGGCTTTTATCACTTCTTTTTCGCAAAGTTCGAGATTATATGCACTGCGCTGTACCTGCTTAACCTGTACCGTGGCTTTGGCCATGGTGAATTTGGGTAGGCGTTGCACGGAGTGAATTTTAGACTGCACGATGAGCGGATACCGTTTGTGCTTTTTGAAATCGCCCCGCCACCACTGGGCCGAAGCCGTAAGGTTGCAAGCGCAAAGAAGTACAATAATCAGGTATTTCATTTAGGGGTTTTTCGCCAAGGCGCAATTAAATTAACTAGTATGTAAAGATAATACAAATTTCAGAAATTCCAAATGGGGCTGGTTGCCCCTTTATTTGAAATAATCCACAATGCAATCAACGCATTTCTCGGGTGTTTGGTATATCAGGCAGGGCGCGCTAATTCACTATTTGGTCGAAAAAAATCAATTGTCAGTCTGAGCTTGTCGAAGACTTAACCGCCATGTAGAGCAGGCGAATGGTTCGATAAGCTCGGCATGACAGATCAAATTATTTTGTTTCTTTCACCAACCTCCTTATACTTACCGCGTGTGAAAATATTACCACCGGCACTAAAAAGCCGGGCAGCCATACAAAGGGGAAGTAGAACAATGCGATGTTAGGTTGTTCGAACCCGAACTGCTGAAAAGGGAAAGGCGCAGATAAAACGGCCAATACCACCACGTTGCCGAGTATCAGCAGACAGATAATATTCCAGCCTATGAGCACGGCTTTGCTCAGTACATTTTTTACATACCCGAAATACCAGGTTATTGGCGCGGTGATGCCGCACAGAATGTCGAAGTTGCGGCCTTCGAAGGTAACCAGTTGCGGCACAGCTTTGTGCAGGAATAGCCAGTACAAACAGAGCTCTACCGGTATGCGGATGATGTGCAGCAAGGTGAGGGTTTTTACGTCGAGGGTATCGATAAAGCTCCTGCCGTTTTTGCTGAGGAAGCGGGTAACAATAAAAATTACCGGGGGTATCAGCAATAGTCCAAATCTTGGTGGCATGGCATCCACCACTTTGTAAAAGCCGGTAAGGCCCAGCGCGGCATGCAGCGCCAGCCAGAGCAGGGATACGATGATAACCGTTTTGGAAAACCCGGTGGCTTTATAAAGCAGCGCTAGGGTAAGTATGGTAGTGAGGATGAATGTTATGGGTACATAAAGTGGTAGCGTTTCCATTTGTTTAATTTTTATAAAACAAAGGTGGCGCATTCTATGCGGCGGCATCTTGCCAATTGGCAAGAAATATACCAAGCGTTATTTTTTTGCGAATTCCTTGCGGATTCGGCTCAACGAGGTGTCGGTAATGCCCAGGTACGATGCGATATGCTTCAGTGGCGCATGCCGGAAAACTTCCGGATTGATTTTGAGGAGCGTTGTGTAGCGCTCTTCGGCGGTTTCGGTTATCATGGCCAGCATACGGGTTTTCAAGCCCGCGAACCCTTTCACCAATACGGAGCGACCGAACGCCCTGAAAGCTGGCAGTGAATGGAACAATCCGTTCAATTCCGCAAAGCTGATGTACCATCCTTCGCAATCGGTAAGGGCCTGTATGTTTTCTTTGGAGCGGATTCGCGTAAAAAAAGATGACACCTCAAATACCATTTGCCCCGGCGCATAGAAACTGGTGGTAACTTCATTCCCTTCGGTATCATGCGCGAAGCCGCGCATAAACCCACTCTCCAAAAACAAATACTCATCGCATATCTTGCCCTCGGCAAGCTGCAGCTGGTTTTTGGCGACGGTTTTATGTTGGAATTTATCCGCAATATCCGCTGCTATTGCATGAGATATTATTCCCGTGTTTTCTAGGTATTGTATGAGGGGTCCTTTACTCATGTTGAACAAGGTAAGGATTGTTTAATTATCCCCACAAAAACGTTACAATTTGTAGGGCGCTGATTTACTGTAAATTACACAAACCTCGAAAAAATTTAACATTTGGTTAATCTTTGCTGTGCAAAACCAGTCTAAATTTAGCTTAAACATTAGGTCTCCTATGAAACGAATTTTATTCTCCCTGGCCATTGTGGCTATATTTACTTCCTGCAAAAAAGAAAATAACCCACCAAAACCCACCGCCGGGTTCAGCTTTGCCCGCAATACATCGGCAGAAGCCATAACCATTGGTGCCAGCGATACGGCATCGGTAATCAGCAATGCTACCAACGCCGCTTCCATTAGCTGGGATCTTGGCGATGGGCGGACTGTGGCCGAGTACACAGTTGTGCTATCATACCCTAAAGCGGGCACCTACACCGTTACGCTTAACGCCAAAGCCGCCGACGGCACCATTGCTACCAGCACCAAAAAGGTTACTGTGCTGGATAGGGTGCTGAAAAACATTGTGATAAATGAAGTTTACTGGAACAACACGGATGCCATGTACAAAGATGCCGGCTGGCCCCTTACCGAAACTGCCGACATCTACGTGAAGATACAGCAGCTACAGGGCAACGAAGTGTATTTGCCCAACGGCGTAGTGCAGAATGCGCCGGTTATTTATACCAGCCCTGTAATAGCCAACGTAGCAAAAAACACCACTACCCCCCTACAGATAAACGTGAGCGGCAAGGTGGTACTGGATAAAACCGTGCTGGATAACTATAAGTACGTCATCAGCCTGGTTGCCAAAAACGCAAGTGGTGAATATGTGCTGTTCAATAACCATTACAGCGGTTCCGAACAAATGACAAAAGCAGACGATATTACAAGAAACCAGTTCGTGGTAAAAACAGATTTCTTCAGCTCGATGACGCTGAACGCGGAATTTGAATAAGCTTTCAGCTGACGCAAGCTGGAAGCTTGCTTAATGCAAGCCACGAGTTACGCTGCGCTAAACCCGCGGTAGCGATTACTTTGCATGCTGAGTTTGAATAGGGAGGCCTATTCAAACACCTCCGCTTCACCATCATGCAAAGCCCAAACCATGTAGGGGTGGGTATCCGCATGATAGATATCGCCGGTTTGGCTGATGCCGATGATGCCGGCAAAGCCATCGTAAGGCTTCATTTCATCAAGCGTTTTTTCTGTAGCGAGGGATAAAGGCATGCCGTCGGTTACGCGGGTAACTATTTTGGTTGCTACTGAGCCGCTTACGATGTCCTCACCTACGCCGGTGCAGGAGATGCCCGCAAAGGCATTGGCGTAATTGCCAGCCGTAGTTGCAGAATCGCTTACGCGGCCGGGTATCTCGAAGCCTTTTCCGCCGGTGGAGGTGGCAGCGGCTATATCGCCGTAAATATCCAGCGCAACTGCACCCACGGTGCCCAGGCGGATAGAGTCGCTTAGTTTTTTCTCGTATTCTTTGCGGCGCTGGGGTATCTCGGTATTGAAGTATCCGAAGCCGTTCTGCTTGGCAAAATCGCAGGCACCGTTTCCACTCAGTACCCGGTCGTCATACTCCATCAATTTTTCGGCAACGCAAATGGGATTGCGTACATCTTCTATATTGATAACTCCCGAAAACTTTTGGGTTTTGCCATCCATCAGGGCAGCGCTTAAACGGATCTTGCCATCGCTTTGTATCTGCGAGCCGGTGCCTGCGTTAAACAGGTCGCAATCTTCCAGCAGGCGCACGGTGTACACTACGGTTTGGGCAGCGGTATGGTGCTCCAGATATTTATGGCCCAGGTGTACTATCTCCAGCAGGGCATCCTGTTTGGCTTTTTTTACTTCCTGGTTTGTTTGGCTCTCGCTAAAAAAACCGCCGTGAATAATTAGCTTCATTGTAAAAGATCGTTACTACTATCCTGGGTGGTGATGAACACGCCATCTTCCACCCTCACCGTTTTTTTGATGATCATCCGTTGCTGCAGCAAGTCGTATTTGTCGAAGATAGACATTACATGCACCTTCAGGTTCTCTATAGAAACAGGATCGCCTATCTCTACATCATAAACGTTGGTTTCTACAATATTAGTGCCATCAACCAGCATGATCAACCCCGAGCCGATGGCTTCCATCATGCTGCCTTCGGTAATCAGCAGTCCGGCATCTTCGCCAAGGCCTATGCCTAATATGCCGGGATTTGTGGCTACGGCGTATAATAAACGACCGATACGGCCGCGTTGTACAAAGTGGGTATCAACGATAACCGAATCGATAAAACCCAGCCCGGCGGTAATCTGCACCTCGCCTTTTATCAGGGCCTCGTTGCTTTGCCCGCGGTATATCATGTGGGTTGATGCTGCGGCTGCACCAGCCGATGTACCGGCGATAACGAAGTTCTCGTTGTTATAGCGTTTTTTCAGTATCTGCAAAAATTGGGTGCCGCCGAAAATGGCCGTTAAGCGGAGCTGATCGCCGCCGCTGAACATCACTACATCTGCTTTGCTGATGCGGTCGAGATATTCGGGGTTGGCAGCATCCTCGCGGCTTTTGATATGGAGTATGTTTACGTGGGTTACATTAAGCTGGTTAAAGGCTTTGATATATTCGTTGCCAACCAGCTCGGGTATCTGCGATGCGGTGGTGATAACCTCAACCGATGAACCCTCCTTTTTTGCCGATTCGTTGATGATGCGGCGCAGGATGCCTTTTTCGAAAAACTTGATATAATGCGGCTGCATAATATGTTCCAGCACGCTTACGTTACTGCCCATATCCACAGCACCTCCAATTATTACCAATTTTCCTTTAGGATCCGCCATTTGTTCTTAATCAATTTATACAAATTAAAATAAAAATCATTAAAACAGGCTGATTTAATTAATAAAACTGCATTTTTCGGCCCAAAGGTTTTATTAGAATGATAAGTTTTTTAGATTTAAAACTTATTACTTCTCACACTCGTTTTGAATCACCTCTTATGAAGATAGAAAATATACAAGTACTGCGCGGGCCCAACATCTGGAGCGTTAACCGCAAAAAACTGATACAAATGCGGCTCGACCTGCAGGAAATGGAGCAGAGCCCCACCAATGAAATTGATGGCTTTTACGAGCGCATGAAAGCATTGTTACCTTCGCTGTACAATCACCGCTGCTCACCGGGGGTACCGGGGGGCTTTTTTGAGCGCGTGATAGCCGGCACCTGGATGGGCCACGTAATTGAGCATATTGCATTAGAGATACAAACCCTTGCGGGAATGGATACGGGCTTCGGCCGTACCCGCGAAACCAAAACGCCAGGCGTTTATAACGTAGTGTTTGCGTACCTGGAAGAAAAGGTAGGCGTTTTTGCGGCAGAATCTGCCGTGCGTATAGCCGAGGCACTGATAGGCGGCGAGGAATACGATTTGGAGAAAGATATACAGCAAATGCGCGAAATACGCGAGAATACCCGCCTTGGCCCAAGCACTGGTGCCATTGTTGAGGAAGCTATCGCGAGGAATATCCCCTGGATAAGGCTGAACAACCAAAGCCTTGTACAATTGGGCTACGGCAAAAACCAGGTACGTTTCCGCGCCACCATGACGGAGAAAACCAGCAGCATTGCCGTTGATATTGCCAGCAATAAAGACGAAACCAAGCGCCTGCTACAAGAGCAAGCCATCCCGGTTGCCAAAGGTATGACCATCAGCCGTACCGAGCAGGTGGTAGAGGCCATTCGCAAGATAGGCTTCCCGTTGGTATTTAAACCGCTGGATGGTAACCATGGCCGAGGCATCAGCATCAACATCAACACTACCGAGGATGCAATTGCTGCCTACGAGTTTGCCGCAAAGATCTCGCGCCGCGTAATTGTGGAGCGTTATATTACTGGCTACGATTTTAGGGTACTGGTGATAGATAATAAAATGGTGGCCGCCGCACTGCGCGATCCGGCACATGTTAAAGGAGATGGGGAACTCACCATCCAGCAACTCATCGATAAAGAAAACACCGACCCGCGCCGTGGCTACGGGCACGAGAATGTGCTTACCTTAATTGATGTTGACCGTGATACCTTAGACCTCCTAGAAAAGAAAGGCTATACCTTAGATACCGTGCCTGCCGCAGGCGAAAAGGTGTTCGTAAAATCCACCGCTAATCTAAGCACCGGCGGTACATCCGTCGATGTTACCGACCATGTGCATCCGCAGAACGTTTTCATCTGCGAGCGTATCTCTAAAATCATCGGGTTGGACATTTGCGGCATAGATATTATGGCCGAAAACCTTACCGAACCATTAACCGAAAACGGTGGTGTGGTTTTGGAAGTGAACGCCGCGCCGGGTTTCCGCATGCATATAGCACCAAGCGAAGGCTTGCCGCGCAATGTAGCCGGGCATGTGATAGATATGCTTTACCCAACAGGGAAATCGGCAAGGATACCTATTATTGCCATTACCGGCACCAACGGTAAAACCACCACCACCCGTTTGATAGCCCACATTGTAAAGAACAACGGGCACCGCGTGGGCTTCACCACGTCTGATGGTATCTACGTACAGAACACCATGATGCTGAAGGGCGACACCACTGGTCCTGTAAGCAGCGAGTTTATACTGAAAGACCCCACGGTTGATTTCGCCGTACTGGAAACAGCACGCGGCGGCATCCTGCGCTCGGGCCTGGGCTTTAGCTTCTGCGATATAGGCGTAATCACCAACATACAGGAAGACCACCTTGGCCTATCAGACATACATACCCTTGACGACCTTGCCCGTGTAAAAAGCGTGGTGACCAACGCGATAAAAAAAGACGGCTGGGCTGTATTGAATGCCGATAATAAATACTGCGTGGAAATTGGCAAGAAAGCCGATTGCAACGTGGCTTATTTCAGCCGCAACGAGAACAACCCCGTTGTGATTGCCCATTGCAAAAAAGGCGGCATTGCCTGCGTGCACGAAAACGGCTTTATCACCATACAAAAAGGCGATTGGAAAATCCGCGTACAGCGTACCATCGTTATCCCGCTAACTTTTGGCGGTACGGTTGGTTTTATGATAGATAATGTAATGGCAGCTACGCTGGCTACCTTCCTGCATGGGTTTAAAACGGAGGATATCAAGATATCGTTGGAAACCTTTATCCCATCGGCGGCGCAAACACCGGGACGGATGAACATCTTCGAGTTCAAGGATTTCCGTTTTATGATAGATTTTGCGCATAATCCTGATGGCTTTAACGGTATTAAGCAGTTCCTCAGCCACATCGATTCGCCGCTGAAGATTGGTATCATAGCCGGCACCGGCGACAGGCGCGACGAGGACATCATCGAACTGGGCAAAATTGCCGCCGAGATGTTCGATTACATCATCCTCCGCCAGGAAAAACACCTGCGCGGCCGCACCGAAGAAAACATTTTAGATTTATTGAAAGAAGGCATTGCATCAGAAGGCAGCAACACGCCATACGAAATAGTACCTAAAGAGATAGATGCCATTAAACACGCCATGAGCATGGCCAAACCCGGCGCATTCATCGTAGCGCTAAGCGACGTAATAAGCAACGCCATAGAAACCGTACAAAACTACCAGGAACAAGAAAGGAACGGGTTGTTTAACGTGTAGGCTCCCAGAATGGGGGCGAAGAGTATGCGGCGGCAGGATTAACACCCTGTCGCCTTTTTTATTCGTAGAGACGCAATATTTTGCGTCTCCCGTTTGCAATGTAGCGAAAGCCATTCCATGCATGTTCAGAGACGCAAAATATTGCGTCTCTACGGTTTTGCCTTTGGCGACGAAAGATAATAATGCCATAGCAACATACTCGCCACTGTGCGGTACGGCTGCCATTCCTGGCCAATTATCGCCAATTCTTCCTTAGGGGTTTCTTTTGGTAGGCCCTTCAATCTTTTGATGGCATTTACGATGGCAAGATCGCCCAAGGGGAGGATGTCCGTACGTTGTAGTACGAACATAAGGTAAACGTCTACCGTCCAGTTGCCGATGCCTTTGAGAGCACAGAGCTGGCTGCGGATGTCATCGTCTTCCATTTGTTTAAATTCTTCGAGATTTATTTGGCCACTGAGGATAGCTTCTGCCAGGTAACGGGTATAGGCCGTTTTTTGTCGACTGAAATAGCATTCGCGGAACTCCAAATCGGTTAGCAATAAAATTCTCGCTGGTGTCAATTCCCGAACCCGTTCCCGCATTTTGTTGAGGGCGGATAGGGCCGAAGCCAACGATACCTGCTGCTCCAGGATAATATGCACCAATGTTTCGAAGGTGTTTGGCCGAGACCACATGGGCGGGTAGCCGTAGCTGGAAATGACAGCTGAAAAATCGGTATCCATTTTGCCGAGCTCGTCGCAAATGGAGTGGTAGGTAGAAGAGGTAAACTGTTGTGGCATATGATTGTTATTTAAACGTACTAACTTTTTTAGGATTTAGCGTTTCAATTTCTGAATTTTACATTTATGAACAACCTCCCGCCATTAGCCGAACGCATGCGCCCAAAATCGCTGGACGATTATGTTGGGCAAAAACATCTGGTTGGCCGGGGCGCGGTGCTGCGCAAGGCCATAGAGAGCGGCTCGTTACCCTCCATGCTGTTTTGGGGGCCGCCGGGGGTGGGGAAAACTACGCTGGCGTACATCATCTCCCAATCCTTATCCCGCCCGTTCTTTTCTTTAAGCGCCATCAATTCGGGCGTAAAGGATGTACGCGAGGTGATAGAAAAAGCATCCATCTTAAAAGAACAGGGCGAAATACTCCCAATATTGTTCATCGATGAAATTCACCGGTTCTCTAAATCGCAGCAGGATTCATTGCTTGGTGCAGTAGAACGCGGCATCGTAACCCTTATTGGTGCTACCACCGAGAACCCATCTTTCGAGGTGATCTCCGCTTTGCTCTCACGCTGCCAGGTATATATTTTGCAGCATCTGGCAGAGCAGGACCTGCTCGACCTGCTGGATAAGGCCCAAAAGGAAGATGTCGTCCTCAAAGAAAAAAATATCGTAATTGAAGAACATGAAGCATTGCTGCGCCTCAGCGGCGGCGACGCGCGTAAGCTGCTCAATATATTCGAACTGCTGGTAAACGCTTTCGACAGCAAAAAAATAGTACTGACCAATGATGTGGTGCTGGAGCATGTGCAGCAAAACATGGCCCTTTACGATAAAACCGGCGAGCAGCATTACGATATAATTTCGGCCTTCATTAAATCCATGCGAGGCAGCGACCCTAACGGGGCCGTTTATTGGCTGGCCCGTATGATTGTTGGCGGCGAAGACCCACTATTCATTGCCCGCAGGATGCTCATTTTAGCGTCAGAGGACATCGGCAACGCCAACCCCAACGCCCTGCTGCTGGCACAAAGCTGCTTTAACGCCGTGCAGGTTATCGGTATGCCCGAGTCGCAATTGATATTGTCGCAAACGGTAATTTATCTGGCCACATCGGCCAAAAGCAATTCGGCCACCACGGCTATCGGCGCTGCAATAGCCTTAGTAAAGCAAAGGGGCGACTTGCCCGTGCCCCTGCACCTACGTAACGCGCCCACCAAACTGATGAAGAACATCGGTTACGGCAAAAACTACAAGTATGCCCACAGCTACGAAGGCAACTTTGCCGACCTTGATTTTCTGCCGGAAGCCATCCGCGGAACTAAAATTTACGAGCCGGGTAACAACCCGAAAGAAAACGAGTCGAAAGAGAAAATGAGGAAACTTTGGGGCGACAGGTATAAGTATTAGTTAATATTGTTATCTTCCGTCGTTAACCTTTAACCGATGCAACACCCCGATCTAAAAAAAGAATTCCAGGTAGAGCGGATCGCTTTCTTCAGTGATGCTGTTTTTGCGATAGCCATCACCTTGTTAATTATTGAGATTAAAGTGCCCGAAGTGCATGGCGAGCGTTTTTCCTCAGAAGAGATCGTTCGTGGCCTGCGGCGGCTTATCCCCCAATTTATTGGCTTTATCGTCAGCTTTTTTGTGATCGCCTTGTATTGGGTTAATCACCACCAAATATTTAAATACGTGGTACATTACAGCCCCAAACTGGTTTGGACCAACCTTTTCCTGTTATTTTCCATCGTGCTGATGCCGTTTAGTTCGGCCTTTTACAGCGACTACTGGTTATCTTACAGTGCCGTACCGCTGGGATTTTATGTAGTAAATATTTGCCTCACCGGCTTTATGAATACCCGTTTGTGGTACATTATCAGTAACCCGGCCAATAAGTTGAGCGAGGGACTGGACAATGCCGCTTTTGTAGCTTATTGCAAAACCCGCTCGATGATAGCGCCCAGCGTTTTCCTGCTTTCGTTTTTGGTAAGTATCTTTAGCATGCGTATTGCCTACTGGTGCCCGGGCCTTATTTTTATAATTATGATAGTTCTTAAAAAGCAGTACCGCAAAAAACACCCGGAACTGTTTGCCAAATAATCACATAATATGATCTCTACCTTTTTTAGCCACGAGTTAAAAGCCTTTTGGCGTTCAAAAAACACAGGCAAAACCATTGCCGTTAAGGCGGTAATGGGCGTGCTCATCCTTATCCTGCTGCTTTATGTAGTAGCATTGGGCGTATTGCTGGATATGATTTTAGGCAAAGTGTTCCCTAAAGATGATTTGGTGGTTACCTTTTGCGGCATCATCCTCATCTACTTTTTGTTTGATATGCTTATGCGCATGCAGTTGCAGGAGCTGCCAACACTTAAGGTGCAGCCATACCTGCATTTGCCCGTAAAACGCAACAGCGTTGTGGGCTATCTGGCCCTAACCTCGCTGCTTTCGTTCTTTAACCTTTGGCCAATCGTGCTTTTTGGGCCGTTCATCATCAAAGTTATTTTGCCATCATCGGGTGCCTTGGTAGCCATTGCGTTTTTGGCAGCGGTAATATCGCTGTCGGTATTCAACAATTACCTGGCTATGTACATCAAGCGCAAGTCCAATTTAAACGGCTGGGTATTTTTGGTGGCTTTTGCGGTGTTGGGACTGGCTATTGCCGGCGATTTTGCATGGCATATTTATTCGCTGCGTAACCTATCGTACCTGTACTTCGGAGCTTTGCTCACCAAACCTTATCTTGCCTTGCTGCCGCTGGCATTGGGCCTGGGCATGTTTTACTTCAACTTTATTTACTTAAAGGGTAACCTATATCTCGAAGAACTGGGCTCACGCAAGGCATCGGCCTATAAAAGCAGTACCGAGATACCTTTCCTTGGTCGTTACGGCAGCGTGGGCGATTTAGTGGCCAACGAAATTAAGCTCATCCTGCGCAACAAACGTTCGCGCTCAGCACTGGTAATGAGTAGTTTCATGTTGTTTTACGGGCTGATATTTTACACCCAAAAAGCCTATCCCGATGGCTTCAAGGTGTTCGTGGGCATGTTTATGACGGGTATCTTCATCATCAGCTACGGGCAGTTTATGTTCAGCTGGCAGGCCGCGCATTTCGATGGGCTGTTGGTGAGCAAAATTAAATTCTCCGATTTTTTGAAAGCTAAATATCTGCTGTTTACAGTAGTATCAACCCTGGCTTTTTTGCTCACGCTGCCTTATGTGTACTTCGGCTGGAAAGTTATCCTCATCCACTTTGTGATGTATCTATGGAACTTGGGCGTAAACACCACCATCGTATTGTTTTTTGCCAACCGCAATTACAAACGTATCGACCTATCTAAGGGTGCATCCTTTAATTGGGAGGGCGTAGGCGCAACCCAATTGCTGCTCTCGTTCCCGCTGATGATATTGCCTTACGTTGTGTACTGGCCGTTCAGCTTGTTAGGGATGCCTTACCCGGGATATGCCGCAATGGCCATCATCGGGTTGGCCTTTATAGCTACCCGAAGCTTCTGGATAAAAAAGCTGGAAGCCGATTTTTATGAAAAACGATTTAAAATAGCCGAAGGCTTCAGGAATATATAAGATGATTGAGATCAAAAACTTAAAAAAGGTTTACGCCGGGGTAACCGTCGTTAACGTACCTGCGCTCACTATAAACAAGGGCGAAAGTATTGGCCTTGTGGGCAATAACGGCGCGGGCAAAACCACGCTGTTCCGCATGATACTGGACTTGATACGCCCCGATGACGGCGAAGTATTATCCAACGGAAAGAATGTAGCCGGTGCCGAAGAATGGAAAGACTATACGGCCTCTTACCTGGACGAAGGGTTCCTGATAGACTACCTTACGCCCGAAGAATACTTTTACTTCATAGGCGGCCTGCACCAGCAAAACAAGCCCCAGGTAGACGAATACCTGGCCGGGCTAACCGAATTTTTCAACGGAGAGGTACTGAAGAAAGGCAAATACATCCGCGATTTATCTAAGGGCAATCAGTGTAAAGTAGGCGTTGGCAGTTGCCTGTTACAGAAACCGCAATTGCTGATGCTGGATGAGCCATTCGCAAACATCGACCCTAGCACACAGTTCCGCCTGAAGAATGTGCTGAAGGCCGAGAACAAGAATAATGGCGTAACCACTATCGTATCCAGCCACGATTTGAACCACATAACCGATGTATGCGAACGCATCTTACTGATGGAAAAAGGGCGTATCATCAAAGATATCGCCACCAGTTCATCAACCCTGAACGAGTTGGAAGAATACTTTGGCGTGGGGCAAACTATTACGCCAGGCTCCATTATAGATAAAGAAGAGAACCACTAAGCTGTATTATGTATTTGATTAGAGAGGCCACAACGGCCGACGTTGATACCATTTTGCAAATAGCCGAAGACACCTGGTGGCCCACTTACGAGCCATTATTGGGCAAAGAACAAGTTGCTTACATGCTAGGCACCATTTACACCCGCGATAAAATTTTAGGGCAGTTGGAAAAGGGAGAGCAAACCTATTTACTGTTGATAGAAGAGGGCACGCCAGTTGCCTTTGCCGCTTACTCGCCGCGTGAAGAAGATGCCGACATATACAAGCTGCACAAGCTTTATTGCCTGCCTGCAACGCAGGGCAAAGGCTATGGCAAAATACTGATTAACGCCGTTGTCGATAAAATAAAAGAGGCGGGCAAACACACACTCGACCTTAATGTAAACCGCTATAACAAGGCCAAAGATTTTTATGAGCGAATGGGATTCACGATAGCGTATGAAGAGGATATTGCCATAGGGCCTTACTGGATGAACGATTATGTGATGCGGAAAGAGCTGTAATCTGCACCATAGCTAAATCTTCAGCCGGATGTTTATTTTCTGCAATAAACCAGCCAGCCAAACAATTACCAGGGCAAAAAGCAAGGAGCGGATAAGCCCGCCGTTGCCCTGGTCAAAGTATTGGGGGTAAGTAAAGTTGGTCATTTGATACATAGGGTAAAACAGGTAAGGCAGCAGATAGCAGGTGAACGTGTTGGTGCCCGCAGGTTCTATCACCTTTACCCAGTTGTACTTTTTGCAGGTATCTACCGCAAAAACAAATATGGCGTAAACAATAAGGCTTATGCCCGTGCAAATGAGTACCCATGAGGGGGTATCGCGCATTTTGGATATGCCCCCGCTGAAATAACGCACAATAAAGCCCAGGTTGAACAATATAATGGCTATCAAAAACATAGCCACCCAAAGCATCTTCAGTTCGCGGTTTTGAGCAAGGCGCATGTATAATACTGACACAAAGATACCCGCCATGGTAAATGCCTGCATGGCCCCATTGCCCGATATCCAAACGTATTGTTGTATAGGGTTGAGGAAGGTAAGCAGCCCAAAGTGGTAATCGAGATTAAAAAACATGAAGAATAGCCAGGCCGCCGCCTGCACCCACAGCACGCCATTGGAGTAATGGTAAATAAAGGCACAAATAAGGTATGCCCAGCCGATGAGTCCAAGTATGCCCCACCAGGTAAGGTGCAGCCAGGCGTGCCCCGGGTCGGAGCTCTTATAGACCGCGCACACAGCAACTAGCAAGGCAACGCCAAAGCCCTGGCATAGGTAGCGTTTTAGCTTAGATGCAGTTTGGCTATAATCAATAAAAATAAAAAAGAAGCTAAAAGTTGCCAGGCTATCCCACACGGGCCTGGGTAAAATGGCGTGGGCCTCATCGTAAGTTTCCATATTGGCGTGGAAAAAGCCGATGAAGATGAGGGCAAAAGAGCGCGTAATGATACGCATGGGTATTTTGGCATCCTCTTTTTTAGAGCGATGCGCAAAGGCATATGGGATGGCCAACCCCACAATAAATAAAAAGGCCGGAAAAATCGTATCGGCTAATCCTAATCCATCGGCATTTACGGCCACGTGTTTGAGCCATTCGGGCGTATTGGGTACGCCGTCCAGGTCGTTCACGAAAATCATCAGGAACATGGTAACCGCACGAAACGCATCTATAGACCGGATGCGGTTAATTAAATTACTCATTAAACAGGAAAATGTTTTTTAGGGACAAATGTTTTAAGTAAACGGCAATTTTCTTAAAACAGTATCGCTAAAAGGGTAGTTTTAGTCCCTGTCGCGGCTAAGCTTGGTAAATAATAGCGGGTTTTCGTTCAGCTCGGCTGTTTCACGGCGGTGTTTGATGATATGGATGGCCGTGAATAACGCTTCACGGAAAGATATCTCCGATGCCATGTTTTTGCCCGCAATATCGTAAGCCGTGCCATGGTCCGGCGAAGTCCGTACGAAGCTGAGCCCGGCGGTATAATTTACGCCCGATTCGAAAGCGATTTGCTTGAATGGGATAAGCCCCTGGTCGTGGTACATAGCCAGTACCGCGTCAAACTGCATATAAGTACCGTTGCCAAAAAAAGCGTCGGCGGCATAAGGCCCAAAAGCCAATACATCGTGTGCACGGGCTTCTTCTATTGCCGGGATAATAACGTCTTTTTCTTCATTGCCTATCAGGCCGTTATCGCTGGCATGGGGGTTTAGGCCCAGCACGGCAATTTTGGGTTTGCGTACCCAAAAATCATCGCGCAGGCTGCTGTGCATCAGCTTCAGTTTGGCTATGATTTTTTCGGTCGTGATGCTTTCCGATATTTTCGAAACCGGGATATGCCCCGTAACCACGCCAACGCGCAGGGTTTCGCTCACCAAAAACATCAGCGATTCGTTTGCGCTATCGCGCGATTGCAAGTACTCGGTATGCCCCGGGAAATTGAACTCCTCGCTCTGGATATTATCTTTGTTGATAGGAGCGGTAACCAGCCCGTCTATCTTGCCGCTCAGGAGGTCGTCGGTAGCGCGTTGTAATGATTGATAAGCGTATTTACCGCCTTCGGCCGTAACGGTGCCCAGCTCTATACGTACGTCTTCTTCCCAGCAGTTCACCATATTGGCCCGCTTGGATATTGCTTGCGATGCATCGTCGACGATATTGAAATTAAGCTCGTTTACCTGCGTGGCCCTGCGGTGGAACGATGCCACCTTGCTGTGCCCGTAAACAATTGGCGTGCAGTAATCGTATATTTTGGTATCGGCCAGCGTTTTGATGATTATCTCTAACCCAATGCCGTTAATATCGCCGATGCTTATCCCTATTTTAGGTTTGTCGCTCATAGTTTGAATGATTTCACCGATTATATTTTTTTGATTCCACCGATTTGAATGATTTCACCGATTGATCTGTGAAATATTTGCGGGCAGAAAAACGTATCTCGGTTAGTATAATTGCTTTAAGCTTTGGCCGTTGCGGTTTAGCTTAATATGCAAAGAAAAAGATTTTAAGTTTATAATTCCTTAATAAAGCGCAAATATGCCTTAATTTGCTTAAATATACTTGTATAATGACATTAGTAAGAGCAAAAAAACATTTAGGCCAACACTTTCTTACTGATAAAAATATCGCGCAGAAAACGGTGGAGAGCCTGCAGGCGGGTGCTAAATACAGGCAGGTGCTGGAGGTTGGCCCCGGCATGGGTATCCTGTCGGACTTTTTGCTGCAAAAACCCGAGTATGAAGCCTTCCTGATCGACATCGACACCGAATCGTACACATTCCTGCAAAAGAAATATCCAACACTTGGCAACAGGCTAATCAATGCCGATTTTTTGGAGCTCGATTTCGCAAGCCTCTTCGAACCCAAGATGGCTGTTATCGGCAACTTCCCTTACAATATTTCCAGCCAGATACTTTTTAAGATACTGGATAACCGGGAGCGTGTGGTTGAGGTGGTTGGCATGTTCCAGAAAGAAGTGGCCGAGCGCTGCGCCAGCAAACCCGGCAGTAAGGAATATGGTATTCTGAGCGTTTTTTTGCAGGCCTATTATAAAGTTGAATATTTATTCACAGTTAAAGCAGGGGTTTTTAACCCTCCGCCCAAAGTACTCTCGGCCGTTATCCGCCTAACGCGTAATGAAACCGAAACCCTTGGCTGCGACGAAAAACTATTTTGGCAGGTAGTAAAGGCCGGCTTTAACCAGCGACGCAAAACATTGCGCAACGCGCTATCGTCCCTCATCAACAAAGAAAAAATGACCGAGAATAAAACGCTCGATTTAAGAGCAGAGCGTTTAAGCGTACAGGATTTTGTGGCATTGACCAATGAGATAACCGCGAATAGATGAAAAGGCTGTCGGTTACCATTTTCCTATTGTTTGCCGCTATTTGCGGCTTTGCACAAAAAACGCTCACTGCAAAGTCACCAGTTATAAGCACAAAAAAGGTTTACCTGCAGTACGGAAATCAAAAGGATAGCTTGTTAATTCCTGTAATATCTAACGATTACCCGGCTCTGCAAAAAGCGTTTTCAGATTCGGTATTATTCTCCGGCGATAAGCTCCCGGATGTGGTGGACAATTATAGTACTTGCGGATGCGGCGTTACGAGTTTAAATTACAAGGTAGAGTATTCCAACAATCTGCTTGTTTCCATTAGGTTGCTTTACGAAGGCATGGGGGCTTACCCTTCGTCTTATCAAAAATGGCTGACGCTATTTGTTGAAGATGGGAAGCCGATACCGTTAAACACAGTATTAGGCGAGGCGGGTATGGATTATGTATTGCGGAAGTATAAAGCAGTCCTCATTTCACGAATTAACCGCAATCTGATTACTCAGACGCATGATGCTGATGCTATTTCCGCACGCAAAGAACTATTAGAGGCCGCCCGAGGCTTAAAAGCGCATGATATTATTAGCAAATTCCTCATTACGCCTAAAGGACTGCTTGTAACAACGGATAATGTGCTGCCGCATGTTATACAAAGTTTTGAACCACAGCGCGAAGTGTTATTTACAAGGGCAGAATTGCGAAAATTCATCGCGGCTTATTCCGTAGAACCGGGATGGCATACTACAATCAAAAAACCTTAACCTCTGTTGAGCAATTTAACCCTGCGATTTCTTCACGCAATCGGCCATACGTTTTACAAACAGGTGGTTTGCCGTGCCGCCAATTACTACTCCGACAACAGGTATTAGCTTTGTGTTCAGCAAAACCGGCGTTTGGTTCAGAACAGACCCTATGCTTCGCATGTAGTTCAAGCGCTCGAACCCGACCGCGAGGTTTTCTTTTCTCATGCTGAACTAACAAAACATTAAACGCTTAAATTAGTAAACCTTCACCTCAACCGGCCCTTTTATCCCCTGCGATTTCTTCACCGAATCGGCCATGCGTTTTACGAACAGGTAATTTGCCGTGCCGCCAATTACTGCGCCAACAACAGGTATCAACCTTTCGGCAGTGCGTACGCCAAAGGCCAGCAACAGCTTTTCGGCAATGCTCTCCATTACGGTTTTGGTCATGGCAACGCCGGCTTCTATTTTAAAAGAGGCGGCAACCAGCCCCATAAATTCTTCGAAACTTATTTTATAACTACCGCGGCTGTAGTACATAATAGCCATGGTAACCCTGAACTGTTGAGTGATGAGGTTAATGAAATCGACCGGCATACCTACCACCATAGTGATGATGCCGCCGCTGCCCGATATGGCTCCCGAGCCTGCTGCCAGGTAGGCGCATTGGTTGATGAATTTATCCAGCCCCATTTTATCCACGCCGCGTTTGATGTTCAGCTGGTCTATATGGTCGAATATTTGCCTGAAGCCGTCGTTGGATAATTTAACGGCGTATTGTTTTATATCTGTGCGCGTACGCTTGAATGGTAATTTCATATTGGTTGCGGGCCTATGTTTGCCAATGATGTATTGCCATTTACGTGCCAACATTTTATAGCAGCAGAAATGGCACGTTTAGGCTGTTCCGTTGGCACGGATCATGTGTCATTCTTGGCTATTTTACAGGCAATTAGCCGCTGAAAATATTTTTTGCATATATGGAAATGTACGCTACATTTACCGCGTAATCGCATACCGGTGAAACTTCCCCGAAACCTCAAAATCCTCCCGGAACCTACAGGCAGGCGATGCGTTCATTAAATAACAAACATCATGTATTTACTTATTGTATTAGCTATCGCCCTTGTGCTGGTAGTAATTAGTGCTCACATTGCGCAGGAGTATCAACGCGCCATTGTTTTCCGTTTGGGCCGCTACAGCCATACGGCTGGTCCCGGGCTTTATTTTATCATTCCCTTTGTTGACAGGCAGATAACCGTAGACATTCGTACCCGCACAGTCGATTTAGAGCAGCAGGAAACCATCACTAAAGACAGCGTAACCATTAAGGTGAACGCCGTGCTTTGGTTCAAGGTAATTAATCCAGAAGACTCAATTATCAAGGTTGCCAATTACAACCAGGCGGTTTACCAGTTTGCTGTAACGGCGTTGCGTAATATTATTGGCCAGCATCATTTAGATGAAGTTTTACGCGAGCGCGAGCAGATAAACTCAACCATGCAAAAAATAGTAGATGCAGCCACCGAACCCTGGGGTATCAAGATAGTAATGGTAGAGATGAAGGACGTAGAAATCCCCGAATCGATGCAGCGTGCCATGGCCCGCGAGGCCGAGGCCATCCGTGAGAAACGCGCACGTATCATCAAGGCCGAAGCTGAGTTGGAAGCATCCATCAAACTTACCCAGGGTGCCAAACAAATGGAGGGCAGCCCAATAGCCCTGGAACTTCGCCGCATGCAGATGCTATCGGAAATAGGCATCGATAACAATACCACCACCATCGTATTGGTGCCATCCGATTTTACAAATGCTGCGAGGAGCTTTACGGAGATGGTGAGTAAGAAAACGGAGGCATAATATAGAACTTTTGTGTAGTCGCCGGACTTCTGTTCTGCGATTGTTATTTCGAGGCCTTGTAATCGCTCATCACCGGCACGCGATGGGCGATTACTTTGCTTTCTTTTTTAGTGCTTCTGTAATGAATGCACTCGGCTCATAAACCGAGATTTCGACATTCAAGTCAGATAAATACTGCTCTATAACAGGTTTGACAACCGTCCAATCCAAACCACCGTTTCCACAACCCAAAGCAGGAAGCGCAATTGATTTTATATCATATTTGATAATTTGCTCAAGAAGGTCCTTTAATCCGTCCTTAATCCATTGTAGTTTAGATGGATTACGCCAATGTTGTTTGGTTGGAAAATTGACGATGAATTTAACGCCGTTTAAGTCATTTACAGGAACAACCAGAACCTTACCTACGACAATCTCATTTCGCTCCGATGCTTGTTTATAGGCCACATAATTCTCCGGAAAAGCGTATTTAAATTGCAAAGCAATGCCTTTACCCATTACACCTACGGTATTAACGGCGTTCACAAGCGCATCGACTTTAGCTTCTAAAAGATTTCCTTCTTTATAAATTACCATAGAAATAATTCGAATATGTTGTTCTCTGTTCCCTGGGTTTAACAGGCAAACGTATCCATCTAATATAAAAACATTTTGATTAAATACTTATGTGCCAATCACGCCGCCATTCCAAGTATTCAGCGCACTTAAGTATCTTGCGACATGAACTTGCTTTTTTAGGCAGAGGATTTTGTATATTTGATTATTATGCTGACCGCAATTAAAGGATATTATGAAGAAGGGCACATCGTTTTGAGCGAGGAGGCCCCTGTACATTCAAAAACGGATGTAATAGTAACTTTTTTAACCGAACCGGTGGAGAAAAAGCAAGAAAAGCGCGTACCCGGAGGGTTGAAAGGTATGGCAACATTGCCCGATGACTTTGATGAACCATTGGACGAGCTGAAGGATTATATGTAATGGCTGGCAACAAGTATTTGTTGGACACACACGCCTTGGTGTGGTTTCAAAAGAATAACCCGCGCTTATCACGACGAGCCATTGTTATAATCGAAAACCCATCTAATATTATACTTTTCAGCCAGGTAAGCTTGCTTGAGTTGGTGATAAAACAACGGCTCGGAAAAATGCCGGAATTTTTAGTTTCGACAGACGATGTTAATTACCAAGCGGAAGAGGATGGATTTACCCTTGTTAGTATTCAAAACATTCATTTTTCCAGATATTCACAAATAGAACTGTTCGAAAGTCACAAAGACCCATTTGATAGATTGCTAATAGCTACCGCAATTGAAGAAAACGCAACAATTCTTTCGGGCGATGAAAAATTCAAACTTTATCAGGGTTCGGTAAAAGTCATCTGGTAACTACACCCCCACCACCATCAACTCCTCCAAAACCTCCAACGCTTCATTAATATTCCCCACCCTATCTACGCTTAAGCGCAGGGTGTTTTTTACTTCTTTAAGGTTGGTGCGGCGCGGGTTACGCTGTACAAAGTTGAGCACTTCCCGGAAGGCATCGCTTTCGAAATAGGCAGATTGCTGGTTGGTGATGAAGTAGCCGCGCAGCACGTTGTTTTTAAGGGATACCTTTTCGAAACCGATGGTTTTGCCCAGCCATTGCAGGCGCATGGAGTTCAGCAAATCGTTTACCTGCAGGGGTACGGGGCCAAACCTGTCGTGCAGTTGCTGTTTGAAGGCCTGCAGCTCGGTTTCGTTTTCTAGTTTGCTTAGCTCGGTGTACAGGTTATAGCGCTCGCCAATGTTGGTAACGTACTCGTCTGGTATCAGGATCTCCTGGTCGGTATCAATCTGCGTAAAGCTGATGAATGGCTTCGGCTTTTCATCAGGGAATACGCCCTTGAATTCGTCTTCCTTCAGCTCCTGTATAGCTTCGTCCAATATCTTGTGGTACATATCGAAGCCGATTTCGGCAATAAAGCCGCTTTGCTCGGCACCCAGCAGGTTACCGCTGCCGCGGATATCCAAATCGCGCATGGCAACGTTGAAGCCGCTGCCCAAATCGCTGAATTCTTCTATGGCGCTTAATCGCTTGCGGGCCTCGTTGGTAAGCGTAGATAAAGGCGGACTCAGCAAATAACAAAAGGCCTTTTTATTGCTTCGCCCTACGCGGCCACGCATCTGGTGCAAATCGCTCAGGCCAAACATGTGGGCATAGTTGATGATGATTGTATTGGCGTTGGGGATATCCAACCCAGCCTCGATGATGGTGGTAGCCACCAGCACATCGTATTCGTGGTTTACGAATTTCAGCATCACATCTTCCAGCGCATCGCCTTCCAACTGCCCGTGGGCTATGCCTATACGGGCTTTGGGCACCAGCTTGTGTATCATGCCACCCAATTGCGGCAAATCGGCGACACGGTTGTGGATGAAGAACACCTGTCCGTCGCGCTCAATCTCGTGCTCTACGGCTTCTTTTATCAGCTTATCATTAAACACATGAAGCTCGGTAACAACCGGCTGGCGGTTTGGTGGCGGGGTAGAGATAATGGAAAGGTCCCTCGCGCCCATCAGCGAAAAATGCAGGGTGCGTGGGATAGGCGTTGCCGTGAGGGTAAGCGTGTCCACATTGGCGCGCATCTGTTTTAGCTTTTCCTTAACGGATACGCCGAATTTTTGCTCCTCATCAATGATCATCAGACCGAGGTCCTTAAACTTCACGTCCTTGCTCACCAAGCGATGGGTGCCTATGATGATATCTACCTTGCCCTCCTTCAACTTGGCAAGGGTGTCCTTTATTTGCTTGCTGGTTTTAAAGCGGTTGATGTAATCGATATTGGCGGGGAAGCCCTTTAGGCGGTCGCTAAAGGTTTTGTAGTGCTGCGCGGCAAGAATGGTCGTCGGCACCAGTATGGCCACCTGCTTGCTATCCGCAACGGCCTTAAACGCGGCGCGGACGGCTATCTCGGTTTTGCCAAACCCAACGTCGCCGCAAATGAGGCGGTCCATCGGGTGCGGCGATTCCATATCCTTTTTAAAATCGGTCGTGGCTTTTTCCTGATCGGGCGTATCCTCATATAAAAAAGATGCTTCCAGTTCCGTCTGCAGGTAACTATCGGGCGAAAAAGCGTTGCCATCCTGCGCTTTACGCAGGGCGTAAAGCTTGATGAGATCGCGGGCTATATCCTTAACTTTTTTTTTTGTTGTTTTCTTCAGCCGCTCCCAGGTATCGGTGCCCAGCTTGTTCATGCGGGGCTGCGTACCCTCCTTGCCGCTGTATTTGCTGATGCGGTTTAGCGAGTTGATATTTACGTACAGCAGGTCGTTATCGGCATAAACCAAACGGATCATTTCCTGCACCTTGCCGTTCACCTCTACTTTCTCCAGTCCGGCGTATTTGCCGATGCCATGGTCTATGTGGGTAATGAAGTCGCCCGGCTTCAAATCGCGCAGCTCCTTTAGGGTAATCGCCTGCGAGCGTTGATAGCCCTTTTTGAGTTTGTATTTGTAGTATCGGTCGAATATCTGGTGGTCGGTATAGCAGGCGAGTTTTTGTTCGCGATCTATAAAACCTTCGCGAATGGATACGCTCAGCGGCGTAAACTTTACCGTTTTATCAAGGTCATCCAAAATGGCGTAAAGGCGTTCTACCTGCCTTGCGCTATCGGTAAGGATGTAGTTCTCTATCTTATCAGCTTCGTTGGTCTTGAAATTGTGTATCAGCAAGCTAAAATCCTTATTGAACGACGGCTGCGGGCGCATATCGAACATAATTTGCGCGGCATCGTGGTAAAAGAATTGCTTACCAAATTCTACCAGCGGGAAATCGTGCAGTTGGTCGGCTATCAGTTTCTCGTCGGTAAAGCTGAATTTGGGGTCTATCCAATCGGGGTTCTGATTTTTCTCCTCTGCAGAAAGGGCCTTCCACAATTGGGTGGCTTTTTTATGCCCAGTTTGGATAATATCCAGCGTAAACTGTACATCCTTTATCCACACCTGTGTATCGGCATCTACATATTCTAACAGGGAGATATTGTTCTCGGTGAGGAATTTAGATTGTACGTTGGGTACGATGGTGATATTCTTTACCTTCTCTACCGATAGCTGGCTCTCTATCTCGAAGGTGCGTATCGATTCGATGGCATCGCCGAAGAACTCTACCCGGTAAGGCAGATCGTGCGAAAAGGAAAAGATATCCACGATGCCGCCGCGTACCGAGAACTGCCCGGGTTCGTAAACAAAATCCACCCTATCAAAATCGTACTCCACCAAAAACTCGCTGATGAATTCGATGCTCAGTTTATTATTAACGGCAATCTCGAGGGTGTTTTTTTCCAGAGAAGCACGGTCTATCACCTTTTCGGCAATGGCTTCGGGGTAAGTAACGATGAGCTGGCCGTATTCGGTAGCGTGGTTAAGTTCGTTCAATACTTCGGCGCGGGCCAAAACATTGCTGCTATCGGGCTGGGTAAATTCGAAGGGCTTGCGGTACGATGATGGGAAAAGCAGGGCTTCTTTACCTGTGAGGTTTTCCAGGTCGGCCTGGAAATAGGCGGCTTCTTCGCGCTCGGGCAGCACGAATATCATGTGCTTGTGCTGCAAAAAATATGACGCAGCAGCCATGGCCGCATCGCCCGATCCGACTAAGCCCCTTAGCTGCACCCTTGGATTTTTACCGGCATTAAGCGCCTGCGCCAGTGCCTTTATCCGTTCGTCGGCCTTATACCTTTCTAATATATCGCGGATATTCAAAACGATGCAAATATAGGCAAAAAAGGGCTTTAAGACCTCTACTGTTAATTATGCAAAATTTAGGCAAACAAAACAGGACATACATTACTTTTAAATGATATTTCGCTGCCGATAAGGCGGCGCCGACCAAAACCATAAACTAAAAATTTCTGCAACATGAAAAATTCAGTAATATTCGGCATAGTGATAGGCGTGTTAAGCACTATATGGCTTTTTGTACTGCGCGGCAACCATGCCGACCTTACCGATAGCAAGGTAGCACCCATAGAATACGTATCGGTGCTCATTCCGCTTATCGGGCTTTATTTCGGAGTAAAGAACTTCCGCGATGGCGAGTTAAAGGGTAAGATGGGCTTTTTAGAGGCGCTTATCCAAAGCTTTAAGATACTGCTGGTAGGCGGGGCACTAACTACATTCATCGGGATCGTTTTTGTAAACTGGGGCGGAATAAGCGCTCACGACCCAACGCTGCAAGCCTTTAGTGGTCGTATTTTCGGCGCATTGCTGGTTGGCGTAATTATGGCCTTTGGCGTATCTTTACTGCTCACCACCCGCAGTAACAGAGTTGATTAAAAAGCTTTTTAACCGATACTTCGAACTTGTATTTTGGATAGCGGCGATGGCTTGCCTGGCGTTTACCAACCCGGCGGGGCCAGCGCATTTTAGTTTGTGTCCCTTTAAGGCCATGGGTATTGCCTGGTGCCCGGGCTGTGGGCTGGGCCACGCCATCGCTTATCTGTTTCATGGCGATATCCGTGCTTCTTTCCAGGCTCATTGGCTGGGGATACCGGCGGTACTTGGCATAATGTACAGGATATATACCCTTATTTTCCCGGTAAACTACCTTGCCCGCATGCAAGGGCGCGATACTCACCGATAAATTTTCTTCCGGCAAAAGCCCGGCCCTGTTTCACCGCAAAATCTGCCTCGTTTACCGATACTTTATTACATGCTGCCAATAATGCATTGGTCACATTAGTGTTTGGATGTAGTTTTACATCATCAATCATCACAAACATTAAAAAACAACAGCCATGAACACGCACTACGATCCTTATATGACCTTCTCGGATATGACAACCGAAGAAATGATGTTTCTGCAACAGGCTACCAATGGCCTGAGCGAAAGACAGAAACAATACTTTTATATGGTTTACTCGGGCAAAAGGCGCAGCCCGCAAGAAATCCTCATTTATACGCTGCTTGGCTTTGTGTGCATTGCCGGCGTACAGCGCTTTGTTACCGGGCAAATTGTAATGGGCATATTGTTCATTTGTACTGCCGGTTTCTGTGGTATAGGTACCATCATAGATTTGATTAACCATCGCTCTATCGCAACAGAGTATAACCAGAAAATGGCTTACGAAAGCTTCCAGATTACCAAAATGGCCGTTCAGGAATAATTAACGCAAAAACATCACCCCAAACTTTTAATACATACAAACATGAAAACCCTTAACAAAAACACCCATAAGCTAACCGTTCGTTTCGATAAAGAATTGCTGGCCCTGTTGCAGAACGACCTAAAAACCGCAAAAGCTAAAAAAGCCTGAATAAGATAAATACTGAATGGGCTTAACGCCCGGGAAGACCGAAACGATTGTAAGCATTGGGAAGGGCCACAGCGCCCGGCGGCGATTGGCCCACCAAAGAAAATATTACAGGCGTTTGGGTCTTTGTTGTTTGTGGTGATTTCTAACCACAGAGGGCGCGGAGTAGTCGCGGAGTTTCACAGAGATTTAGGAGGAATGCCATTTAACCAACAGGAAGCGACTCAAATAAAATCCTGTCAATCTTTTTAATCTCCTCAATCCTGTACTACCTTCGCTTATATGAAATTAGCACAGCTTACCACTTACCTGGAGAGCCTGGCCCCGCTGGCCTATCAGGAAGATTACGATAACTCGGGCCTGATCGTAGGCCACCCGGACGCGGATATACACCAGGCGCTTATCTCCTTGGATTGTACCGAGGCCGTGGTAGACGAAGCCATAGCCACCGGCTGCCAGGTAATCGTGTCGCACCACCCCATCGTTTTTAAAGGACTAAAGAGGTTCAACGGCAAAACCTATGTTGAGCGCGTGGTAGAGAAAGCCATCCGCCACAACATCGCTATCTACGCCATCCATACCAATCTGGATAACATCATGACGGGGGTTAACGCCCGCATCTGCGAAACGCTGGGGCTAAAAAACACACGCATCCTTGCTCCAAAGCATCAATTATTAAAAAAACTGGTAACCTACGTACCCGTTGCGCAAGCCGAAGAGGTGCGCAATGCCTTATTTGCCGCCGGAGCCGGAAACATTGGCAATTACAGCGAAGTAAGCTTCAACGCAGAAGGCTTTGGTTCCTTTAAAGCAAACGAGCACGCCAACCCCTACGTGGGCGAGCCCGGCAAACGCCACCGCGAACATGAGATACGCATTGAAAGCATTTACCCCGCCAACCTGGAGAGCAAGATAATTATGGCTCTGGTGCTGGCGCACCCCTATGAAGAGGTGGCGTACGACCTTTACGCCCTCACCAACCAAAACCAGCAAGTGGGGAGCGGAATGATTGGCGAGTTGGAAAATGCTAAGGATGCCGGTGCTTTTTTAGCTTTCGTAAAAGACAAAATGCGCGCAAGCGTTATCAGGCACACCGAGTTTACGGGCAAACCCATCAAAAAAGTAGCGGTTTGCGGCGGCTCGGGCGGCTTTTTATTGAAGCAGGCCATAGCGGCCGGGGCCGACATTTTTATCACCGCAGATTACAAATACCACGAGTTTTTTGATGCTGAAGGAAAGATAGTGATTGCCGACATCGGACATTTTGAAAGTGAGCAATTTACGCAACAATTATTGCATGAAATTATTCAAAATAAATTTGTTAACTTTGCGGTCCGTTTAACAAAAGTAAATACAAACCCCGTCAAATATTATATTTAATGGAACAAACTGTAGAACAAAAGCTTAAAGCTTTATACGACCTGCAAACCATCCACACCAAAATTGACAAGATACGCCAGGTACGCGGCGAATTGCCTATGGAAGTTGCCGATCTGGAAGATGACGTAGCCGGATTAGAAACCCGCATACAAAAAATAAAGAACGAGCTGGACGACCTTGAGGACGAAATTGTGACCCGCAAGAACATCATCAAGGAATCGCAAGCCAACACCAAAAAATACGAAGCCCAGCTTAACGAGGTTAAAAACAACCGCGAGTACGACGCAATCTCTAAAGAGATTGAGATACAGGGTCTGGATATACAGGTAAGCGAGAAAAAAATCCGCGAGTTTGGTTTCGAGATAGCATCTAAAACCGCCATCTACGAAAAAGCACAAGCCGATTTAGATGCCCGCCGTGCCGACCTTGACGCCAAGAAAGACGAACTAGGTACCATTACTGCCGAAACTGAAAAGGAAGAAAACGAGCTGAACAGCCAGGCTGATAAAGCTACCGTAAACATAGAAGAGCGCTTGCTTACCGCTTACAACCGCCTGCGCAACAATGCAAAGAACGGCCTTGCGGTAGTAACTATACAGCGCGACTCATGCGCGGGCTGCTTTAACCAAATACCTCCTCAGCGCCAGAGCGATATACGCCAACGCAAAAAGATCATCGTTTGCGAGCACTGCGGCCGTATATTGGTTGACGAGCTGATGGCTTTGGAAGAAGAGAACGCATAACACGCAACCAACTATAAATTTATATTTAGAAGGCTCCAGCTATGGGGCCTTTTTTGTTGCGCGTATAACTGCAAACTATCAGCAATCCAAGCATCGCTCCGGAAATGGCGGTTACTATAATCTCGCCATACGGAAATTCATTTTGGCTGCCCCAGGGTTTAAAACATACAGATGCTTTTATAGTCAGCACAACCAGCATTACGCCCAGTACACTAATCCAAAACCGGGCTTTATTTTGCTGGCCAGTTGCCTCGCCTTTTGGCAGCCGTGTTATAGCATACCCAATTACACCGAAGCCAACCAGCGTGCTGCAATGCTGTAAGAGTTTATAAACGAAAACCGGATGCCCGGCTAAATTAATTGTTGAAGTGAACGCTGGAAATTGTGCGGCAAAAAGCGTTGCTTGTGCGTAAAGCCATCCCAAAAAATGTGCGATGCCGCACCCATTAAGAGGCATATCATAATGATAGCTATATTGTTTACGGAAAGCTGGCCGGCAGCAGTGTTCTTATAAGCAGAGAACCGGCGATTTAAGTATGCCGGTAGATAATCAATAAGATGGTTTTTTACCAGCCGTTGATAGGCAAAATATACAAGCAAGCCAAGCGGCAGGTCGAACCAAAATAAGCCGCCCAAGCTATGCCCGTAAATACCTATCAATTTCATCCTGATAAAATATTCAAAATCGGGGATCATACTGCCTATTATTAAAGCTGTTAATGATACCATCCGTTTAGGCAAACTGCTTAAAGGTAATACGATAGCAGGGTGTGCAAAGGTGAAAGGCATAAGCGACTATGTGGTTTTATACAGATACCACCCATCACCAAGCGAGCGTATCATAATAAAATGTCCATCGCTCATTTTGGGCACGTCCTTGTTATCTTTAACATACATATACCCAACGTGGTTATCCACAATACCGCCGATATTCAGAATTACGGTGTTGGTAGTTTCTTCGCCGTTAATTTCGGCACTGTGCAGGTAAAGCGCTTTTAGTTTATTAGATAGGGCACTTTTATCGTCTGAGGCTTTTATGAAATTTCTTTTTCCGGCTGGTGGGGAGTTCAAAAAGTCGACCTTTAGTTGTTCAAAAGCCCCCTTGTTTTTTTGAAAGTGAGCGATTATGTTATCGTCCGATGCAAGCGTAAGTGCCGTGTTGTTTAACAGATAAGAATAGTCTTCACGCGACTTAAATATGCGATAATCCTTGCCTTTGTGTAACGGCATTGCTATCATTTTATTTATCTGCGCCGGGGTCATCTTTTTTAACTCGTCATACATCTGCTGTAGCATACCCGTCAAGGCAAGTGCCCTAAAAGCCGCTATTTTCCAGGTAGTATCTTTCTTCAAGTGCAGATAAGTATCCAGTTCGAAGCCGGAGGTATCAGTAATCGTTAAATTAATAACCGCAGTAGCGCTATCGCCGCTCAATTGCCTGAACCTCAATTTAACTCCAGGATTTATATCCAGGCCGTTAGGGTGCCCTTCGTACTCGTCTGTGCAATAATGTTTCAAATTGGATAAGCTATCCCTCGAGAATACTTTTTTGCACACTTCCATTGGCGAAAGCTCCTGTGCGTAAATATGAGAGATCGAAAAATACAGAAACAGGCCAAACAGTAGCTTTTTCATGCAAGGTAATTTCAAGTAAGATAATAAAAAATCAAAACATCCCCATCTGCTTCCCACCCTTCGGCGTAAACAAACTCAAATCATACGGCGGCATTTCCCTTCCCGCTAAAAAGCGTACGCAAGCCATGCGATATAACTGATGGATAGAGTTGGCCACGTGGCCATCGCCGGTCATGCGGCGTCCGAAGTCGCTGTCGTTCAGGTTGCCGTCGTGGCAGGCTTTTATCATGTTCAGCACCTTCTCGGCACGGTCGGGGAAGGCTTTGTGTACCCAATCGGTAAAAAGCTCGGCAATGCTGCCGTTGAGGCGCACTATGGTAAAGCCTGCGGCCAATGCCCCTCTATCGGCTGCCGCTTTAATAATTTCGGGCATCTCGTTGCTGTTTAGCCCAGGAATGATGGGTGCAACCATCACCCGCACGGGGATACCTTTTTCTGATAGTTTTTGTATTACGGCCAGCCGACCCATGCCGGTTACGGTGCGTGGCTCCAGCTTTTGGCGTAACGATTCGTTTAACGAATTGAGCGACACATTCACGTGGATAAGATTCATGGCGGCCATTTCGCTGAGGATATCCAGATCGCGCAGCACCAGGTTATTCTTGGTGATAATGCTCACCGGGTTGCGGTATTTAAGGAACAACTGCAGTAAAGCGCGGGTTATTTTCAGTTTTCGTTCGATGGGCTGGTAGCAATCGGTATTGCCGGAGAGTACCATGGCCACGGGTTCGTATCCCCTTTTGTTGAAGTGCTTTTCAAGCAGCTCCGGCGCGTTACGTTTTACGATGATCTTTCGCTCGAAATCCAACCCGGCACTGAAGCCATAATATTCGTGCGTATTGCGGGCGTAGCAATATATGCAGCCGTGCTCGCAGCCCTGGTATGGGTTTATAGATACGAAACGCCCCAGGTCGGGGCTGTTAGATTCGCTTACGATTTTTTTTGCATTCTCTTCAAAAAGCTGCGTGCGGGTATCTTCCAGCAGTTGCTCGTCGAGCCCTTCGGCATGCTCCAGCACGTACTTATTCTTCAGGAATTTGTTGTGCGTGTTTACCTGTGCCCCTCTCCCCTTAAAAAATTCCGGATTCTCCTCATGTGCCATAAGCACAAATTTGCTAATTAAATTAGCAAATCACAACTCTATCAAATTGTTTTTTATGGCATAAAGTACCAAACCCACGCGGCTCTTTATCTGTAGTTTTTCGAAGAGCTGGTCGCGGTAGCCGTCAACGGTGCGTGCGCTGATGCACATATGGTCGGCAATTTCTTTGTAAGTAAGTTCAGTGCCGGCCAGTTTCAAAAACTCCAGCTCGCGGCTGTTCAGTTTTATATCGTCAACATTGCGGTTGTAATTGTTTACCAGGTGGCGGGTAACAAACTCGGGGTAATAAATTTCGCCCTGCGATACCTTGCGGAGCGCGTGCTCAAACTCGTATGGTTCCGAATCTTTAAGCAGGTAACCTTTTACGCCGAGTTTCACCATGGTAAGCACTTTTTCGGCATCCTCGAACATGGAGAGTACAATTACGCATATATCCGGATAATTTGCTTTCAGCCAGCGAGCGGTTTCTATCCCGCCCATTACGGGCATGTTTATATCCAGCAAAATTATATCGGGCTTCAACTGTGGTGACAGTTTGCGGGTAAGCTCTTCGCCGTTGCCGGCTTCGAAAAGTATCTTGTATCCTCCAAGGCTGTTTATCAGCGACACCAAGCCGCTCCTGAACAGGCGATGGTCATCAACCAGTACTATTTGTATAGCGTCCGTAGGCATTTTTTGTTGTAAAAGGGGGTCAACATCTATCGTAATACAACAACAACCATTTCCTGGTTAGCTGCTTTTATTATTTAGCAGCTACTCCTGTGCAGGCTGGTCTGCGCTGTGAAATTCCTTAAGCCTACCCCGCTAATTTTTAACGTATAATTAGATGGGTTGGCGGTGTAAAAAGCGATGGTTAAGTTAAATAAATGTGAATAATACTGCAAACAAATTTTGTGTTGTTTAGCATCGGCGATTATGGCTCAAAAAAGAGCTGCGCATGCCCATCATTTATCCCTTTTCTGGCAGCCTTGCCGGCTTGCTGAAGCATAAAAAAGCCAGGCTTAAACAGGTGTAGAGCACGGCTATAGATATACTGGCAATGCCGTTAAACAATAGAAAATAAGTATAATTGCCTTTGTAGGCCATGTAAGCAAACGAAGCGTAGACCATAAAGTTAAGCACGCAAAAAAATAAAAACCCGGTATTTACCCAAAAAGCGGGCAGCCTTATAAGGGCCAGGGGCTGTATGGTGTAATGTAGCAACTCATAAAAATAAATGCCGCACAAAACGATGATGACCATGAATTGCATCAGGATGGTGAAAGAATCGAGATTCCAAAACCCCTGGAAAAAGGCCATGTTGATAAGAGAACATGCAACAGTTATGACTATCGCGGCAGCCATCCGTTTTTTAAAGTAGGGGTTTCTGAGGAGCCCCCGCAGGAAAAATGCGCAGAATAAGAACGAGATATAAGTGCTGATGTTTGTTGCATGCAAGTTGCGATGGTTGATGCTGAACCATTTTTGTATGGTGCCGAATTCGTAAAATACGATAAACAAGAGATAAGGCACAAAATAGCGGTACGGTGTTCCCTTCATTTTGGTGTATTGGATCACCGAAATAACAAAGGCCATCAATTCGAATAAAAAATACACCGACCCGAACATGGGCGCGAATATAGGTATTACCGCATTAATGCAGCCATAGCTTATTTGGCGAGCGAGGCTATATCGATTGCTATGCAGCAGCCTTTACCCGGTTCGCTGCTTATTTTGGCAACAGCGCCTACTAATGCCGCCCTGTTCTGCATGTTGCGCAAGCCCGAACCGCCCGCCTTTAACGCAGCGTAATCGAATCCGGCACCATTATCGGCAATGGTGAGGCTAAAAGAGTTGGCATCATACCGCATGCCTATTTTGAACTGACTGGCCCCGGCATGCTTAAGGGCATTGTTCAAAGCCTCCTGAAAGATGCGGAAAAACACTAGCTCGCGCTCATCTCCCAGGCTAATGGGCTGACCCTCCACATTCATTACGGCCTCCATAATGTTGCTTTTGTTTAGCCGCTCTACCTCAATGGCAATGGTTTTTACCAGGCCCAGCTGGGCTATGTGCTCAAAGCTTAAGCTTTTGGAGAGGTCGCGCAAATCGCCTATGGCTTGCGAAACCAACTTTCGGCTCTCATCTATCTTATTTGCCCGTTCTGTTTCGGCAAGGTTGCCGGTAAAGGCAAGGTTAAGCTTAACGAAAGAAAGCACCTGCGTTACGTTGTCGTGTATTTCGCGGCTTACGTAATTAAGCGTTTGCTCCTGCATCTCTATCTGCGTTTTAAGCAGTTCCTGCCTAAAAGCGGCCTGTTGCTGTTCTTTCTCGGTAATGTGGTTGTTGTGCTTACGTTGATAAAAAAACAAAAAGCTTATGATAAACATGCCCAACAGTAATAGCATGATAGTACCTGCAATAATAATTACAATAAGCTGTTGGCTTTCCGGGCGCATAAAAACGAAACAGTTAAAAAGGAGTATAATATGGCATTTGCAAGGTTAGCAACAACTTTAAATAATGTAACAAACGCCTGGAGTTTTTGGTATGCCAAAAAGGTAAACGATGCGTAAAACAGAAAGTAAACAAGACAGAAAAACAACAGGCCGGTATTGAGCCAAAACCCGGGTAAAGACACAATGGAAAGCTGAACGTGAGTGTAGTTCATTAATTCATAAAAATAAAGGCAGGTAATTACAATAAGGATAAAATACTGTAAGAGAATTGTTATGGAATTAAGACTCCAAAAGCCCTGAAAAAAAGCATTGTTTACTAAATAACAAAAGACCGCAAACAGAATTGCGGCCTTTATACATTTCTTATACAGTGGTGTTCTTATAAGTTGCAACAAAATAAGCGAATAGAACAAAAAGAAAATAAACAGGGTAATGTTGGATATCCAAAGGTTACTGCCCTTTATGCCAAACCAGCTATTTACCGAACCATATTCGTAAATGAGAATAAAAAAAAGATAGGGCACAAAGTATTTATAAACTGTGTTTTTAAGTTTCGGTAACTGAACCACTGCGACTATAAGCGCAAGTGCTTCAAAAAAAAAATATAAACGGTCAAACATTGCCACTAATATACGTATTACAAGATTATTAACAACCTATTAATGGAGGGCATAGCACGGCGTTATCCATGCCTTTTGCGGCAACACCAGCATCGTCGTTCAGGTTTTCTACCGAGCCGTTGAGGGTGACTAAAACCGCCATTAGCTTATTTTGATACCTTTTGCGCCTCTCTTCGGGGATAGGGAAAATATCATGGTCGTGTATGCCAAAATATATTTTCAACCCATCGGCGCCTGGGTTTGCGTCAAAAAGGGCATCGATGCTTTTTTTTGAGAAAATAACGGCCCGGGAATCGTTTTTTTCAGGATGGCCCGGGTCTGAACAGTCAATGGGCCTAAGCCTGCCATTGTCTATCACCTGAAGTTTTTTAAAAAAATTCGCAGAAAGCGCCGCCAGCTGTTTTTTTGTTACCACGCTGTCTTCAAACGAGTGCTCGGGTAGGGTTTCGGGTTTAGTGGGCATAATTAGGGGAGTTTAAAATGTTAGGTTAAGGGATTAGTTTCGCCTAATATATCAAAATTGCGCTTACCGGAACAACCCGTGTTTTCACGGTGTTTTTTACCGCGAAAACCACGGATTATTTGGGTGTTCTACTTCTTTTGAATGAGCCGATTTGTACCGTACTTTGGATTAACAGATAATTAGTTGATTGTACCCATGCTAAGTGATTTCAAAAGCTTACTGCGGGAAAAAGTGTTAAAAACGCCAAAGCTCAAATAAGCGTTTTAAAGTTAATCCCTACTTCGGGGGAATTTAGGGATGGAAGGAAATGGGTTATGGGGGCATCTCGCCCCCACACCTCCTTCCAAAAAAATCAAGAAATTAACAGCAAAAGGCACACAAGACCCTGCATCTACCTGCAACAATTTACGCCTTTTGCATGTTATCTTTGCCATGCACAGCTTCCTAAAAAAACTATTGTACAAACCCGTATCGCGCCTGGCCGATAAGTTCTCTGCGCGCCCGGATAAGGCGCGGGTGGATAAGGCGCTGGCTGCGTTATATAAAAATATTACTACCCGCCCGGGCAAAAAAGGGCCGCTCATCAGTTTCGATGCCGTTAAGGATAAATTCGTGATCCTGTCTGATCAGCATAAAGGCGCGCGCGACGGTGCCGATATATTTGCCGGTGCGGAGAGAAATTATCTTGCCGCCCTGGATTATTATTACGATGGCCAATTTACCTACGTCAACCTGGGCGATAGTGAAGAGCTTTGGGAGAACATCTTCCTTACGGTAAAAAACCACAACCAAGTCACCTTTGATAAAGAGAAGTTGTTTATAGATGCGGATAGATTCATCAAAATATTTGGCAACCACGACCTGTATTGGGGCAACGACCCGCTCGCCATGCTTAGCCTTACCCAGATATATGGTAAAGCCATACGGATTTATGAAGGCGCGATACTGCAAGCCGATGTGAGCGGAAAAACGCTATCCATATTTATGACGCACGGCCACCAGGGCGATCTGCAGAGCGATGGTAGCTGGTTTAGCAAATGGTTTGTTTCGGATATCTGGGGACCTTTGCAAGGTTATCTGCGCATAAACCCCAATACGCCGGCCTTTAACAACCAGCTAAAAACCGATCATAACCGCATCATGTACGAATGGAGCAGCCAAAGGAAAGATACGCTGCTGATTACCGGCCATACACACCAGCCTGTGTTTCGTTCATTTACACAACTGGAAAACCTATATGCCCGCTTAGAACTGGCTAAAAGCAAAGGCGAGCAGGCCGAAGCCGCTGTGCTGGAGAAAAAGATAACAGCCTTGCACTTAAAGGGACATACCCAGCCCGATTTTAACGGCTACCTGGATACCTACTTCAACACAGGCTGCTGCTGTTTTGATGACGGAGACATTACGGGTATAGAGATTGCCGGGGGGGCCATCAGCCTTATTAAATGGCATTACAGCCGCAATGCTAGCGAAAGGGTTGTGCTGGAAGAATGCAAACTGGAAGATTTGAAGCTGCAGTAGATGTATTTCATGCCTGCTGCAGCTAGCGGTATTTTGGCGGGCTTAGTTTTTTGCCTGCGCTATTACGGCTTCGTTAAGGCGTACGTACTCGTCATCATTAGTGGCTTTAGCCAGCTTAACGCCTTCCTGTGCGGTGGCAATAGCTTTTGCCTTATCGCCCATTTTTAGTTGGATACGGGCTTTCCATAATTTATACCATGGGCCGTTTGGCTCCATCTGCTCGGCCTCCAAAGCCCATTGCAGGGCTTTATTCAGGTCCTTGTCGTTCTCATAAAAGTATTGTATAGCGTTGAAATAAGGGCGTTTGTTTTTATCGCCCAGCATCAGCTTTTCTATATTGGCAGTAATTTGGGCATCATCGTCTGTTTGCAAACGTATGGGCACTGCGGTATGGTCCCAAACCAGGTACAGCTCGGTAGATTTTGTGGTAGAGTTGGCAAACTGCATGGTAAAGGTTTCCCTTTTTTCATCAACCGAGCGCGATTTTACTTTTACGCGCAACACGTCATCCCCTTGTTTGTAGCCATAAGCGCCCCATTGTTTGGCGGTTTTGTTCAGGATGATGGTCCAATCGGTCTCTTCGGGTATGCTAAAGAGGGCATAAGTACCGGCCGGCACTTTGTTGCCTTCAAAAATTACGTTCTCGGTAAAAGTGATGGTTGTGGCCGCGTTGGCACCGGTGCGCCAAACCTGGCCGTAAGGGTTTATACCGCCGAATATTTTACGGCCTTTTACATTGGGGCGCGAGTAGGTAACGGTTACTTTGCCTAAGCCAAAATCCTGTATAATGGTTTGGGTAGAGCTGGCTTCGGGTATGCGCAGTTCCTGGGCAAATGTTTGGGCTGTTGTACAACAGGCGAGCAACATAATGCACAGGCAGTAAAAAGACTTCTTCATCGTCAGGTATAAATTTACTACTAAGGTAATGATTGTTGAATGAATTTTAAATGAAATAGACTTGCCTGCGGGCCAAAGGTTCAATCGTCTTAAAAAAATAAAAGCCCCCTAGACTTGCTCCGGGGGACTTTCAACCTAAACCTTATCACAATTAACCGGTAAGGAATACCGGTCCGATGTGTTTATTACAAATACTGTACCAAAAAGCATTGCGTGTTTAAACGCGCATTTTTATTGCAAATAGAACACAAAACGCACTATTTTGTGTATTTTGTTTTGAGGGTGTTTGCCATGAGTGTACAATTTGTCAGGAAAATTGTACAGCAGTGTACACAATTAGTGTTGTTTTATCCCCTGCCGCTTGCGCAGAAAGGCATCCAGCAGGAACAGGCCCATCACCACATCGAAAAACAGGAAGCCTTTTAATACAGAACCAGAGAAAAAACTTTTGATGTGCGAGGCATCCAATTGCTCGGGCATTTGAATGTTGATGTCAATTGCCATAGCTGAGCCCCCGTTCCAGTTAACAGAAGTTAACACAAATATAAGCAGCGCCGCTATGGTGATAACAAAAAATGCCGCTATCCCCCAAATAATTCGCTTGTTGATGGTTGCTTTAAGTGGTTGCATGGCGTTTTCCGTACGGATATTTTCCATTACGTTGTAAGTGAAAGCCATCGATGGCTCGTCCAGGTCCATCGTACTAAATTCCTCATTCAATTTCAGCAGTTCATTGTACTGTATGCGCAGGGCCTCGTCCTGTGCAATAAGCTGCGCCATGGCCTGCTGCTCGTCTTTGCTGCAGGTGCCATCAATGTAGCTCCAAAGTTGTTCTTCTATACTGTTCATATCAGTTCTTTAACTTCGTGTTTTAAATTACGCTCCAGCTTTTCTTTCAAACGCTGGCGCGCCCTAAATAGTTTCACCTTAACCGTATTTGCCTCGATACCTAAGGTTTGCGCTATTTCATCTAACGATTGCTCGCCTTTATAAAACAGCGTAATAATGGTTGCATCATCGGGCAATAGTTGTGCTATGGCCTGGTTAAGGTAAAACGACCTTGATTTATTTTCGATGTTGTGCGCATCATACGCGCTTGGTTTGTTTTCAATCTGTATATAAGCCTCATCATCGTCTATGGACGAGGTATCTAACCGTTTCTTACGCAAAAACGTCATGGCGGTGGTATATACAATACTATACAGCCATGTACTGAATTTGCTTTGTTGCTGAAAGCTCGATAACGAGCGATAAGCTTTAACAAAACAGTCCTGCGCAACCTCTTCGGCATCCTCGCGCCCCTTTGTAAACCGCAGCGCTAGCGTAAAAACGAAACGCTGGTGCCGTTTAACCAGGTCGGCATAGGCCGATTGGTTACCCGCCAGGGTTTGTTCTATCAGTTCGATATCGGAAAGCTTGCTTTGCATATTATACAAACACTCTGACTACATGGCGTGGAAATAGGTTACAGGTTAAATTTACGATTTTAGATTTACGAATTGGTTCGTTTATCCGCCCGGCGTTGATATATACGCTCTACTATTATATACTACATCTAAATTCCAAATTCTAAAATATTTTCTCCATTGCCTGTAACCTCATTAAAAAACCGGTGGTCATAGCTTACAAATACACCGTAGTGGTGAGTTTGAAAACAAAAATACACACTTATTTAATTGTAAAATATCATGAATACTGCAAGTTTGGCCGTTTTCGCCGGCATCATTTTTATCATCAGCATGTTTGCAACCATTTTTGGTGCTATCTACTTACAAAAACGCGAAAAAATGGCCATGATTGAGCGCGGCATGGATCCGCGAAATTACAAGCCGCAACCAGCGCCATATCAAAACTTAAAATGGGGTTTATTATTGGTTGGCGCAGGTTTTGGATTGTTCCTGGCCTTTTTATTGGACCGTACCATATTTGCCAGCGCTGATAGGTATAACGATGAAAATGCCGCTATCTACTTCGGGCTGATCGCTATCTTCGGTGGTTTGGGCCTGGTGCTTTCTTACCGTATCGAGAAAAAAGAGCTTTACAATAACGATAAAGAGTAAGCCGGCAAAAAAACTTTACAAAAGCAAAAAAGGGTAGCGCATTGCGTTACCCTTTTTAATTTATAAATATCTTTCCTTCAGTATCCGCAGGTGATGCAGCTCGTGCCCGGCAGTCATATAAAGCAGTGCACGCACAGTTAGGTAGTTGCCGCTTGCGGTACCGCTGCGGTTCAGTTGTTCTTCCGTCAGGTTACGGAAAACGTACAGGTTAGACTGGCGGGTAACCTTAAACTCTTCGGCCAGTTCGGCCAGGCTGCGGCTGTTGTAATCGGTGTTATCCACGTAAGTGTCCTGATCGAAACCCGGCAGTACGATTTGCTCGCGCGAGAAGCAAAAAGCCCTGAAAGCAAACACGCGTTCCGTATCTATGATGTGGCCCAGCACTTCTTTAATGGTCCACTTGCCTTCGGCATAAGCATATAGGTGCTTATCTGCGGGCAGCGCGGTGAAAAACGCATAAGTATCCGTAAGGGAATCGGTTAGTAGCTGCATCACATCGGCACCTTCGGGTACCATGTTTACGTAGGTGCCGGCAAATACCGGGTACTGGTTAGGTTGTGGCCTTTGTATCATCTGTTAAACTTTTTAATGCTATCCTGAATGTGGTGCCCTTGCCAAGCTCCGAATCGCGTACGAATATCTGCCCGTTGTGGTAGTTTTGTATCATACGCTTGGTGAGCGATAGCCCCAGGCCCCAGCCACGCTTGCGCGTAGTGTATCCCGGTTGGAAAACCGTTTCGAATTTAGAGCGGGGTATGCCTTTGCCGGTATCAGATACATCGATAAAAACCTGCTTTTTTGCCCGGCTGCCACTGATGTTTACTTTGATGCTGCCCGTGCCGTCTATAGCATTTACGGCATTTTTCAGCAGGTTCTCCAGCACCCAATCAAACAGCGGGATATTGAGGCCTGCCAACAATCGCCGGTTACCCGTAAGTTCGAAGCTGATTTTATCGCTTACACGCACCTTAAAATAATCTACGAAATCTTTCACTACATCATAAACCGGATGGGTCTCCAGCTTTGGCTTGGAACCTATTTTAGAGAATCGGTCGGCCACTATCTCCAGCCGTTTTACGTCATTCCCCATCTCGGCCAGCAGCGGGTCGTCCTCCGCATCAAACTTGTCTTTGATGAGTTCTATCCACGCCATCAACGATGATATAGGCGTACCCAGCTGGTGCGCGGTTTCTTTGGCAAGGCCCACCCAAACCTGGTTCTGCTCAGATTTGCGCGACGAGCTGAACGCCGTGTAGGCAACCATCAGGAATATGGCGATAACCGATAATTGTATATATGGAAATATTTTTAACTGCGTGAGCAGGGGCGAATCTTTATAGTAAACCAGCCAGCGCTCGTTTAAAATGGTTAACTGTATAGGGTCGTGCTGAGACTTCATATATTCCAGCTCATCTTTAAAGTAACCGGGGTCGTATTTCTGATGCTTTTGCTTAAGCTCTGCGGCATCCAGCTTAATAAAAGTTTTGGTGGTATCCAGCCCGCGGGTAAGCTGAAACTCGCCTTTAGAATTCACCACCAGCGAGGGTACTACCGAACTATCGCGCACGGCGAAAACGTAGTTTAGGAAATCGTTATCGTCCGAAGACATCATCTGCCGCATGCTCAACGCCCACACCTGCGCCCGCGTACGTTCAGATTTGGCAATGTTACGCACCAAATAACTCGTGTAAAGCAACGACCCGGTGGCAATAACCACCGCAAAAGCAAGTAACGAATATTTCCAGATACGTTTTTGTTGGTATGGGTTCATGTATTAAGTCCGAAAGTCTGATGTTCGTAAGTCAGAAGAAGCGGCAAATTACGTAAAATGTTTTATTGATTGACACAGGCGCAAGCCTTCAAGCGCAAACGCACAAAGCGGCAAATCTTCCGATTTGAGGTTTTGTAATTTCCGGGGATTTCCATAATAGGGTTAATGGTTTGCTGTATAGCCATGTTATAGAAAAATAAAATTCTTTCTATGAATAAAACAATCCGCATATTTGAATAAACTGGCTTTCAGTTATAAGTAACCATAGCAATTAAGTTTGTTATTAAATTACCTAAGCCAATTTTGAAATAATTATTTTCAATGTCAACCACAGCAGACCAAGAATCAGGCAAGATAAGAGTTGCCGATATTACGCTTGCACAATTAAGTCGCGGCCTATATCGCAGCAATGCTACTGTTTTTAAAGAGCTGATCAACAACGCTTACGATGCTGATGCAACAGAGGTAAGGGTTAACACCAACTTTCCTGCATTTGATTACATATCTATCGTTGATAATGGAACAGGTATGCCATTGGAAGGCTTTAAAAAACATTTTGCTGACGATGGAATTGGAAGTAGCTCTAAAAGGCGCGGCAATGCCAATGAAACAGAAATTTTCAAAAGGCCTGTTATTGGAAGATTAGGTATCGGAATGATGGCTATTGGACAATTGTGCCACAGTTTTGAAATCGAATCCCATTATAAAGACGACAAAGGAAATTTACTTGCTTTTAAAGGGGAAATAGTACTTACTAATGAGAGTATCCCCGATCTTGTTTCAGAGATCACTAAACCCAAATCTAAAGGAAAAGAAATTGATGTCGGCGAATGGTCATATGAAAAGATAGATTATGAGGCTTCAAAAAAAGGCTTTAGAATTTACTCCAATGATGTTCGTGGAACTTTTCGCCGGGAAATGCGGGAAAGCTATGAGACTCTTGAAGAATTTAAAAACGTCCCCTTTTCTCTAAAAAGTATCATATCGATTCTTTATAATAGTCGCTCTGTGCGAGATTGTAAGGCTTACCTCGAGACAATTTGGGAATTGTGTACATTGTGCCCTTTGCCATATTACGATAATGAAAAGTCGCCCATAAAATGGGATCAAAATAAAAAAATTGATATCCTGGATAAAAAATTCTCTTCGTTTATCAATGAGCGGCAAGGTGCGCTATTAGGCTATAATTTTGATTTGCATTTTGATGGGATACTTTTAAATAAGCTTATTCAATTGCCGTCTGTTGAGGATATAACCTCAAGGGTGTATTATTTTGAATTTGATGAAGACATATTTGATTCCCGTCTAAAATTTTCCGGATATGTGTTTTCCCAAGTTTCTCGTGCCATTCGGCCTTTTGAACTTAATGGTATTCAAGTAAGGTTGCGAAATGTTGGTATCGGTGGGTATGATGCTACATTCATGAAATATTACAAGCAAGTCGAAACAATAAGAAGTAAATGGGTATCAGGGGAAATCTTTGTTGATTCTGGCTTAGAGGCCGCGTTAAATATTGACCGGGATAGTTTTAACGAGCATGAGGAACATTATAAGTCACTACAAAAGTATATCCATGAGGTCTTAGATAAGGTATTTGATGAAACAAATAAGGCGGCAATTCAAAAAAGGGAAGTTGTAAAAGAAACAAAGTTATCAACCCAAAGTAACAAATTAAAAGATTATGTAATTACTGCCAGTAAAGGCAAGTTTGAACTTAAGGAAGATAAAAGTATTAATACATCGTTGGAAATAGATAATGATAAAGGTGTCATTACAATTAACAATGATATCCAGGAAATCAGAAGTAGTAAAGCCGATCAATTATATAAAATCATAGAAATTGCTTATCATATTTCGCGAGCTTCCAAAAGTGAACAGGTACGTCATGATACATTTATGGAACTGGTGAAAAAGGCGCTAAAAGAAATCATCTAATGAAGGATTGGGATAACTATTACAGTAAACATTGCACTCGATTCTATGGATGGCTACCTGCCAGTAAAGAATTTAAAGAACGAAAAGGGGACATAAAAATAAAATATTTAACTCTTTGTGACACAAATGCCATTGATATTTTTATGCTCGAAATGGAAGGCGTTTTACAAAGAGATGCCAACCAAACCTTAACCGGCGTAACCATTTGTGAAATGGAAGAAAGTAAATTGGCCGATATTTTCAAAAACGTCAACCCGCCGTTAAGAGAGTCTATCGTAAAAGGGAAAATACAACAGCTATTGCTTTTCAAAGATACGGCGGAACTACAAGCTATGGACCCAGATGGCGATGTAAGAAATAGAGAAGTGCGGAGGAAATTAAATATGCGCCGGGATGCTATTCGTTTACAACAAGGTTTCCCTTTTGATATTATTAATTTTGACCCTTGCGATTCGATCATCAACCCTAACAAGGAGATGTTTCAAGCGCTGGACAAAATTTTTGAACTTCAAAATAATATTGATGAGTTTCTAATATTTTCAACAACACCGATTCATCTTAATGACGCAGTAATTAAATTGTTCAGCGATGACTTTAAACAAAACATTGAAGATCATGAAGTTATCAAAATTGCCTCTGAAGCAACTTTAAATACTTTAGAATTTGCCAATATCGACGATGGGCACAAAAAGGCGGCGATTGGTTTGGGGAAAACGCTTATTGCAAAACTGTCGATAAAAAATGGCTTTGTTAGCAATCAATTGGGTATTTATGTCTACAAAAGTGATAATGGAACCCCGATGATGAGTTCAGTTACTTTGCTAAGTAAGGCAAACGGCAAAGACCCTATTGAATGGTATCCTAGCGAAATTGTAAAAATAATAAAAGAGATGCCTACCGTATATGAGCCAGAATATGCAGAAACAAATGAAGATGTGATAAATCATTTATCATCTGTCATTCAAAGAAGAGAGCAGATACAAAGTCAGTTTATGGCACAGTAAGGAATATGGCAAGTGCTTAACTAAGAGCTTCTCTAAGCTTAACGCTTCTCGGGTCGTCTTGATTTATAGGAGGCCAAATCTCCAGGCTCATATCCAAAAATAAAATTGTTCTTATAATAAAATGGCACATTAAATATGCTGCAATCCTAATTCTATCCTACTTGCGATAAATTCAAAGCCCGTAGTATTATGATTTTTTTCAAATTCCTTCATCAATAATTGAAGTCCATCATCTACGTGCATCTTAATATATCTCACCACGTCTTTATCTGAAGCATATATATTGTAATTCATACAAACTAATGCTACGTAGTAATCAGTAAAATCACCAAATAACACTTTTTCGCTGTATTCTTTCCCTCCCGAATCTTTAATGCTTTTCAAATCCAAGTTTTGATTTTGCGATAATGAGTATGCAAATGCAATTCTGGCGATAATATTTTCGGTTCCTAAAGACAGCTTGTTAGTTAAATTAGTAACAACCTGCTTGTTTTCTTTTGAGGTTTTAATGTTACTAAACATATGATTGTGATGTAATAAATGAGTTAAATAAATTTTCCGGCTCGACTGCGTTAAAACCAGAATTATATTGATTGCTTTGTTTAATAAGATAGGTTTTACCTACTCTATTTTCCATCCAACCGTATTCTTCTTCATTCAATTCCTTCTGCAATAATGGGAAGAGCACTACTTGCGTGGATAGATTAGGATAGAACTCCTTTATGATGTTTTTTGAGTGGTTTTTGTCGAACTTTTGCAAAGGGCTATCAATAAAAACAGGAAAACGAATATTTGACTCATCAACCAATGCTTTCAATAATGCGGTAGCGTATAACTGCTGTTCGCCTTTTGACAACAGCTCCTTATCAATAAATGTATTTTGATTGTCGTATAACTCGATATCAATTAATTCACCCCTTATAATTACATCTACTTTACTAACAAAATCGGTTTTGTGCATCAAGCTATTAAGTTCGCGCAATATGTTGTTTTCAAGCGAACCCTTTTTTTTGTATTTTAATTTTTCAATGAATATTTCCAGGTTTTTTATTAATCGCGCTGCAGTTAGATCTTTTTCTTTATCCACATCTTCCAACTCAACTTTCTTACTCAGTTCTGAAATTTGACGTAAAAAGGTCTGCATTTCAGATTCTATATGGCCTTTTTGGGACTGTATTAAATTTTTCTCCTGTTCAAGCTGATAAATTTCCTCATCAAGTTTTTCTTTTGATTTTCTAATATCGGCAATTACGGGGTCTTTGCTTTTCGATTCTGCATCTTGTAACTTGCGACTGACATCATTAAATACACTTTGAAGCCGTTTTTGATCAGTTATAAGTGTTTTAAATGTTTTAGTATAAGAATTTTTCAAGGTTTCATACACCACGAAAAATCTATTCTGTTGCTCCGGCGTAAAATTTAACAACATTTTGACATCAGAAATTTGCGTAGGCAGGAGTGTTAACCTTATCAACTCGATTAGTTCTTTTTTATTTCCTTCATCTAAACCTATGAGCACTGATTTGTCTTCTATAATATTACTTAGTTGGGTTAGTTTACCCGATAGTAATGCTAACGCGGTCGCACTATTTACGTTTTCTGCTTCAAGTTGCGTTTTTATATTATTCATCCTATCCGCAAGGATAGCAAAAGGTGCCAGCTCCAACATATCATTAAACCTTGCCTTTATCTTAGCCAAATCTGTTAATAGGATATGTTTCTGATCTTTTAATCTACGAAGTTCCTCTAAGGTAATTGCGCTCCCTTCTCTAATTAATTGTTCCTGGTATTTATCTGATGATAATTTTTTGAATCGAATGATTTCCGCCAACTCGTCTAAGCGGTCATTTTTGTGCAAAACCAACTTCTTTGATTGCTCTAATTGTTTATTCAAGCGGTCAAGATTGTTACGGTCACTTTTTATTGCCGATTTTTCCCTAATCCTGTAACGCATATGCTCCAGGTTGCTCTTTAAGTCGGTGTATTTTTTTATACCCAAAACCTCGGCATAAGACTGACTTAAATACTTCTTTTCTTCTATAGTATTTATTTCAGCAAGTGAAACTATTTTTTCAGCATCAAAAAAGAAAAATTTCGCAATTTCCTTAGGCAGAATAAAGTCGTTAATAAAAATCTCAGATCCAACGTTTCTGGTTAGTTCATTAATCCTTCCATCGATTAATATTTCGACAACTTCTTTATGTGTTTGTACATTATAGCGCCGCGTAATTTCTACCTGATTGCAAACAACAGAGGGAATCTTTATTTCCGAAAATATTAGCGATACGCTAAAGGATGTTTCATCTTCAATTTTCGACTGAATAGTTTCCCGTTGAGAAAAGTTTTTACCGGTAAGCTCAACACCAAGTTGCTTTGCTCTGGTAATTGCCCCAACAAAAGCATTGCGATTCATCAATTTTTCACAATACCTTTTGTACCCTCCTGACTCTTTAATATCCTGACGATAACGGTCATCTACGTCGACCATTAATTTTCCATATAAGCCCCAAACTAAGGCCGTTAAAAAAGAGGTCTTACCAAAGCCATTGTTACCAGCTATAACTGTGATGTTTTTATATTGATCTTTAGAAAAAGACAGGTCATTGATGCCGTTATAAACCCTGAAATTATTTAATACGATATGATCAATTAACATGGTCGCTACTTAATTTGATGAATCTTTCTAAGTGATTTTCCAAGTCATTCTGTAGACCATAATTGTTAACCAAGATGTATTTCGACTTTTGGACCGCTAACATTTCATTAATTAAGTCAAAATCGGTTTTATCTGTAAAGACTTCTTTTAAAATGTCCTTTTCAAATATATCGTTTACATCAAAATCCTGGGGTTTTAAATCTGTGCCGTTAACCTGATTATAAATTTCAGCAACACTGAAACGGAATAGTGAATCTCTATGCCAAGTAACCTGAATACCGACTAACTCTTGTGCATTTATCAAAACAAGTTCAGGTTCACTCTTTTGCACCTCATTTTGAGCCTCTAACAATGTTCTAAGCATGTAAGCTCGATGTTCTTCGATATAAGGCCCCCACGTATTTTCATCTTCTATATAGCTGCCCCGCCTTTTTGTGTCCCGCAATTCCCTTTTATTCCTGTTCTCTTGCAACATATCACGGAAGTCGGCCAAGGGCTCCATCCATTCTTCGCCATTATCAATCAGCGCGGCCATTGACTTATCCTTTTTTACAACAGTACAAACCCAACAACCAAACCGGCTATTGCCACAAGATGGCGTCGTAGTATCAATAACAAGCGGGCAATCACCACCGTTAGCATTCCTATAAAGGGTGACTAAATCTCGATTAGTTCCACCCCATCCAGGATCATTTTGAAGTAGATATTGCCAAACCTCTTCTGTTTCCACATCTTTAATCAGAGCAAAAACATATGCGTTAGGCAGAATATGCTTGCGCAATCTTTCTCCTTTAACTTCATATTTCTTAATGCTCCTTGCCCGGCTATTGCTTTCAGCGCTACGCGTACCCAATAAAATAATTACTTCTCCAATTTCGCTAATTTTGGTTTTTATAAATTCAGTGGTAGGATTAATTTTCAATCGCTCGGTACACCACCGAAAAGTATTATTTGGTGCTGGGTAACCCTTGCCTATGAGATTTACCCAAAAACTTTCTTCTAATTTCGGAGTAGTTTCGTGTACAGTCAATGGCATGCCCTGCCTTACAGCTTCCAATTGAATGTTATTAAGGGTTATCCTAATAAATTGGGATATTTTCGGATTTTCTACAAGAGTATCGTTACAAACCACGTGTATAGGTCGAGTTCTTAGTATTGGGTCAATTTTTTGAATTGTCGACCATACTAGTTGCAACAACATTGTTGAATCTTTTCCTCCGCTAAATCCTATGATCCAGGGACGATTACTATCGTCAGCCAAATATTGTTCAAATACTTCCGCTTGTAAAAATTTAATATCGAGGGCCATTTCGTTCCGTAAGTCACTATCTAATATAACTCAAAGATGCCTATTCAATATATCAATTCGAACATTAAAATGCAACTATTTATCAATAAGCCTGTTACTTTTGAACATTTATTAATGAAGCGTAAATGGCCACAGCTTATTATCAAATCTTAGCAATGCAGTAAACAGCTTCAAGATATGTTTTTAAGCACTTTTGCTCATCCTGTTGCAATAATGATGTCTTGGGTCAGCACACAAAAACTTTCCATCTTTCCCACTTCCACAGTAAACCCTATCTTTGCCCTGCAATGTCTGAGAAAAAAGTAAGAGTCCGTTTTGCGCCGAGCCCTACAGGTGGTTTACACCTTGGCGGCGTGCGCACCGTATTGTTTAATTACCTGTTCGCCAAAAAACACGGCGGCGATTTTGTTTTGCGTATAGAGGATACCGACCAAAGCCGCTATGTAGAAGGTGCCGAAAAATATATAGCCGACTGCCTGGCCTGGTGCGGCCTCATCCCCGATGAAAGTCCGGCCGTAGGTGGCCAATACGCGCCCTACCGCCAAAGCGAACGCAAGGTAATTTACCGCGAATACGCCGAAAGGTTGGTATCACAGGGGCATGCTTACTATGCCTTTGATACGCCGGAAGAACTGGATGCCAAACGTAAGGAGGTGCCCAACTTCCAATACGGGCATGCGCACCGCAGTGGTTTGCGTAACTCGCTCACGTTGCCCTTGCAGGAAGTAGAAACCCTGCTGCACAATGGCACCCCGCATGTTATTCGTATAAAAATGCCTGATGACGAAACCATCAGCTTTCATGATATGATACGCGGCTACGTAAGTTTTGAAACCGCGCAGGTGGATGACAAGGTATTATTAAAAGCCGACGGCATGCCAACATATCACTTAGCCGTGGTGGTTGATGATTATCTGATGAAGATATCGCACGCTTTCCGCGGCGAGGAATGGCTACCATCGGCACCCGTACACCTGCTGCTGTGGGAGTATCTCGGCTGGAAGGCAGACATGCCCCAGTGGGCGCATTTGCCCTTGATATTAAAGCCCGATGGGCACGGCAAGCTAAGCAAGCGCGATGGCGCACGCCTGGGTTTCCCGGTGTATGCCATGAGCTGGTACGATGCCAAGACTGATGAGCTTACCCCGGGTTTCCGCGAGCTGGGCTTTTTGCCCGAGGCGTTCATAAACCTGCTGGCTATGCTGGGCTGGAACGACGGTACCGATCAGGAGATATTTACGCTGGATGAACTTGTAGAGAAGTTTTCGATAGAGCGCGTAAGCAAAGCCGGCGCTAAATTCGATTTCGAGAAAGCCAAATGGTACAACGCCGAATGGATAAAGCACGCGCCAGCCGAAAAACTAAAAGTAAAAGTTGCCGAGGTGCTTACCGCCCAGGGCATCACGGTAAATAAAGAAGCCTACCTGCTGAAGATAATAGATGTGGTGAAAGACCGCTGCGTGCTGCTGGCCGATTTTTACCAGCAGGCGGGGTACTTCTTCCGGGCACCGACGGAGTATGATGCTGCATCGGTAATACCAAAGTGGAACGACGCAAAAAGCCAATTCTTTGCGGCCTTAAAAGAATCTTTCAGCCTGTCGGCAGTTTTTGAGCCAGCCGACCTTGAAGCCCGTTTTAAAGCCCTTACCGAAGAGAAGGGACTTAAACTTGGCGACGTGATGCTACCCTTCCGCATTATGCTGGTAGGCGGCAAATTTGGTCCGCATGTGTTTGATATTGCCGCGCTGCTTGGCGAAGGCGAAACCTTACGCCGGATAGATAAAGCATTAGCGGTATTTAGCGAGGCTGTATCATAAGTAAAAACAGATTTGCGCAACAGTTTGGCGGCTATTTAAACACAGAGCACCCAGAGGTTTGCACAGAGGTCGCGGAGTTTTTTGTTCGGTTAAAGCCAATAAAATCTCTGTAATCTCTGTGTTTTTATCTTTGTGGCCTCCGTGTTTAAATCGCCACCATAATATAAAAGACAAAAACCGGACCTTATTTGAGTGTTTTTCTATTATGTATTACAGCCTCTAAACTTACATTTTTGGTATCCAGGGGCAGCAATGGTAAAAGGCCTTGCGCAGGGTGTCTTTCGGTATGCCCTCTGCCGGCAATTTGCCGGGGTATGTTTTCTCGAATACCTTTACCATGCAGTCACAAAGTTCGGCTTTTTGCTGTTTGGTGCCAGCGGCATTCGGCATGTTTAGCTTAAGGCGTGTAGTAATTGTATCCTTTACAGTTTGTTTGTAATCAGCACTCCATCCGCACGATGCGAGGGTAAGTACCAATAGACATAAACATAGCATCATTTTTTTCATCACCCAAAATTTGAAGCTAAAATAGGTAAAAAAATGGTGTTGCTCATCCTGGCATTTTAGTGATTTTCTGCCTCCTACGCCATTTTCTTGCTTCCTGGTTCTTGCTCGCCCGCCTCTTCAGCATCCATTGTTAACAACCTCTTCCCTATTTAAAAAAACAGTTTCCTGATTTAAGAATTTTACCTACATTTGCGGGCTAATTGTTGCTCATTGAAATTGCTACGGACATACGCTATTCCCTTTACCGGCCTTAAGCTGGGGAAGCACCTGTTTGAATACCAAATAGGTGACGAGTTTTTTAAAGAGTTCGAGTATTCGCTGGTTAAGAAAGCCAACTTGCTTTGCAAGCTTGAGCTTGATAAGCAGGAAACCATGATTATCCTTAATTTTGATATTAAGGGTACGGTTACCGCTACCTGCGATAAGTGCCTGTCTGAATATCAGCAGCCCATCGATATAGAAGAGCAGCAGATAGCCCGTTTCGGCGAAGAAGAAATGGGCGAAGATGACGAGATTATTACCCTCGGCAAAAACGATCATGAGATTAGTGTTGCCGGGTTGATATATGAATACGTGAATGTTGCCCTGCCGTTTGTTGCCCAGTGCAGCAACCAGGAAGGCGGGAAACAGTGCGATGAACAAATGCTGGATAGCTTAAGTAAGCTATCAGTAACTGATGAACAAGCAGAGAAAATAGACCCGAGGTGGGACGCTCTGAAAAAATTAAAGTAAATTAAACAACAGGATCATGCCACATCCAAAAAGAAAAATTTCGAAATCGAGAAGAGATAAACGCCGTACCCACGATAAGGCTATTGCGCCAACCTTAACTACTTGCCAAACAACCGGCGCAGTACACTTGCCACACCGTGCTTATACTGTTGACGGTAACGTTTACTTCAACGGTAAAATCCTTATAGAGAAAGCAGTAGCTGTATAAGTTAATTTTCTGAAATGAAGATTGGCTTAGATATAATGGGTGGCGATTATGCCCCCAAGGCAGCTGTTTTAGGGGCGATAGAAGCGCAAAAAACGCTGTCTGCCGGCCAGAAACTGGTGCTTATAGGCGATAGGGATATCGCAGTTACTATTCTTCAGGAAAACAATTTCAGCCCGGATAACTTCGAGTTTGTTCATACAACCGAAGTGATAACCATGGGCGAGCACCCTACCAAGGCAATCATGCAAAAGCCGGATAGCAGCATTGCTGTGGGCTTTAAAATGCTGAAAGAAGATAGCATACAAGCGTTTTCTTCGGCAGGCAACACGGGTGCTATGTTGGTGGGTTCTATGTTCAGCGTAAAAACCATACCCGGCGTTATACGCCCGGCCATGACAACCATTGTACCCAAACTGAAAGGCGGTTTGGGTATTTTGTTGGATGTAGGCGCCAATGCCGATTGCAAGCCCGATGTGCTTTTGCAGTTCGGCGTGCTGGGCAGCCTGTTGGCCGAATCGGTTTACAGCATGCCCAACCCCCGCGTAGCGCTCATGAACATTGGCGAGGAGGAAGAAAAAGGCAATTTGCTTAGCCTGGCCACTTACCCGCTCATGCGCGATACCAAGTTGTTCAACTTTGTTGGCAACGTTGAGGGGCGCGACTTGTTCGAAGACAATAACGACGTGGTAGTGTGCGACGGTTTTACAGGCAACGTGATACTGAAGCTTGCCGAATCGTTTTACGTAATTACCTTGAAAAAGAGGTTGAAGGACGAGTTCTTCGATCGCTTTAACTACGAGCAATACGGTGGCAGCCCCATACTTGGGGTAAATGCGCCGGTGGTGGTAGGGCACGGCATCTCCAGCCCCGAAGCCATTAAAAACATGGTGCTGCTATCAAAAAACATGATAGAGACCAATCTCATCGATAAAATTAAACAGGCTTTTCAGTAAAAATATGAGTAAGATCCATGCCGCTATTACTGCAGTAAATGGTTACGTACCCGATTACGTCCTCACTAACCACGAACTCGAAACAATGGTGGATACCAACGACGAATGGATAATGAGCCGTACAGGTATCAAGGAACGCAGAATATTGAAAGGCGAAGGAATGGGCACATCTGAAATGGCCGTACCGGCTGTAGAGGGCCTGCTAAAAAAACGCGGCATAAGCGCAGAGGAAATCGACCTGATTATTTTTTGTACTGTAACGCCGGATCTTACCTTCCCCGCAACGGCCAATATACTGGCGCATAAAATAGGCGCAAAAAATGCCTGGGGATACGATTTGCAGGCAGCCTGCTCGGGCTTCGTGTTCGGTTTGGCTACCGGCGCGCAATTCATCGAAAGCGGCAAGCATACCAAAGTATTGGTTGTTGGCGGCGATAAGATGTCGTCCATCATCAACTACGAAGACAGGGCAACCTGCATCATCTTCGGCGATGGCTGCGGTTGCGCATTGCTCGAACCCAATACCGAAGGTTATGGCATAGTTGATTCTGTGCTGAAGAGCGATGGCGCCGGTGCGCAGTTGCTGTACCAAAAAGCAGGTGGATCTGTGCGGCCCGCCAGCTACGAAACCGTTGCCAACAAGGAGCATTATGCTTACCAGGAAGGGCAGGCGGTATTTAAATTCGCGGTAACCAATATGGCCGATGTAGCCGCCGAAGTAATGGAGCGCAACAACCTTACAGCCAATGACATTGCCTGGCTTGTACCTCACCAGGCCAACAAACGCATTATTGACGCCACGGCAAACCGCACCGGCGTAAGTGCCGATAAGGTAATTGTGAACATAGAGCGCTTCGGCAACACCACCAACGGCACCATACCTTTGTGCCTGTGGGAATGGGAAAGCAAATTCAAAAAAGGCGATAACCTGATACTGGCGGCGTTCGGCGGCGGCTTTACCTGGGGCTCGATCTACTTAAAATGGGCGTATAATTCATAAATGTGCAGGTTTCAGATGTGCAAATTTCAGATGTGTAGATATGCAAACATTGAAAGCACATATCTGATCAAAACATCTTAAAATTATACCTGTTAAGTAACATTGTAGTTAAAAATCATTTGCACATCTGCATATTTGCATATCTGCACATTTTATACATACTTTTATCCAAAACCAATTAGCTCCAACATGGATATTAAACAAATTCAGGATCTTATACGCTTTGTTTCCAAATCGGGCGTAAACGAGGTTTCTATCGAACAAAAAGATTTCAAGATTACGATTAAAACCAACGAAACGGCCCCGGCTGTTTATCATGCTACTTTGCCTGCGCCCGCACCGGTTGCAGCAGCACCTGTGGCCGCAGCCGCGCCAGCGGCAGAGCCGGTTGCAGCTATAGCCGATACCAGCAACTACATCACCATAAAATCGCCAATGATCGGCACTTTTTACCGCTCGGCATCGCCGGAGAAACCGTTGTTCGTAAACGTAGGCGACGAGATAAGCAGCGGCAGCGTGCTTTGCATCATAGAAGCCATGAAACTGTTTAACGAGATAGAATCAGAAGTATCGGGCCGTATAGTAAAAATACTGGTTGATAACGCATCGCCGGTAGAATACGACCAGCCTTTGTTTTTGGTAGAACCTAAGTAATTTTTGTTGATTTCACCGATTAACGTGATTTCACAGATTTTTATCGGTGCGATCTTTTAAATCGGTGTAGTCCTAAAATCGAAATCATGTTTAAAAAAATATTGATAGCCAACCGTGGCGAGATTGCCTTGCGTATTATACGTACCTGTAAGGAAATGGGCATCAAAACCATCGCTGTTTATTCTACTGCCGATAGGGATAGCCTGCACGTGCGCTTTGCCGATGAGGCAGTGTGTATAGGCCCACCCGCCAGCCGCGATTCTTACCTCAATATCCCTAATATAATTGCCGCTGCCGAATTAACCAATGCCGATGCTATACACCCTGGCTATGGTTTCCTTTCGGAAAACGCCAAATTTTCTGCCATTTGTGCAGAATACGGCATCAAATTCATAGGCGCTACGGCCGACCAGATAAACCGCATGGGCGATAAGGCTTCGGCCAAAGAAACCATGAAAAAAGCCGGCGTACCTATCGTTCCCGGTTCTGAAGGCTTGCTATCTGACATCAAAACAGGTATTGCCATAGCCAACAAAATTGGCTACCCCGTTATACTGAAAGCTACTGCCGGTGGCGGTGGCCGCGGGATGCGCATCGTGTGGAAAGACGAAGAGTTTGAGAACGCCTGGGACAGCGCACGTGCTGAATCTGGCGCGGCCTTCGGTAACGACGGCCTTTACCTGGAGAAATATGTACAGGATCCACGCCACATCGAAATACAGGTTGTGGGCGATCAGTATGGCAAAGTTTGCCACTTATCTGAGCGCGATTGCTCTATACAGCGCCGCCATCAGAAACTGGTAGAAGAAGCCCCATCGCCTTTCATGACCGATAAACTGCGCAAAAAAATGGGCGAGGCTGCTATAAAAGGCGCCAAGGCTGTAAAATACGAAGGTGCCGGTACGGTAGAGTTTTTGGTTGATAAAGACCGCAACTTTTACTTTATGGAAATGAATACCCGTATACAGGTAGAGCACCCGGTTACCGAAGAGGTAATCAACTTCGACCTGATAAAGGAGCAGATAAAGGTTGCTGCGGGTATCCCCATCTCGGGCAAAAACTACGAGCCAACCATGTGCGCTATTGAGTGCCGCATCAACGCCGAAGATCCTGCTAATAATTTCCGCCCGTCTCCGGGTAAGATAACTAATTTCCATTCGCCGGGCGGCCACGGCGTGCGTGTAGATACGCACGTGTACAGCGGCTACGTTATCCCGCCGAATTACGACTCGATGATAGCCAAGGTAATTTGCATGGCTCAAACCCGCGAGGAGGCCCTTGCAACTATGGAACGCGCATTGAGCGAGTTCGTTATCGAAGGCATTAAAACCACCATTCCGTTCCATTTAAAATTACTGAAGGACCCTAACTTCAGGGCCGGTAATTTTACCACCAAGTTTATGGAAACCTTCGAATATTAATTGATAAAAACTTTCCGGTTAACAGATAACGTAAGTAGTATTCCTGCGTTTAGAAGGGGGACTATTTAATACAGATAATGAGCGATAATAAACTGATAAAGGCCATCAAGGAAAAAGGCCAGAATATGGAAGCCGAGATGTCGTTCTTCGATCATTTGGAGGCTTTGCGCTGGCACCTTATCCGCGCGGCAATCGCCATCATCGTATTCACCTCGGCCGCTTTTTATTTTTATCGTTTTATATTCGATACCATTATCATGGGCCCCAGCCGCCCCGATTTTTGGACCTATCGCATGCTTTGCAAGCTGGGCGAGGGCTTTTGTATCAAAGCAATCAACATCCAGCTCATCAATACCGAAATGGCGGGGCAGTTTACCTTGCAGATCAACTCGTGTTTATTGATTGGCATTACGTTGGGGTTCCCATACCTATTGTATGAAATATGGCTTTTTGTGAAGCCTGCCCTGCACGAGAAGGAACGCAAAGCGGCCACAGGCTTTGTTTTTTATGCATCGTTCCTTTTTATATTGGGCATACTATTCGGTTATTACGTCATCACACCCGAATCGGTGAACTTCTTATCAAGCTACACCATAAGCGATAAGATACAGAACCTGTTTGATATGGATTCGTACCTGTCGTCCGTAGCCACGCTTACTTTAGCTACAGGCCTGGTTTTCCAACTGCCGATATTGGTTTACATATTATCCAGCCTTGGCATACTTACGCCTAAATTCATGCGCAGTGGCAGGCGCTACGCCATCATCGTGATATTGATTATATCGGCGGTAATTACCCCAACGCCAGATATGATGACCATGACTATCGTGAGCATCCCGCTGTTTATATTGTATGAGGTGGGTATAGTAGTAGCCGGCGTAGTTGAAAAACGAAAGCTTAAACGCGCAGAAGAGCTGGATTTATAAGCCGATGGCGTTAACAGTATCGAACACCGAATGCTGAACTTCGAATGATGAAGCAAGCTTCGGTGTTTTTTTGCCACATCGCTTCGTCCTTCGATATTCATTATTCGAAATTCGGTGTTCGATATTGAAAATCCGAAATCAGACAATCGCAATCCGAACTCTCCTCCTCTCTTCCTATCAAAAAATTTACGTAAGCCCTTGTATAAAAAGTATACATTTGGATAATGAAAACAGGGTTAAAGATAGCCATTGGTGCAGACCACGCCGGCTTCGAATACAAGCAGGCCATACTGAGCATGTTTGATGATATTACATTCCACGATTTTGGCACCTATTCCACAGAATCTGCCGATTACCCGGATTTTGCGCATGCCGTAGCTTCGGCTGTAGAAAGCGGCGATTTCGACTATGGTTTCCTGCTTTGCGGCAGCGCCAATGGCGTAGCTATGACAGCCAATAAACACCAGGGCATCCGCGCAGCCATTTGCTGGAAAGAAGATGTAGCCATACCGGCCCGCACGCATAACGACGCCAACGTGCTGTGCATCCCCGCCCGCCACGTTAGTTTAGACGAAGCAAAAACCATCATCGAAAGGTTTTTGACCGAAGAATTCGAAGGTGGCCGCCACGCACGCCGCGTAGGCAAGATTAGTTGTTAAACACCATACATAAAACGCAAATATAAAATAGATGAAGAATGCATCACTTTGGGTAGTTACCCTGGCCCTGCTGGCAAGCTCTTGTGCCGTTAAAAAAAGCGGGCCGGTTAGCCCTGTAAAATACGGCAGTTTAATTACTGCCGATGATTCGAAGAAACACTTGAGCATATTGGCATCAGACGATTTCGAAGGACGTGAAACCGGCAAGCCGGGTGCCGACAAAGCAGCCAATTACATCGCAAATGAGTTTAAGAAGCTGGGCCTTGTAGCCCCGGTAAACGGCTCGTATTTTTTTGATGTGCCTTTGGCCGAAACCAAACTTAACATAACTGCGTTTGCCATTAACGGGCAGACCTTCAACAACGGCGACGATTTCTTTTTGAACGGCCTTTTTGCCGATAAAAGCATAAATGCTACCGATGTGGTTTTTGTTGGTTACGGAACCGAAGCAGAATTAGCCAATACGGATATTGCCGGCAAAGTGGTACTGTGGATTAATGAGGACAAGCCGGAGGCTGGCAAAACGCCAAATACCAGCTATCGCATGACGACTGCACGCCAGGCGATTGTTAAGGCCATACAGGCTAAAAACCCAGCGGCTATATTGGCCGCGAACGGCGAGCTTGGCCCCTTGCTTAAACGCTTTGGCAGCAGCGTACGCGGCGGTCGTTTAGCAATCAAGAAAGATGGTGGTGTTAAGCTTACCGCTACAGCGCCAGTGTTCAACGTTACCCTCGCGGTTGCAGATGCCGTGGTTAAACCATCCGGAAAAAGCTATACCGATTTGAAGGCTGCGGCAGCTACTGCAAGCCAAACCCAATCTATCAAATCAACCGCAACTATTGCTTACGCTACCGAAAACAAAGATGTGAAGGCGGTTGACGTTTTAGGTTTCCTGCCCGGCAGCGATCCTAAGCTGAAAGATGAGGTTTTAATCTTCTCGGCCCACTACGACCATATTGGCCTGGTTACTACCCCCGGCGCAACAGATAAAGTAAACAACGGTGCCGATGACGATGGCAGCGGTACCACCGGCGTACTGGAAATTGCGCAGGCATTTGTTAAAGCTAAGAAAGATGGCCATGGCCCGCGCCGCAGCGTACTGTTCCTGGCTAACGTTGGCGAAGAAAAAGGCCTGTTAGGTTCTGAGTATTACACCGACCATCCGGTTTATCCCTTGGCAAGCACCATTGCCGATTTGAACATAGACATGATTGGCCGCGTAGGCGAAGAATACATCGGCAAGCCCGATTCTGCAAACTACGTGTATTCTATCGGCTCAAACATGCTGAGCTCAGACCTGAACAAGATTGGCGAGGATGCCAACAACACTTACACCCAGATGAAATTGGATTACAAGTACGACGATCCAAACGATCCTAACCGTTTCTACTACCGTAGCGATCATTACAACTTTGCCCGTTACAACGTGCCGATTATATTTTACTTTAACGGCGTACATGCCGATTACCACCAACCCGGCGACGAGGTGAGCAAAATAAACTTCCCGCTGCTGGCCAAACGCGCTCAACTGGCGTTTTATACCGGCTGGGAACTGGCTAACCGCGATAACCGCCCCGTTGTAGATAAAAAACCTACAGGCGGCGTACGCTAAGGTTTCGGTAATATTTATGACAAGGAAGCGCCCCGCAAAGGGCGCTTTTTTGTTTTAAATGCCATATTTCCCGTGGCGATATATATCGCCATATCCCTTAAAGCAAACAGCCCTAATGCTGCCATCAATCGGGCGAAGCCCGGGGAGATAAAGTGCGATTTGTCTCATTATCTCACATCTAAAATCTCATATCTAAAAAAATGCTTGTAAATATGTAAAGTATGTTTTACATTTGGTAAATTAAACTTTACAAAAAATGAAAACACGTTTCCTGTTTCCGCACTGGTGTAAATACCTGGGCTGGTTTTTCGTAATCGTTCATATTCCCATTATGGCATTAACCAAAGGGATGGATGGTGAGCATTATCAAGGGTACAAAACCGGTGAGAATACTGCATTTTTTAGCCATGATCATTGGTTCTTTATTGGCACGGCTCTGCTGGTTGCCGTTGGTTTGTTCCTGGTTGCGTTTTCAAAGGAACGGATAGAAGACGAGCAGGTAACCCAGTTGCGGCTCGATTCGCTGCAGTGGGCCATTTATGTGAACTACGCCCTGTTGGTTGCCATGCTGGTAATATCTGAGGACAGGGAACATATCCTCTTTTTAAATTTATGGATACCGCTTGCCTTCTTCATCATCCGTTTCCGATGGAAGATATGGCAGCTGAACCGTTTACTAACAAAGGAAGAGGCATAGGCGATGAAGAACAATATAAGGGTTGAGCGGGCTATTATGAACATTACCCAGGCCGACCTGGCCGGGTTGATAAATGTATCGCGGCAAACCATAAACACAATCGAAAGTAACCGCTATGTGCCATCAACCATACTGGCACTAAAGATCGCCAAAGTGTTTGGCAAACCCGTTGAAGAAATATTTACATTAGAGGAAGAGGATTAACTAATTTATAAAGAAATGAACGTCAAGGTTTTTGATCAGGAATCAGCGCCACGGGAGCCGAAAGGATTTGCTCCGGAGTTATACATACCCAATGGGGTAAGCGATGTAAGCTTTTACGAGAAAGCATTCGGCGCGGTAGAGCTGCGGCGTTTTGGCAACGACGATGGCACCATCCACGTTTCGGAGTTTATAATTGGAGATGCCATGTTTCACCTGCACGAGCAAACGCGGCATTCCGGCGGATTAAGCCCCGCCGGCGGCACCACCGTACTTATCGGGCTATTTGTAGATGATGTGCATGCAGTAATAGCGAAGGCCGTAGCGGCTGGCGCAAAAATAGCCTCGCCGGTGCAGGATTACGACTATGGCTACCGGCAGGGCTCCATCATTGATCCATTTGGGCACCAGTGGCAAATACAGAAAGCGATTTAGCTTTTAAAAAGAGGCAAGAACCAGGATTCAATAACTAAGAGAAGAAAATCAAGATAAATATTAAACAATGGCAAACCAGGAACCGATATTTGGGCACGGCAAAATCTGTTATGTAGAGATACCAGCGCTTGATATAGCGCAGGCGATAGCGTTCTATCAAACGGTATTCGGCTGGGAGATACGCAGCGACGAGCAGGGCAACGTCAATTTCGACGACGGTACGGGCGGCGTAAGCGGCATGTGGTATCAAGTAGATGAACCGGTTACAACAATGGGTATGCGGGTTTCTATTATGGTAGACGATGCGCAAAAGACGCTGAAGGATATTGCAGCAGCGGGAGGAACAGTTGTCGAGCCGTTTGATGCTGATTCCGGTATCCCTATTGCCCGCTTTGCCGACCCATCAGGCAATGTGTGGACGATTTACCAGCATGGGAAATAGATGTGCAGATTTCAGATGTGTAAATATGCAGATGATAGCAAATAGATGTGCAGATTTCAGATGTGCAAATATGCAGATGATACAAGCCCCCGTTTGCTATAAAATTTTATCTGCACATCTGAAATCTGCACATCTGCACATTCGGTTAGTCATTTGCACATCTATAATTTGAAATCTGCACATCTGAACCCTATCTTTAGGGCAATGTTACTCCCCCGCATATTTAGGCTTATTGGTTGGGTATTGCTGCTGCCTGTTGCGGTTTTATGTGCCGAGGTGCAATTTGGGCATTACATAATACCCTTTTTAGATTTTAATACCCATCCCAAACCAGCAGGTTTGTTTGAGGTGTTGGGCATGCGGTATGATTATTCTGATGAGGCTACCACTACAGCCCTCATAATCGTCCTGCTGTTCATTGCTTTCGGCAAGATTAAGAACGAGACTGAGCTTACCGGTAAAATCAGGCTCCATGCGCTTTATTGGTCGGCAGCTATAACCTGGGCAATTACCGCGCTGTATCTTCCTACAGATATTTTGCCAAAAATGTTCGGCATCGAATCGCGGGGGCTTGAGGTTATTTTCCAGTTGGCCTCTGCTTTCGCAATCAATAGCTTTCTGATTCCTATAGTGCTTTTTATTCCATTCTTTGGTTATCTCAAACGGAAAATAAAGCATGAGGACCAATTGAAACGGGTTTATCTGTTGCCTTACATGCCTTTCAACCTCATTGGTAAGTGCGCTACGATGTTGTATTTATTTTTTGGCATCGTGGTTTTGTTATTCGAAACCGGGTACAGCCTGCAATCGGATATAATGATGCTTTTCCCGATAGCCCTTGCCCTTTGGACTTGTTCAAAGGAACGGACCGAAAACGCAGCGATTTACGAAACGAGGTTACGGGCTTTACAAATAAGCACCCTGATACACTATGTTTTGGTTGTTATTGCTTATTGGCTTGTATACGGCGGGGACTTTTTAGTTGTACTTCAATGGAGCATATCTTCCTTGGCGCTTATTTTCCTGATGGTATTTTATTGGATGAGGTACAAAGCCCCGAAACAAGCAGTGCCCGGCGCGATTGCCGAAGCCTCTTAGGGGGCATCATTTGCATATCTATCATCTGCACATTTGAATTTAGCTATCTTTGCAACATGCGTTTCGATATCATCTCTGTATTGCCCGGCTTGTTGGATAGCCCTTTTGCCCACTCTATTTTGCAGCGTGCCCAAAAAAAGGGCATAGCCGAAATTGTGGTGCATAACCTGCGCGATTATGCCCCCGGCAAGCAAAAAAGTGTAGACGATTACCCCTACGGTGGCGGCAGTGGCATGGTGATGGCGATACCTCCCTTCGCGGCCTGCATCGAAAAGCTGAAATCAGAGCGCGAGTATGATGAGGTTATCTTCATGTCGCCCGATGGCGAAACCCTCAACCAAAAAATAGCGAACCAGTTATCCATCAAGGGGAACATCATTATCCTGTGTGGTCATTATAAAGGCATCGACCAGCGCATCCGCGACATCTTCGTAACGCGCGAGATATCCATAGGCGATTACGTACTATCCGGCGGAGAACTGCCCGCAGCCGTACTGGTTGATGCCGTAGTGCGGCTGATACCCGGCGTATTGTCAGACGAAACCTCCGCCCTGTCAGATTCTTTCCAGAACGACCTGCTGGATGCCCCCGTTTACACCCGCCCCGCCGATTGGAATGGCCACAAGGTGCCTGATATATTGCTTAGCGGCGATACCCCAAAAGTAGAGCAATGGCGCTTTGAGCAGGCCGTAGAGCGTACCAGGCAACGCAGGCCCGATTTGCTGGAGTAGCCCCCTAACCACCTTAGGGGACTACTTTTGAAAACACCAATAATTTGTGGAATTAAGGAATTAATCGATGGCTTGTGCATATCTTTAGCGTAAATTAAAGCCTATTTCTTGTCATGAAAATCATCCTCGCCTTTTTTCTGCTTTGCTCTGTATCATTTGCTGCCGCCGCCCAAACCCTGTCGAATAAGGATTTGAACAACCTTGTTGCCTTAAGCATGCTTTATTCAAAGAACAATATGTTTAAGGGCGATGATGTGGCTAAAGCCGCGAACGCTTTGCGTACACCAGTATTAAGCCACGTTATTGACGTGCTTATAGCGCACGGCAAGGGCGATACCTGCGTTTTGAATAAAAACTACCTAAGCAGGCCCGATAATAATGAGCTTAAACTATGGTACGTGATACGCGAGATACATTACGACCAGATAGATACCACAAAAAAACCCTCGCCGGCTATCGACGTAGCCAAAGCAACCCTTGCCAAAAACATAAACGAACAATGGCTGGTAGAAAATTATTATCATATGAGCATAGTAGGCGGTATAGCCATGCTTTTCAATGATGCCGATTTGAGCAAATACAATTTCGACTTGGACAGCCTCGGTTTAAAAAATGAACAGGAAAAAGCTGTCTTTTTCTTGCGGGTGACGGATGGGTTGATACGCGGCCGGTTTTTGGTGCTCAGCTATATGAAAAACAACGAACGGATTGCGGAGTTTGTGCGCAAGCTGCCCACCTTTAACGGCAGGCAATATTTTTACTTCACTAATTTTAATTTGAACGATGCCGATTGGGTGGGCTACTACGCCAAAGAATCGTACATGGACCGCAACATTGGCGATTTTTTGAACACCTTGTATATACAGGTTGTTAGCGCGGGTGCCGTAAAAATGCCCTTTACCGGCCGCGAGGTGTATTTTAATTCCATACTACATCACCCCGAGTATTTTAAATACAGCAAGGATAAGGATAGCCTGCAAAAGATATACGACGGCTCTAAATAATAACAGGCAATAGCATTTCGTTTCTCTAACTTAAAAATTCCTTACCTTCCACTGCAACCAATTTTGCTTTTTGCATTATAAAAACAGTGGATGCCCAACAAGAACAACAGCTTATACAACGCTGCCGCGATAACCCTGCGGCATTCGGCGATGTTTTTGATATTTGGTACGCACCGGTGTTTGGGTATGTCTATCGCCGCACGGCGGATTATGACCTCTCCCGGGATATCGCCGCCGAAACATTCCTGAAAGCTTACCTCAAGATCGGCAATTTTAAATGGCGGGGCATCGGTCTCTCCTCCTGGATATACCGCATAGCCACCAATGAGCTTAACCAATATTACCGCAAGCAAAAGTATCAGCCACAAAGCCTGCAGCAACTGCTTGAGGAGCCCGGCATGGAAAAGTTGCTCCACGCACAGGCAGATAACGAACGCGAGATCATCGAAAAAGAAATGCAGGACCTGAGCACCTATAGCCAGGTGCGTGTCAACTTACTCAAGCTGGATATCAAATACCAGGAGGTGATTGCCCTGCGCTACTTCGAACAAAAAACCAATACTGAAATCAGCAGCATACTGGATAAAAACGAGGGTACGGTAAAATCGCTGCTATCGCGCGGACTTGAAAAACTGAGAAATATGCTTTAACGCTGCAACCAATTGCCATTTACGCATTATAGAGATATAACCATGAAAGATAAAAACGAATTCATAAAAGAAATGGAAAACCTGCAAGTACCCGCTGCCGATCCGTCGGCACATCATCAAAACAGCGTTAAGATGGCCATCATGAACGCTAACCGCTCCGCCGCGCTGGGTGCCTGGCTCATTGCCGTACCCTGTTACTTTTTGCTCTGCGTATTTGTGTATTACTATTCGCATGGGCAAAGTAACTGGTTCGAGGCCATGTTCAATGTAATAGATAATATGGATAACACGCCCTGGCTTGACATCCTGGCGCCCATAGTACTCTTCATCCTGCCAATAGTGTGTATCATCATCAATGTGCTGGCCATAACGCATGTGCAGTACCGACAGGTAGGCGAGGCACGCAAGTACAGGGAGTTCAGCTTCACCATACGCATACGATGGTGGAACGTGTTGCTCATCGTATTGAGCATCCTAATCATTACGGCCTTTATCGCCTTCGCTATGACAGAAAGTATATCCATCTCAAAATAACCCCATCATCATGAAATTAAATTGGTTCACCCGCAAAGGCATTATTTATTTGCCTGTATCTATATTTGGTTGGCTTATATTTGCAGCCGCATTAGCTTACGCTGTTTATAGTTTTTTCGCAATCAGCTACCACTCGCCGTCGTTAAGCAATACGCTCATCAATTTTGTGTTAAACTTGCTATTGATAGGGATGGTTTATGCAATAGTGGCTTATTTTACAGAGCGGAAGCCAGCGCTGCGCGGTGAATAGTGAATGGTTGATTAGGTGAATGGTTGACAACTATTTAACCACTATCCCAATCAACTCAATCAACCACTCACCCCACATAATTGTGCATAAAACATAAAATGTGGAAATTTTTAAAACATACTTTTTTATTTCAAATAAAATCCCTATTATTGCACTCCGATTTTTACGGGTTAAAAGTCGCTTTAAAGGCTAGAAATCATGGATTTAGTAAAATTTGTAGAAGAGCAATCAGTAGTTAAGAATCAATTTCCCGCTTTTAAAGCCGGTGATACTGTTAGCGTATATTATAAAATTAAAGAAGGTGCAAAAGAACGTATCCAACTTTACCAGGGTGTTGTATTACAGCGCAATAGCGTTGGCAACAGCGAAACCTTTACCGTGCGTAAAGTTTCTAATGGTATAGGTGTTGAGCGTATATTCCCATACAATTCACCAAATATTGATAAGGTTGAAGTAAACAGCGTTGGTAAAGTACGCCGTGCTAAATTGTACTACCTGCGTGCCCTTACCGGTAAAGCAGCCCGTATCAAATCAAAAAGAGTTTAATTTACATTTTTGTATATTAAAGCCTTTCTGCATATTGCAGAGAGGCTTTTTTTGTTGCCCGCCGGCTTGCTGATGAAACACTTGTTGACTTTATTCGTTTTTCTTACCGCAATTACGGCCCATGGCCAAAACCTTACGGGCAAATGGCTGGGCGAGCTGCCGCAGGATAATAAGGACGTTAAATTTAAGCTGGAGATAGACCTGGTGCAAACCGGCAAAACGCTCAGCGGCACCTCTACCTTCAGCACGGTGGATAACCATAAGGTTGTTTTCGCTCTGCAGGGCACTATAGACGGCAATAAGGTTACGCTGGAGGAATATAAAGGCGTTAGCTGCGATTGCGAAGGCGGGCATTATGAGTTTTGCCTCAAAAAAATGCGCGGCACTTTTACGGTCGATTCGCTCAACACCCTGTTCGTTATAGATGGTACCTGGACAAGCGACCGATCCTTCAACGGTAAAGACTACCTGACCAGTACTTGTGTACCGGGCCGGTTTACCATAGTAAAACCCGCCTTTATACGCCCGCTTGATGGCTATTACCGCAAAACCAATATTCCCAACTCTACCAAGACAACCCCTTATGCAGCAGCGCACGAGCGCGATGTGGTATTTGCCAAGCGCGTATGGCGCGAGATAGACCTGCGCGAAAAGATGAACCAATACCTGGCATCGCCCAAGCGTAGGTTGATAGATGTAATCTTAGCCGGCATAGATAACCGCGATATAGCAGCTTATGACCCCCGCTCTACCAAAGACGATCCCAATGGCGATAGCTTCGCCGCACGCCTAACTGTTGCACAGGCACGCAGCATGCTGGCAGATAGCACGGTGGTAGATATTGTAGATAAGAAAACAGGCGATAAAACAAGCTCTAGATTGGTAGCAGGCGAATTTAACCCCGATAACGTGGTGAAATTCCGTATCAAAGAGGATTGGCTGTACGATAAGCAACGGGGTGTTTTCGAGCCGCGCATCATCGGCATAGCCCCGCTGATAAAAGTAAAAATAGCCGGAAACGTAAATAATACCGAGTACCAGCCCGCATTTTGGATATACTTCCCCGAGGCACGCCCCCTGCTGGCAACCAGGGAAGCCATACGGCGCGATAACGACGCAACTGGCTTAAGTTTCGACGATGTTTTTATGAAAAGGCTGTTCAACAGCTATGTGGTAAAACAATCTAACGACCGCGACGAGCGCATACGCGATTACGCCAAAGGCATTGATAAGCTTTACGAAGCCGAGCATCAAAAATTGCACCTGATGGGCTGGGAATTGGGCCTGTGGCAAAATTAATCAGTTTGCGGTGGGCGGTTGGCAGTTGCCGGTTCGCAGCAGGCAGGTGGCATCAAATCGTAACAGCATAACAGATAAAAACAAAAAGGTTCGCAATACTAAACTGCGAACCTTTTTGTTTTTATCTCCTGGCGGCTAACGGCTGACGGGTTGCTAACTGCCCACCGCAACGCCAACTATTTCTTAACCTTTGCAAATTTCTCTTTTGGAGCTGTTTTTGCTTTGCGGGTGCTTGCTCTTTTAGACTTTGCTTCGTGTTCTACAACCATGGTTGGCTCGCCGTGCTCATCAGATAAAGCGGCTTTGGATGGCTGGGTAAAATCGGGTATCTGCATGTCATCGGGCACGTCGTCAATATCTACGAATTTGCCAACGCTTGGTAATTCGGCTAATACAGTGCGCCCGCCTTTTACCACATCGTTGATGGAAACGTTTATTTTGGCGTTAAGCGGCAAAAAGATATCCACCCTCGAACCGAACTTAATAAAGCCGAACTGGTGCCCTTGCTGCACCTTGTCGCCCTCTTTTACGTACCAAACTATACGGCGGGCCAATGCGCCTGCAATCTGGCGGAACAATACGGAAACGCCCTCGCTATTTTCGGTAACAACGGTAGTGCGTTCGTTCTCGGTAGATGATTTTGGGTGCCAGGCCACCAGGTATTTGCCCGGGTGATATTTGAAGTATTTTACTATGCCGCTTATAGGGTTACGGTTGATGTGCACATTAACCGGCGACATAAATACAGATACCTGGATGCGTTTATCTTTGAAATATTCGGTCTCTACCGTTTCTTCTATAACCACCACCTTGCCATCGGCCGGGCAAAGCACTTCGGTTTCTTCGGCATTAAGCGCCAGCACCGGGCTGCGGAAAAACTGCAGGATAATAAAAAACAACAAGGCCGAGAGGATATACACTATCCACCTCAGCGTATTGGCCTCGGGATAGTAAAATTGAATAGCTGCGTTTAAAACCGCGATAAACAGTACGCACAAGGCTATGGAGGTGTATCCTTCTTTATGGATAGTCATAGGAGCTTATATATAGGTTAATGAATTATTACAAAACTAAACATTTACAATGAAGTACAGATAGGTATATACCACCGGCGCAGCAACTAAAAAACCATCGAACCTATCCAGTAGGCCGCCGTGCCCCGGCAGTATGCCGCCCGAATCTTTGATGTTGATACTGCGCTTGAACATCGATTCTACCAAATCGCCCAGCGTGCCAAAGCAGCCGATGATAATGGCTATAGAAACCCATTGGTTCCAGGGGAGATCTTTAAAATACAGGCTGATGATGAAACCTACCAACGCGGCAATCAACACCCCGCCAATAAAACCCTCCCAGGTTTTCTTGGGCGAATGCCGCTCGAACAGTTTGGTGCGACCGATGGCCCGCCCTACTAAGTAGGCGCCTGTATCATTGGCCCAAAGCATCAGCAGGAAACCAAGCGGGATATGTAAATTGTGCGCTCCCGCTGTGCCCGTTGGCTTTACATAGGCCAATGCAACAAAAAAGCTAAAAGGGATGCATATTAGCACGATACCAAGAATGGTGTAAGCTATATTGGTGAACGGCGATGCGTCTATTTTAAAAAGTTCGTGGATGAATATAGCACTAACCGGGAGGGGTAAAAGAAAGAGTAGCCTATGGCCCCAAACCAAGGTGTTTTCCGTTGCCGGTAATGCCGACAGGCCTGCGTAATTAATAAGGGCAAAGCCCGAAAACACGAGTATTGCCGTTATAAACCCGGCCAATCGATTAGGTTGTATGCCGCTTTTGATGTTGAGCCCATAAAACTCGTGCAGGCAAAGCAAGCAAAGGAGTAAGTAAAAAGCCCCGAAGATATAATCGCTCAGAAGTACCGAGCCTAACATTACGATAATAAAAAAAAAGCCTGTGATGGCGCGTGTCTTCATAAGTTCAATTGGTTCAAAATCATAATCTCGAGGGCTGTGCTGAAGTTTTCCTGGTGTATGTAAACCTCGATATCCCCGAAATCCTGGTGCGATGATGCCTGCCGGTTGAGCAATACAGCGTGAATATGGTGTCCGGTAAGCATTTGCTTAACAATTTCTGATTGGTAAAAATTGGTTGAAGTAAAAATTTTAACCCAGTCCTTCTCCATTAATGTCAACTGCCTGCTTTTTGCCCGATGTTATGTTTTTATAAACTAAAAGCAAAATTATAATAATTATGGCGCTAAATATATAGCCCCCGTAAGTAAATGTGTGCGTATCGTCGGGGTTTACCTTTATTTTTTTCTGCTGAAACAAATAGGTTGCTAAAACGGCAAGTCCGTTGTTGATGAAATGGCCCCATACAGCCGGCCATATACTGCCGCTAAAGGCCACAAAGTACCCAAACAATGCCCCAAGTAACATCCTGGGCAAAAAGCCATAAAATTCCATGTGGAAGGCGCTGAATATAGCAGCTGTTATCCAAACGGCACCGTGCGTGTTTTTGGTCCACCTTTGCATAATGGTCTGCAGCGCCCCGCGGAACATAAATTCCTCGGCAATGGCGGTAAGCAGGCCTACCAGCATTACGTTCTTCAGCATATCCCAAACATTATCCATCTTTAAAATAGCCTTGGTTAGAGCCTGCGCCTGGTCCTCGCTCTTTTTCATCCATCGCTCAACCCCGTTTAGCCATTTGGGTAACAGCATCTGCTGATTAAGGTTGCTCAAAAGCTCTATCAGCGCCAGGGATGACATCATTACGAAAAACACGATGACCATCAGAACCCATGGGAATTTAACGCCAGGCTTAAGGTATGCGGCAGGCTCTTTCACGATAAAACGCGCGAAGATAACGGGAGCGATAAAAATAGGCACCGTAGTGCTGATGATTTGCAGAAGGTACAGGGCCTGCGCCATTCGCGGGCCCGAAAAATCCAGCCGGTACAGTTGCTCTATTAGTCCCTTACCATAAAGTGCGGTAATAACGCCAAGGCCGATGAGGTTAAAAAGGAACACCGTACCTACAGAAAGCCCTATAAAAACAGCGAATTGCAGCTGGGGCGACAGCTGATTTGCGTGATTTACAGGCCCTTTTATCATTTAGCTTAATTTTTGTAAATTTGCAACGAATATAATCCATGGCGGTACAAATAGGAAATATAGATTTAGGGGAGTTCCCGCTGCTGCTGGCACCAATGGAAGACGTGAGCGATCCGCCTTTCCGTTACGTATGCAAGCAAAACGGCGCAGACATGATGTACACGGAGTTTATTTCTTCGGAGGGATTGATACGCGATGCCGCCAAAAGCCGCCAGAAACTGGATGTATTCGAGTACGAACGCCCGATAGGTATACAGATATTCGGTAGCGACATCGACCACATGCGCGAAGCTACCGAGATAGCCAGCCTTGCCGGCCCCGACCTGATGGACATCAACTACGGTTGCCCTGTAAAACAGGTGGCATGCCGTGGCGCCGGCGCAAGCCTTTTGCAGGACATAGATAAAATGGTAGCCATGACCAAAGCGGTTGTAAATGCTACACATCTGCCCGTAACCGTTAAAACCCGCCTCGGCTGGGACGATAACACCAAAAACGTTTACGAAGTTGCCGAGCGCTTGCAGGATGTGGGCATAAAAGCGCTTACCATACACGGCCGTACCCGCGCGCAAATGTACAAAGGCGTTGCCGACTGGAGCCTCATACATTCTATCAAGAAAAATCCGCGCATAAAAATCCCCATTTTCGGTAACGGCGACATCGATTCGCCCGAGAAGGCAGCCGAATGGCGCATGCAGTACGAGGTGGATGGTATGATGATAGGCCGTGCCGCAATTGGTTATCCATGGATATTTCGCGAGATAAAGCATTATTTTGCAACAGGTGAGCATCTGGATAAGCCAACTATTGCCGAACGCATAGAAGTTTGCAAAACCCACCTGCAAAAAAGTATGGAATGGAAAGGCCCGCGCACCGGCATTTTTGAGATGCGCCGCCACTATAGTAACTATTTTAAAGGTGTGCCCGATTTTAAGGAGCACAGGATGAAACTTGTTACCGCCGCCACCGTAGAAGAGATTATGGAAATATTAGCCGAGGTAGACAAAAAATATGCCTTTGAAATGGCGTAATATTTGTTGCGAAGCTATATATTTGAATTAAAAGAGATTAACAAGCCATGGCTACTATCATAACTGAAGGTGTTAAGGTTTCAGTTGAAACAATTTACCAGCCCGAATATTCGAACCCGGCTAATGACCACTTTATGTTTGCCTACCGGGTAATCATAGAGAATATGGGTAATTATGCGGTGCGCTTACTTAGCCGCCACTGGTATATTTTCGACTCTAACGGCGCCAAGCGCGAGGTAGAGGGCGAGGGCGTAGTAGGCCAGCAGCCCATCATAGAACCCGGTAACTCCCACGAATACGTATCGGGCTGCAACCTCAAAACCGATATGGGCAGCATGAAAGGCGAATACCAAATGGAGCGCCTGTTAGATACTTCCGTATTCAACGTACAAATCCCCGAGTTTTATTTGGTAGCGCCGTATAGGTACAATTAAGCAATGATTAGTAAAGGTTTAAAGCTCGTTGCCTGCTTATGCCTTGTATTTGTCATCGGCTTACTTTCTAATTGCACCCCGTCTCCAGGAAAGATACAATTCAAAGTTGATAAGCCAGAGTACCCTACCGACCACCCGCTTACATCTGCGGAGCGGAAAAAGATTACCGACGACTTCCTGAAATCACGTAAGATACCCGTGCTGGCCAGCTTGCCCGAAGTGGAGGACCATACCAGCGCGCATTTCCGTAACGATATTGATGTTGCCCGCCGCTGCGTTATCCTTTATGGGTTGATATATGTGGCGCATGGTACCAAAACCGCTGAATATATGGTTGATTATTTCAAGAAAAACCATTTGTGGGGAAGCGTGTCGCCCGATGAACAGAAATACCTTTTAGGTAAACACTCACGAAAGGAGAACAACCAAATGTCCTGGCGGATGGAGAGCCTTAATGTTTTACTTTGGGCCTTGGGCCATTTTAAAACCTTGCCGCTGCCTAATGCCCAATGCAGTTTCACCCATTACGAAAACCTGCCCGACCTCGATGGTAACCCTTTAAATTGGATACAGGATGCGAAACTGCGTAACACCGAGGGTATATTGAACGAGGCGGACCTCATCTACCGCATCCATTGGGCAACAACAGAGGCGAGACTGAACAAAACCCCTATGCCCTATCATATGGACAATGATGTGGTGTACGAACGCCACTACGCGCTGAACTGGCTAACGATGTATGCCGATGAATGGGATGAGATAACGACAGATACCTAAAAACGAATCAAATCAGGCTGGTTTCCATACAGCCTGATTTGATTCGCACAACTTATTTCTGCCCTGCTTTAATCACCCCGCTGGTTTTATTGTACCCGAAACTCTTTATTACGATTTCGTTTTTGGCGGCATCGTGGCTCAGCTTTACCCAGTCGTAATGCACCTGCCCGGCATTTTAAATTGGATACCCAGGTATTTGTCGTTACAATTAAATTAAAAAAACAAAAAGCAGCCCGAATCAAGGGAGGGCACTGAAAAAGTCCTCTTAATGTTTGAGGTCGAAAAAAGGCAGTAAAAAACTCAATTTGATGCCCTGAGATTCGTTTATACGAGTCAGGTATTAGGTGTATCGTCTTATAAGGCAAGGAAAAGGGGTTGTTCATGATTTATGATGCAACCCCTTTCTTTTGCCCGAATTTTAGGGACTTTTTCAGTGCCCTCAATCAAGGCGCTTCCTAATCTCTAATTAACTAACCGCTAATCGCTAAAATTAGTCTCTCCTGTTCAGCAAAAACGAAGCGTAGTAAACCAGTGTGGCTAATGAGCCAACGGCGGCAACAACGTAGGTCATGGCGGCCCACCACAGCGCATCTTTTGCCTGGGCATGCTCGTTGTCGGTTTGTACTACCGTGTAATTATTATTCAGCCATGCCAATGCGCGGTTGCTGGCATCAAATTCTACCGGCAGGGTAATGAAACTGAACAGCGTAACCAGCGCCAACGCGCCAACACCGATGGCCAATACGAATGTGCTATGGATAAATATCATCAGCAGTACGCCAATCATCAATGCCCATTGGGTAAGGTTAGAGGCTACGTTGACTACCGGCACCAATGAAGAGCGCAGGTTTAACCAGGCATAAGCTTTGGCGTGTTGTACGGCGTGCCCGCATTCGTGTGCGGCTACTGCAGCGGCGGCAACGCTGCGGCTGTAATACACATCGGGACTAAGGTTAACCGTTTTGTTGGCGGGGTTGTAGTGGTCGGTAAGCTGGCCCTCCACCGAAATTACGCGCACATCGAAAATGCCATGGTCGCGCAGCATTTTTTCGGCTACCTCCTGGCCCGATAGGCCCGAAAGCAAAGGCATCTCGGCATATTGCCTGAATTTGCTTTTGAAGCGCATCTGCACCAAAAAGCTCACCAGGGCTATAACAATCATCAATAACCAGGCAGAGCCGGGGTTGATGAATAACAGTATATGATTTAATTGAAACATCGTGTGATTGATTTTTATACGTGGGGTATTTCAAAAAGTATTCCATATTGCGCAAAAGGGTATAGTAGGAATGTCAAAATGCCTTGCTGATATGCTGTTTTTTGATTACCGGATTGCTACTTTTGAGTTTGGAACAGAACTTTTCATACTGGGAACGCACAGCGTTTATAGATAATGCCGACGTAGTTATCATCGGCAGCGGCATCGTTGGCCTGAGCGCGGCTTTGCACCTCAAGACCCGCGAACCTAATTTAAAAGTTTTGGTACTGGAACGAGGCTTCCTGCCCAGCGGCGCAAGCACAAAAAACGCTGGTTTTGCCTGTTTCGGCACCGTTTCTGAGCAATTATCTGCATTAAAACACTCTACCGAAGAAGAGGTGGCGCGTTTGGCCAATTACAAATGGCGCGGCTTGCAACGCCTGCGGCAAAACCTGGGCGATACCAATATCGACTACCACCAGCACGGCGGCCACGAATTATTTATGCAGGGCGAAGAACAGTATGCCGATGAATGTATTGGCCAGATTGAATACCTCAATAATTTATTGAAGAACGCCATTGGCGGGCATGACATTTATTCAGTTGCCAATGAAAAAATTGCAGGTTTTGGCTTTAATAAGGTAAGCCGCATGATATATAACCCCTTTGAGGGGCAGATACATACCGGTAAAATGATGCGCACGCTGCTGAATAAAGTTTATCAAAAGGATGTACTGGTACTGAACGGCTGCGAAATCACGTGGGTTGGGCGGGAGGATAATCATATCCGACTGGAAACGTCAGCGGGTACCTTTAAGGCGGGTAAAGTAGTATTGGCAACCAATGCATTCGCCGGCCGACTTTTCCCCGAGTTGAATGTGGTTCCGGGCCGCGGGCAGGTGTTGGTAACAAAACCCATCCCGGGCTTAAAATTGCAGGGCACCTATCATTTCAACGAGGGGTATTATTATTTCCGCAATATCGATGGCCGGGTACTATTCGGCGGTGGCCGCAATCTTGATTTTGCTGCCGAAGAAACCGTCCAGTTTGGGCATACTGATGCCGTGAAGCAAAGCCTCATCCATTACCTGAATGAGGTTATCCTCCCCGGACAGAATGCAGAAATCGATTATTGGTGGAGCGGCATCATGGGTTTCGGTGAGGATATCAACCCTATCGTTAAACAAATAGAGCCGGGTATTTATTGCGCCGTGCGCTGCAACGGAATGGGTGTGGCCATGGGTAGTTTGGTGGGCGAAGAAGTGGCAGGTTTGGTTTTGGGCAGTTGAAATAGTTTTAGAGGTAAAAAATAAATCGTAGATTAGGGTATTAAATCGTTAGCCATGACATACGCAGTACATCCAATAACAGAAGCACAGGAAAAGGCGGTAAGAGCTGTTTTAGAAGCGATGCAAATACCTTTTGAGGAAGAACCCGATTTAAATAGGCCTTACGATGCTGAGTTTATGGCTAAAATTGATGAGAGCCGTAAGCAAGCAAGGGAAGGAAAAGGCACGATAATCAAAACAGAGGATTTGTGGAAGTAAGGTATATGGATAAGGCATTAGCCGACCTTACCTACTGGAAAAAGAGCGGCAATATCCAGGCTCAGAAAAAAATAACACAATTAATTCAGGCAATTCAGGAAAACCCATTCACGGGTATTGGCCAGCCCGAAGAATTAAAATATAATTGGGCCGGGTTATGGTCGAGGAGGATTAATTTGGAACACAGGGTTATTTACGAGGTGCTCGACGACTCGATAATCGTTCATTCGTTAAAGGGCCATTACTGAAGAATTCCTTAATATTTATTTTAACTCCTTTGCCGGCCGCAAGAGCTATATCGGCCAGTTCAATTCGCGCTATCATTGCAGGAGATGCGTTAATATATTCGGTTTCGTTTATTTTAATGTTTTTCATGTCAAAAGTTAAGATAAATCCTCAATCAAAACAACCCCACCAATCTTTCCAATGCCATTCCGCGTGAACCTTTTATCAGCACCGTCGCATTGCTAATCGGTTCTGCTTTAAAGCCTGCCATGGCATCCTCCGCCGTTAAATAAAAGCGTGTACTATCTTTATTTTCCAGTATCGAAGAAGCTGTGGTGAAATCCTTGCCAATGAATATCCGCTCGTTAACTTGGGCACCCATTGCTTTTTGCAATACAGAGGCGTGTTCGGCAGCGGCTTCATCGCCCATTTCGAACATATCCCCTAAAATCAGCACTTTATGGCCGCTCTGCATCTTATCCATATTTTCTATGGCTACAAACATGCTGCTGGGGTTGGCGTTATAGAAATCGCAAATGAGCGTGTTGTTTATGGTATGCAATATCTGTGAGCGGTTATTCTTTGGCTCATAACCGGCGATGCCCTCGCTTATTTCCTCCGGCGTTAGCCCGAACGTGGAACCTATAGCGATGGCCACTAAAATATTATCCAGGTTGTAGGCACCGGTTAAGTTGGTTGGCACCGTGTATGAGCCGCCCTCTAAATTATCTTTCCATTCTAAAACCAGCAATGGCGAACTATCCAGCAGCTTGCCGCTTACAATATTATCCGGATTATCGTTCTTGCCGTAATAAATTACGTTGCTTAAGCCGCGTTCTTCCTTCATCGCCAGCAAAACCGCATCATCGCTGTTAATAAATGCAACTGCGCGTTGCTTTTCAAAAGCTCCCCCTTCAGGGGGCTGGGGGGCTACCAGATAATCGTACATCTCCCCTTTCCCTTTTTTTACGCCTTCCACGCCGCCGAAACCCTCCAAATGCGCTTTACCCACATTGGTAATCAGGCCGTGCGTGGGTTGGGCAATGCTGCAAAGCAGCGCAATTTCGCGTTGGTGGTTGGCCCCCATCTCTATTACCGCCATTTCATGCTCTGCCGTAATTTTAAGCAGGGTTAACGGTACGCCTATGTGGTTATTCAGGTTCCCTTCGGTGGCCAGCGTATTGAAGCGTTGCGACAATACCGCGTTGATAAGCTCTTTAGTGGTGGTTTTGCCATTTGTGCCTGTAAGGCCTATCACCGGGATGCTAAATTGCCTGCGGTGATGCGCGGCCAGGCCTTGCAGGGCGGCTAGGCCATCTGCTACCAGGATGTATTTTTCGCCAAGGGCGTATGCGGGGTTATCGATAATGGCGTATGCGGCACCCGTTTCCAGGGCCTGCGTGGCAAAGGTATTGGCATCAAACTTATCGCCTTTAAGGGCAAAGAACAGGCTGCCCGGTGCAATTTTGCGCGTATCGGTACTGATAACCGGGTGCTGCAGGTAAAGTTGGTAGATGTCTTCTGTAGTGGCCATGGTTGCAATATTAATCCCAGATATCCGGGCGCTCAATATTATGGATTCTTAAGTACGAGAGCAAATTGCCCGCGTGTACGCTTTCGTGGTAAGCAATACGCAACAGGTAATCGCCCAGTTTGCGTCGTTGGTTCCTTTCCTCCCGGATGATTTCTACTTCGGCCAAATCCTGTGCAGAATAATTGCGCAGGCGCTGTATGAATTGCTCATGATACGCTACCGAAAATGCTATTTCATCGGCAATCGTGGTAAAAGGCCTGCCCTCCCAGGGCGAAACAAAATCCTCGCCTAAATTGCCGCCGTTTTGTACGATAATGCTGTAGATGTATTCCGATTCCAGCATATGGCGCACCATTTCGATAATCGACATGGCCTCCTCATCCGGCTTCCAGTGTATCACGTCGGTAGGTATGCTCTCCATCAGCATAACACTACGGCGGCGCACCTCTTCAGAATTTAGGATAATCAGTTCTGCAGCTGTCATGTTAATTGGTTTTGCCGGTTTAGCCAGGCAATTACCGCCCGTATCTCGCCATAGGAGTAATCTTCTCCTAAAACCTCTTTCAAGGGTGCAAGTCGCTCGTTGCCATATTTCTCAACGGCATCTTTTATTGCCGGTATCTTCTCTTCCTTAACAAAACTATGCACATCCAGTTCTCCGTTTTGTACAAAAACACCTAAATGGTTTTCGATGGTGTTTGGCGAGAGGCTGCGTAAGCGCGCAATATCAGCAGCCGACAAGCCCTGTTTAAAAAGCGCAAGCGATGCCCTTGCCGTTTCCGGAATTTGCTCTTTTTTGGGTTTACGCTCCCGCTTTGGTGTTTTTTGGCCGATGCGCGATTCGAGGCCCTTTTGTGCGCAGTACTGCGTAACCAAAGCCAAAAACTCCCGCCCATAGCGCGCCAGCTTGATATCGCCGAAGCCGGATATCAGCCGCAATTCTTCCAGCTTTTGGGGCAGGTAGGTGGCAATTTCAAGCAAGGTAGCATCGGATAGAATAATATAAGCCGGCAGGTTTTCCATTACGGCAATTTCCTGGCGTTTTTTGCGGAGGATGTCCAGCAATTGGGCCTCGAAATCCAGTGGAGCGGCCTCTTTCTCGTCGGTAGTTTGCGAGGAAATGAGTTCTACCTTTTGCAGTCCTTTTAATACCAACTCGCTTTTGGCGGTCAGCTTGAGCGAGGCGTAAGCATCGTCGGTAACACGGAGATAGCCCGTGGCAATCAGCTCGCGCAGGTAGCGCTGCCAGTCGGCCTTGCTGATGTCTGCGCCCGCGCCATAGGTTTTCAATTCTTTATGCTCGGTCCATATCTTTTCGGCGCGGGAACCACGCAGGAAATCGACGATATACGTTACCCCAAAACGCTCCTTCAGCCGCGTTACTGCTGATAGGGCCTTTTGCGCGATAAGCGTACCATCGAATTTCACGAACTCGCTCAGGCAATAATCGCAGGAGCCGCAATTATCGGGGAAGGCCTCATCGAAATACTGCATCAGATACTGGCGACGGCATGCATGCAGCTGGCAATAACCCACCATATCGTCCAGCTTTTTCAGCATGATGGCGCTTTGTTCGGCATTGTTTTCTACCGTGGCGAATTTTCGTAGTTTGATAGCATCGCCCGGCGAATAAAGCAGGAGCGCATCTGATGGAAGGCCGTCTCGACCAGCACGGCCGGTTTCCTGGTAGTAACCTTCGATGTTTTTGGGCAGATCCATGTGCACTACGTAGCGCACGTTCGATTTATTGATACCCATCCCGAAGGCGATTGTAGCCACGATAATTTTTACATCATCCCGAAGGAACGCTTCCTGATTTTTAGCTTTTTTTTCGTTGGTCAAACCCGCGTGATAGGCCTCGGCGGCGAAACCTTCGTCTTTTAAGTTATCGGCTAGTAACTCTGTTGATTTACGCGAAAGGCAGTAGATGATGCCCGAATCTTCCTTGCGTTGCCCTAAAAAATTGATAAGCTGGTTAAAGCTATTGTTCTTAGGATTAACCCGGTAGGTAATATTCTCGCGGTTGAACGAGGAGATAAACACTGCCGGTTTGTGCAGGTTAAGTTTATCGAGGATGTCTTTTTGGGTGAGTTTATCGGCAGTTGCCGTCAAAGCGATGACCGGTACGCCGGGGAACTCATTCTTCAATCCCGCCAGCATAAGGTATTCGGGCCGGAAATCATGTCCCCATTGCGATATGCAATGCGCTTCGTCGATAGCTATCTGCACCACGTCCAGCGTTTTCAGGAAGGTCATCAGGCGGGTATCCTTGCCGAACAGACGCTCGGGCGCAACATATAGCAAGCGCAGCTGGTTGTTTTTTAGCCGTATGGCGATATCCTTTTGCTCATCAGGGTCCTGGCTGGAGTTTAAGAACGCCGCCGGGATGCCGCTGAGATTGAGGCTATCTACCTGGTCCTTCATCAGGGCTATCAGCGGCGATATCACGATGGTTAGCCCATTCAGTAGCACCGCAGGCAGCTGGTAGCAAAGCGATTTGCCCCCACCGGTAGGCATCAGCACCATCACATCTTGTTTGTTGAGCACATGCTGTATAATGGCCTCCTGCGAATGCCTGAAATTGCTGTAGCCAAAATATTTCTGAAGGGCGTGTAATGGAGTCATGTTAGATGTGCAAATTTCAAATGGTTTAGAATGCGCAAATTACTGATTTTAAGAATAAAATGCTAAAAATATTAGAATTTTTGCTTTGTAACGGAACCTTTACTGTCCTAATCTGCACATTTGAAGTCTGCATATCTGCACATCAATTTTTTTCCTCATATTAGCCTTTGCATCATCCCAGATACATTTATGATAAAAAGATTACTCCTCGTTTTCGTTGCTGTAGCGTCTTTCACAACAGTATTTGCCCAAAGCATCCAATCGCCTGAGCAATTTTTAGGCTATAAGCTTGGCGAGCAGTTTACGCCGCATTACCGCATAGTAGAGTATTTTAAATACGTAGCCACAGCATCTAAAAGCGTAAAGCTGCAGCAATTCGGCACTACCAACGAGGGTAGGCCGCAGCTGGCTATGTTCATCGCATCTGACGAGAACATCGGCCGCCTGGAGGATATCCGTCATAATAACTTGAAACTGGCCGGCATAGAAAGCGGCAACGCCGACCTGCCCAACGCGCCGGTTATTTTATGGCTGAGCTTTAACGTACACGGTAACGAGCCGGCATCCAGCGAAGCCTCCATGTGGACCCTCTTTGATTTGGTTGACCCGGCAAGCACCCGTAACAAGGGCTGGCTTAAGAACACCCTGGTGGTGATAGACCCATGCCTAAACCCGGACGGTCGCGACCGCTACGTAAACTTTTATAATTCCGTAAAGGGTGCCAAACCCGACCCAACGCCTGGTGCGCGCGAGCACATCGAACCATGGCCAGGCGGCAGGGTAAACCATTACTATTTCGATTTGAACCGCGACTGGTCCTGGCAGGCCCAAAAAGAAACCCAGAACAGGGTTGGCCTTTATAACCAATGGCTGCCCGAAGTACATGTAGATTACCACGAACAAGGTTATAACGCGCCATATTACTTTGCACCGGCTGCCGAACCCTACCATAAAGATATTACCCAATGGCAGCGCGATTTCCAGGTAACGATAGGTAAAAACAACGCCAAAGATTTTGATAAGAACGGTTGGATGTATTTTACCAAGCAGGTATTCGATTTGCTGTACCCATCTTATGGGGACACCTACCCGCTGTATAATGGCTCGATAGGCATGACCTACGAGCAAGGCGGCATTGGTGCAGGCCTGGCGGTGGTTACCCGCAGCGGCGATACCTTAACGCTGGTGCAGCGTGTGGCGCACCACCACTCTACTGCGATCAGCACTATTCAAACCAGTTCCGATAACGCCACGAAGCTATTGTCGGAGTTTAAGAAATTCTACGATAACGCCAAGACCAACCCTCCGGGTGCGTATAAAACCTATGTAGTTAGGAACGATAATAACGAGAAGGTAGACCAGCTGGCCAAATTGCTGGCGCGTAACGGCATACAATACGGCTACGGCTTATCCACAAAAACGATTACCGGGTACGATTACTTTAGCGGTAAAACCGAGACCTACAACGTGGATGCCAACGACCTGGTGATAAACGCCTATCAACCTAAAGCCGTATTGTTAAACGTGCTGATGGAGCCCACTACTTTTATTGCCGATTCGGCCACTTATGATATTACCGCCTGGGCCTTGCCTTATGCTTACGGCCTGCGCGCTTATGGTTTAAAAGAATCTTTGAAACCGGCAACCGCAAGCTGGAACGTAGCTAAGCCTGCCGCTTTACAAAATACGCATGCATATGCCTATGTATCGTCGTGGGTGTCGATAGCAGACGTACGCTTTTTAGCGGCGATTATGAAGAAAGGCATCAAAGCCCGCTACTCCGAAACGCCGTTCGAGATTGCAGGCAAGAAATTCCCGGCCGGCTCGGTACTGGTGACCCGCGCAGGCAACGACCGCGCCGATTTTGACCAGATAGTTACGCAAACCGCCGCCGAACTGGGCCACGAGCTTACGCCGATATCCACCGGTTTTATGGATAAGGGTAACGACATTGGCTCCAGCGAGGTTCACTTCATCAAACAGCCACGTGTTGCGCTGATGGCCGGCGACGGCGTAAACTCCGAAGCGATGGGCGAGGTTTGGCATTTGTTTGAGCAGCAGATAGGTTACCCGATTAGCCTCATCAAATACGCAGACCTTGGCCGCAGTAAACTCTCTGATTTCGATGTGATGATTTTCCCGGATGGTCGTTACGATGGCTTCCCCTCGGATAAATTACTTGGATGGGTACGCGATGGCGGCCGTCTGATCGCGATGGAGAATGCCGCATCGCTACTGGCCGATAAAAAGGACTTCGGCATTAAGCTGAAGGAAGGGAAAAAAGACGATAAGAAAGATGCCGCGACGGTAAAAATTTATGCCAATCGCGAACGCGATGCGATATCTACCGGCATCCCCGGCGCGATATTCAAAATGAACCTGGATAATACGCATCCGCTCGGCTTCGGCTTGCCCAACTTTTACTACACCCTAAAAATGAATGATGATATTTACGAATTGCTTGGCGACGACGGCTGGAACGTTGGTACGATAAAGAAAGACGCCTATGTATCCGGTTTCGTGGGTGCGCAATCTAAACAACGTATTGCCAATGGCCTGTTGCTTGGCGTGCAAAGTATGGGCCGCGGCTCGGTAATCTTTATGGCCGATGACCCGCTGTTCCGCAGTTTCTGGGAAAATGGCAAGCTGCTGTTCAGCAACGCCGTGTTTATGGTGGGGCAGTAGATGCCCCCCAGCCACCTGAAGGGGGAGTTTTGAAAAGCTTAAAGCCCACATACACACGTTAAAAGTGTGTATGTGGGCTTTGTTTATTTATAATAGACTTATTTAATATCCAAACTGCGTAATGCCGGCCACTTGGTAACCAGCTTTTTGGCGAGATTTTGAAAGGGGATTTCCACCAATTTATATGCTGCAAAGCTTAGTGCGTATGCCGCGATAATGGCCGTTAGCATAATTACAGCCGCGCTGCCGGGGAACTTGTTGCCAATCAATCCGCAAAGCGTAATCAGCAATGGCATGTGCAGCAGGTAGAAACTATAGGAGGTGTCGCCCATAAAATTGAACAGCGGTATTTGCAGGGCATTGGCAATCCTCGTCCGCGCCAAAGCAATCATCATGATGACGGCGCCGCCTATTGCGTTGGTATAATCGCGCCAGAAATAGGCAAATGGATTGGTGGCATCGCCCCAGGGCTTATAAAACTCGAAGCTGATGTTGTAGCAGAATATCGCCAATAATAAGAGCATCAGCACCCATGCCGTACTTAAGGCCCGAATGCGGCTTTGAAGTTCATCCTTATATTTAGCGCAGAGTACGCCGACGTAAAACACCCCCAGAAAGCCGTTTGCGTGGTTGTAAATCAGCGCCAGCACCAATAAAAAGAATAACAGATTGAATAGCAGGTTGCCGCGCGATACCACCATGATAAAGAAAGGCAGCAGTAAGGACATCTTCATCTCTACCACCAAACTCCAAATTACAGGGTCTATCAGGTCGGCATCGAAGTTGGGGCCTATCAGCAAGAAGGTTTTGATGATTTCCTGGCGGTGCGTGGCATCCCATGGCCAGCCCCAAAAGCTGCGTATCCAATCAGAGAAACCGGCCACGCCCTCAGGCCGGAATGCATATGTTTTTAAGATAACAGCAAACAATATAGCCAACACATACGCCGGGTATATCCTGAAAATGCGTTTTAGGTAAAACTCTGTGAGTTTTAAGGGCTTATTGGAATTGATGAAAGGCAAGCTCAAAACGAAGCCGCTCAGCACAAAAAAGAACATCACGGCCGCCCGGCCATTCAGCAGGATACCCAAGGGGCTTTGCTTTACAACCATAACCCAGGCACCGGCAGGATTCAGCATCAAAAAGCAATGCGATATAAAAACGCATAATGCGGCGAGGCCGCGCAGGCTATCTAATTGTTTGTAGCGTATGGGTTTCGGTTGCGAGGTGCTTGCGTTGGGCATGTTGTATTGTTAGGTGCTGCAATATCAACATTTAGAACACAACAAAAAAACCAGGAGACAGCGCAGCCCCTGTCGCTTGCGCCAGAGCTTCAGCGGCGCAGCAAAGCATAAACCTTTGATGACCCCGCTTTACCGGCGAAGGCGGTATAAGGGGCTGTATGCCTGCAAAACCTCTAAACCACGCCAAAAGTGTTCACGCTGGCGCGCGTGAACGCCGTGAGCATTATCAAGATGCTTGTAATCAGCTAATTAAAAATAATGAAATGGTGTCAATATCGTGCCACCACCGCGCATATTGCTATCTGTTATATTAATGGCGATTTTCCCGGTTACGAAATAAAAGCCCCCTATCTGAAGAATCCCTTCGGATAGGGGGCCTGGGAGGTTTTTTAATTCGACCCTTTCACCCTGTTGCTTTCGTCATCGGCACCGGTGCGGTGCTGGCGGCTTTTAATAGCACTGTTGCCAAAGTTATAGGTGAGCGTAAGGCGCATTACCCGGGTATCGTTCCGTTGCTTTATATCAAAGTTATTGTTTACGATGTGGCTGCTCAAATCGTTGCGGCGCAGGAAGAAGATATCGTCGCAGGCCAGTTTCACGTTCAGCTTTTTGGCAGCAAACGAATGGCTTACACCAGCATCGATAGAGTAACGTGCTTTTATCTTATAAATGCCATAAGTTAACGGCGAACGGTAATCGCCCAGCACCTCGAAACGGTAAGCACCGAAGGTAAATGTCTGCGTCAATTTACCCTGTGCGGCAAATTGCCCGTCGTTAAAGTTCACTATCGAGGTAGAGTCGGTATTGAAGCCCAGGTAAAAGGCGTTTACGTTGATGTTGCCGGTCCACCATTTGGCAATGGTGAAAGGCGTGTTCACATTGATATTGTAGCTTTTCTGGGTTTTTAAGTTCTGGTGCGTTTCGAACGATTTGTTGCCCTGCGTCAGTATCAGTTCAGTAATTACATCGGTAGTAAGGCTATAACCGAGGCTTACGTTCAAGTCGTGGTTGTAGGTGTAATTCAACTCGAAGTTTTGGGTGTATTGCGGGTTTAAGAACGCGTTGCCCTGGCTGTAGGTGTATGGATCCAGGTAATAGATAAAGGGGTTAAGGTCATCATAGCCGGGGCGATCTATGCGGCGGCTGTACGAAAAATTCAGTTCGTTTTTATCGTTCAGCGTTTGATTGATGAATACGCTTGGGAAGAAATTGAGGTAGCTGCGGTTTACCGGACTGCTGCCTATGAGATTACCGTTAGATTTTGTTTGCTCTGCGCGTAAACCCAACTGTATAGATGTTTTCTTGAATTGCTTGTTCAGGTTGATGTAGCCTGCGTTTATTTTCTCGTCGTAAATGAAGCGGTTGGTGCGGTTTGCGTCGTTTATCAGCACGCCATTGCTTACAATCTGGGCCTGCAGGTCGTTATCTGTTTTTACGCTGCTGAATTTTGCGCCGGTTTCCAGCTTGATGGTTTTAGTGATGGGTTTGGTATAATCGAACTTGCCTGTATATATAGATATAGTAGAAGGTGTTTGGTTGCGCAATATCTGCGGCGCATGTTGGGTGCTGCCATCGGGCAAAAAGTAATCGGTATGGTAATCGGCGTTGGAGTTGTTCCGGAATTTCGAATAATCGAGGTCGAAACTGATTTCCTGCCCGGCGGTGTCTATCTTATAGCGGTCGTTTAAATTAAGCGCAAAGTTTTTATAGGATTGTTTTACAAGCGATGTAGTATGCAGTGATGAATCGGCCACGCCAAATTGTTTGCCAATAATGGTAGAGTTGTTGTTATCGTCGCGGCCGGTGTTAGCGTATCCGTTCAAAACGAAACCGATGGTGTGTTTTGGTGTAAGGTCGTAGTCGGCACCCAATCGGTAATTGTTATAGTGGTTTACACCAGGCATCGAGGACAGCTGGTTAAAGTAGGTTTTGTTACCCGCGTCGTCGGTAATTACACGGTTGATAGATAAATCGTGCCCGCGTTTGATATCACCCCGGCCAAAAGAGCCGAATACGTTTAAATCGCCCTCTTTATGGTTTAAATTCAGGTTGGTGCTTTCGCGCCAGTACTTGCCGCGCGCTACTGCTGCGGTGAGGCTACCGTTGGTACCCGATTGAGTGTTCTTTTTCAGTTTGATATTGATGATGCCCGAGTTGCCGGCTGCATCGTATTTAGCCGACGGATTGGTGATGATCTCGATCGATTTAATGGTACTGCCGTCGGTAGACCTCAAGAGCGTAGCCAATTGAGCTGCCGTAAGGTAGGTAAGCTTATCGTTTATCATCACGGTTACACCTTCTTTCCCTTTAAGGCTGATGTTGTCGTCTTTATCCAGGGATACGCCGGGCGCGCGGGCCAGTATTTCCAAGGCGGTGTTGCCTGCGGCCAGTACGCTGTTCTCTACGTTCATAACGGTGCGGTCTATCTTGCGCTCTATCAAGGGCTTTGTGCCGCTTATGGTAACCGTTTGCAGGTTACGGCTGTTTGCCTGCATTTTTATGGTCGGCACAGCAACTGTTTGTTGATTACCGTTTGCTTCAATGGCGGCGCTGTAGGCCTTGGTGTAGCCCAGGTTGGTTACGGCTACGATATAGTTACCGGCGGCTATATGGTCGAAAACGTAAGTGCCTGCATCCGTACTCAGGGTGCCTTTTACAACGGAAGAGTCTGTTGCGCGCAGTAGGGTTACGGTAGCATAATCTACAGGCTTGCCCTGTTCGTTCAGCAAGGAGCCGGTGATGGTAAGCGTTTGCGGCGCGGCTATTTTGGGCTGGGCATATGCCGTTGCGCATGACAACACACATATTAATATATATAGGCGGCGGGTGATGGTTTTCATAGGGTGTAAAAATTTAGCAATAGGAATCCCGTGGGGGCGTGGCCCTCAATTTTTTTTTGTTTAGTAAGTAAATGGAGTTTAGTACCGTGCTATCAAATGGCAGCAGGGGTTTGGTTGGCGATTATATGGCTGTTTTGCATGGGTGTCTGTTTAATCCGGCCGATTGTATTAACGGCCGGGGCCTTGTTTATGGGTTAGATGCAAAAACAGTGGCGAAGGTTACATGCTTTTTTCACTTTTTAGTATGGGAAACAGCATTTGAGGCGTTTCGGGGCCGATTAGGAAGCGGTAGTCAGTAGGCTTTTGGGGCTGTGCCTTAATGGATTGTGCCGCCTTTTTGGCGGGCAGAAGAGTAGCCACTAAGGGGTGTTTTAGGATGCAAAAAGGCAATATAAGCCCGCTGAACAGCAGCAGGCTTATATACTTGATAATGGGTTTCATTATTCGCCGGTGTTTGCGCTATCGATAGGTATCGCAATTTTTTTGCTTTGGGGCAAAACCAGGGTATCAACTTTGCATTGTAAGCCGTTGTCGGTCATAATAAATTTAGCCGATGGCGCATTCTCCTGTTTGTTATCGCGCTTACAATCGTAAATATTAATGCCCCCTATATAGTTGCTCATGTCCTCATCTATAACCAGTTTAGAATTTAACGGCACTTTTAAAGTAAGACGTAACTCCTGGTCGCGGTATTTATCAATGCGCTTGTCAAAATGGCGATTAAACTTTAGTACATTACCTTCCTGCACAAATTGATAACTGATAGCGCGTGCGTTTGCTAAAGCGTCAACTTCATCAAAGCCACGGGCGCTAAATGTTTCAACTAAAACGGGTTTAGGGACATCACTTTTTTCGATGGACATATAAATGTTCCTACCCGGCATATCCATATTGTCGTCGTTATCATTATCGAGTATAACACGGTCGCTAAACTTGCCTTTAATATCCAATCGCAGGCTGTCATCGCTTGTAAGGTATTTAATATCATTTAGCTTTAGGTAGTAGGTGCTGTCTGCTTGTGGCTGAATGCTAATTGTTTGATTAAAACTTTCGCCTTCTCTAAAATTGGCCGCCGCTTTCGACGTATAGTATATTACGATGCTGATTGAGATTACCCAAACCATTAATAGGGCTGTACCGGTGGTGCGGCCGATAGCATTGCTTTTGAAAACAGTATTGATGATAACCAATATTATCGTGAGCAGCGGCAAAGCCATAGTAAGGAATCCGCAGATAAAGAACACCATATTTGCTTCGCGGTTTACAATGTTGAAAGGGAATACATGCATTAAGAAAGCATTGCCGTAAACAACATAGGTAATAATGGCAATTACCAGCCCAATCATGGCCGCAAAGCAGCTTACTAAAATGGCTATGGCAATCACCTTAAACAGTAATTTGGCAGTGCCGCCCACAAAAGTGCCGAAGTGGGTGAATACATCGCCGGCAAAATCGCGGGTTTTGTAAGCGAGGGGCTTAGCTTCGTGCTTTAGGGTGTGCAGGTTGCCTTTTACGCCACTAAGTTCTTGCTCAAAGTTTTGTTTAAAGCCTTGCAGGTCCAGCCGCTGGCCTTTCATGGCCATACGATCTGCACGGGTAACGGCCTTAGGCACAACTATCCACAGTATTATATATAGCAGCAGGCCAATGCCGCCGGGGGCGCACAGTAAAACAAAGCCAAGCCTTACCCAAATGGCATCAATATCGAAGTAATTGGATATGCCTGCTGCTACGCCTCCCACCAGGTGGTCATCTGCATCGCGAAAAAGGCGGCGGTTCTCGGTGGCGTATGCGAACGCCGGGCCGGCTACCTCGCCGTTTTCCTCGGCCTCGAAATCTTCTACCGAACCCATTTGCTGTACAACGGCATCTACATCCTGCGCAACTACAACCTGCTTGCTTTCGCGCTGCAAAATATCGTTGAACATTTCGGCGATGCGGTTTTCTATATCGGTGGTGATTTCCAGGCTGTCGGCCGAGTTCATAAAGTGGCGCGTTACGGCCGACATATACGTTTTTAGTATCTCGTAGGCATCTTCCTCTATATGGAAAACCATGCCGTTTATGTTGATGATGATAGTTTTATTCATGATGGTGGTGATTAAAGGGTGGTGATTAATTTTTCCTCTCGCCTATGGCGGTTTGCACGGCGAAGGCCAGTTCCTGCCAAGTGCTGTCGAGCTGTTCCAGAACTTTACGGCCCTCATCGCTAAGCACATAGTACTTGCGGGGCGGCCCCGAGGTAGACTCTACCCAGTTGTAGGATAGCAGGCCATTGTTTTTTAATCGGGTTAGCAGGGGGTATAAAGTACCCTCAACTACGAGCAGCCGGGCCTTCTTCAGCTCGGCAATTATGTCCGATGCGTATATCTCGCCCTTTGCTATAACGGAAAGTATGCAATACTCCAGTATGCCTTTCCTCATTTGGGTTTGGGTGTTCTCAACAATCATAATGCAAAGATATATGTTTTGGAATGTATTATGCAATACATAGTACTGGAATTATTTAACTTTATTTAACTTTTTAACTTTTTTTAACAAAACCACCCTTTTTTTTACATTTTATTTGATTTATTGGTAGCGTAACACTACTTTTATGATTAATTAACTATTAACTGATCTTATTATTAACAAACATGAAAAAACTTCTACTAGTAAGTTTGTGTTTCCTGATGTTATGCGTAACGCAGGTTTATGCACAAAATCGTACAGTTTCCGGTACGGTTGTGGCCAAGGATGATGGTCTTCCGATCCCAGGCGCAACGGTGAAAGTGAAAGGTACTTCTACAGGTACCCAAACCACAACAACCGGTAAATTCACCCTATCGGTTCCGGCCGGTTCTACCCTGGTGGTATCTTTCCTTGGCTACAAACCCTACGAGGTTAAAGTTGGCTCCAGCGACGTAATCAACGTTTCGCTTGAATCTTCTTTTACTGATATAGGCGAGGTTGTGGTAACGGGCAGCTTAGGTGTTAAGCGTGCAGCCAAAGAGCTTGGTTACGCTACAACACGTGTAAGCGGCAAGGATATCAACCAAACAAACGTTACCAACTTCGCAAACGGTTTAACAGCAAAGGTTGCTGGTTTGGCCGTTCAGTCAGTTGATAACAGCATCGACCCAAGCATCCGTATCACGCTGCGTGGTAACCGTTCATTAAGCGGTAACAACACTGCGCTGATCGTATTGGATGGTGTACCAATCCCAAGCGGTACAATTTCATCTATCAACCCGGATGATATCGCTGAAACCCAGATACTGAAAGGTGCTGGTGCTGCTGCGATCTACGGTTCTGAGGCATCTAACGGTGCGATCATCATTACCACCAAACGTGGTACAGGCGATGGCAAACCGCAAATTACTTACGGTAACTCGTTCCAGTTTAAAACTGTAGGTTTCTTCCCTGAGTTGCAACGTACTTACGGCCCTTACGGCGGTGAGCCTGCTCCTTACCTGGATCCTATCACCGGTTTCTCTTTGTACACCCCATACGAGAACCAATTATACGGACCTGCTTTTGATGGTAGCGAAGTTGTTGTTGGTTACCCTGCCGGCGGCCCTAACGGACCAGTATTGAAAGCTAAATACAGCGCATTGGCACAAAACCCTATCACCTCTTTCTTCAACAGGGGTATGGTTGAGCAAAACCAGGTTGCATTGCAACAGGGCGATGCTAAAAACTCGTTCTACTTCTCGGCTCAGAATGTTATAGATAAAGGTGTTGTTCCAAAAGATAAAAGCACCCGTACATCTGCCAGCGTAAGAGGCGCACGTACATTCGGTATATTCAAAGTAGATTACTCTGTTTCTTATACCCGTACAAGCATCAGCACTTACGGTACAGGCTACAACGGTGCAATCCTTTACACCACAGTAATGCAATGGCCCGCGTTCCTGGATATCAAACAATTCCAGGATTCAAACAACGGTACATTCTCTAACCCAAGCGATTTTTACGATGCTTACGCGATCAACCCATACTGGATCACTGATAACTCAAGGCAAAACAGGCAGAAAGATGTATTCCTGTCTAACTTAAAAATGACTTTGTCTCCAACCAAATGGTTAGACCTGGGTTACAACGTTTCTCAAAACTTTGGTAACTACCAAAGCCGCTTTACCAGCAAGCAAGTAAACTTTACGCCATACTCTTTAACTGACCCTTACGGTGCAGGTAGCGTACAGGCAAGCTTCTCTACCGGCCTTGTGCAAGGTAGGGTGCAAGACTTTAACCAATTTGGCGACGGTACTGGTGCCGGCGATGGTTATGCAAGGTTACAGGGCGATGCGACAGCAAACTTCCACTACAACTTCTTTAAAGATTTGAAGACCACTTTGTTAGTAGGTAACACTATTTATCAACGTAGCTTAAATAACATTATAGCGGGTAGCAATACACTGTTGATACAGGATTACTATAACATCAACACCGTATCGGGTTTCCCAACTGCGGGCACAGGCATTGCTAAAATACGCCAGATAGCTTACTTTGCAGATTTGAACATCGGTTACAAAGATTACCTGTTCTTAGAAGGTACTTTAAGGAACGACCACGATTCGCGTTTACCTGAGGTTAACCGTTCATTCTGGTACCCATCCGGTAAAATCTCGTTCATCCCTACTGAAGCCTTGTCTTTCTTAAAAGGCAACCGTACTTTCAACTATGCTAAGTTTTACTTATCAGTAAGTCGTGTAGGTAACATTTCTATCCCTCCTTACTTCCTGTTAAATACAGTGGGTGTAACCGGTGGTTTCCCTTACGGTACGTTGGGTGGCTTAAGCTTAGGCGGCACCAACTTCAGCCCAACGCTTAAACCAGAAATCATCAATGAAATTGAGGTAGGTACTGAGCTTTCGTTCCTGGATAGCCGTATCAACGTTCGTGCTACTTACTACAAACAAAACAGTAAGAACCAAACCTTAAACGTAGGTACTTCCGGCGCAACCGGCTTTACAAACGCCGTATTGAACGCTGGTGAAATCCAATCGAGCGGTGAGGAGTTTGAGGTAGCAGGTATCATCTTGTCAAACCCTAAAGGTTTCGGCTGGGATGTGAAAACAAACGTTTCTATCAACGATTCTAAAGTTATATCGCTTATCCCTGGTATTAACCAGTTAGATCTAGGCGGCGGTATATTCGCAGTAGTTGGCCAGCCGTTCCCTGTTTACAAAGGTACCGATATGAACCGCGACCCTAACGGCAACGTTATCGTGAGCGCTACTACGGGTTTACCTTCATTGAACAGCACGCAGCAAAACTTTGGCCGTACCAGTCCTAAATACATCTGGGGCGTTACCAACAACTTCAGCTACAAATTCGTTAGCCTGAGCGCAACCGCAGAGTACCGCGGTGGTAACATCATCTATAACTCTGTAGGTGGTACATTAAACTTTGCCGGTTCTTCGTTGATCTCTACACTTGCCGGCCGTCAAAGATTCGTTTACCCGGGTTCTGTTATCAACACAGGTACCGCTGCAGCCCCTGTTTACACGCCAAACACCAACGTTACCGTACAAGATGGTAACTACGGTTTCTGGCAGAGCTCTGCTTACAACACGGCTAACCAGCCACGTGTTTCGAGCGCAGCGTTCTGGAAATTACGCGAAATCAACCTTAACTTTAATTTAACACAGTTTGTTAAGAACACCAGGTACATCAAAGGCTTAAACCTTTCTTTCACCGGCAGGAACTTATTCTTGTGGAAACCTAAAAACAACCCTTGGAGCGATCCTGAGTTTGCTGATACTGCAGGTAATGCTATTGGTACAACAAGTGCTAACCAGGTTCCGGGCCAAAGGATTTATGGTGCAGATCTTAGAGTAACCTTTTAATTCTTTTAATTAAAACGACGATGAAAAAATATACATTAATCATATCAGCTTTTTTTGCAACGGGTGTTATCTTTTCCGGTTGTAAGAAAGACTTCCTGAGCCTGGAGGTGAACCCGAATACGCCTTCAGTATCAACGCCGCAGTTTGCACTGTCTGGTGCCGAAAAAGTAGCAGCAGATATCGTAAACACGAGTTACAACGTACAAGGTGTTTGGGGCGGTATCTGGAGCCCAAGCGGTAACTACGTGCCAAGCCCTGCATTGCAGCAGTACCAGTTTACCAATGGTGATTTCCAGGTGTTTACTCCACTGTTCCAAAATGCTACCAACTTTGATAACCTGGAGAAAATTGCTGTAGCAAGCCCTTCTTTAGCTTATTTCCAGGCCATTGCCAAAATCATGAAAGCTTACGATTTTGAGCAACTGGTAGATGTTTACAACGATGTGCCTTACACACAGGCATTCAACGCATCGGTTTACCTTTTCCCTAAATACGATAAGGGTAAAGATATCTACGACGATTTGGCCAAGCAACTAGTTGCTTCTATCGCCCTTATCAATGCAAATGCAGGCGCAACTAATCCAGGTGTATCAGACATCATTTTTGGTGGCGACATGACCAAATGGAAAAAGTTTGCTAACACCCTGCTGCTTCGTTTAGCTGTACGCCAAAGCAATGTAGGCGATGGTGGAACTGCAAAACCGTTATTGGCTTCTGTAGCTGCTGAAGGTTATATCGACGAATCTTTCTCCGCAAAAGCCAACCCTGGTTACACAGGTGCAGGCGTTCAGGGCCAACAAAGCCCGTTCTGGAGAGTTTACGGTAGCGATTTGAGCGGCAACCAAACCGGTAACAACCTTTACTACCGTGCAAACCAGTTTTCGGTAAATTTGCTGAACGCATATACCGACCCACGTGTGTCACGGTTTTATACACCTATCCCAAGCGGCTTAGAAGGCAAACCGGGTACTGTTAAAGGTATTATATTAGGCGACCCTGATGCAGTAGCAAACGCTGGTACCAGTTCTATTGGCGCAGGCTTGTTAAAATCAGCATCGATGGATGCAAACCTGTTGTCATCTTCTGAGTCGTTATTTTTACAGGCAGAAGCTGTTCAGCGCGGTTGGATTACCGGTGATGCAAAGGCACTATATGAAGCTGGTATACATGCATCATTCGTAATAACCGGTGCAACTTTGTTGAAAACACCGTATGAACCAGCAGTTCCTGCAGACAACACCACTACGCCAGTTACGCCGGCTAAACCAGCTGTACCAGCTACGTACTATACTACGCAGGAATCGTACTTGCTTTATATTGCTCAGGCAGTACCTAACACAGGTTGGGCTGCGTCGACTGACAAATTACAAGCTATTTCTACCCAAAAGTATATATCGTTAAACGGCTATGCTAATCTGGAAGCTTTCTCTGAATACAAAAGGACCGGCTTTCCGCTTGGCTTAACTCGTTCAATCGACTCAAAAGCTATAGGTACCACTATTCCTAACAGGATTTTCTTCCCGGCATCAGAGTATGCCCAGAATGCGGACGCGGTAGGCGCAGAAGGCGTTATCGATCCGTTTACGTCGAAAATATTCTGGATGAAATAATTGTTATTACGTTATACTGGATATAGTATTTAAAAAATAAAACGATTAAGATGAAAAAGACATTAATAAGAAATTATTCCATGCTGCTGGGCTTAACGGCGATGCTGGGCTTTAGCTCGTGCCTTAAGGATAGCAACTATGTGGACTTTGCCGGAGTAGGTACTACGGTTGAGATTCCATTGAGTGGTACATCGAACTTTTCAAAAGGTTCGTTAACCGAATCTACGGACGAGATTGTTAAACAATTTGCGGTGAACGTGGCTTCTCCAAAACCGCTATCTACAGACCTTACGGTTACTATCGCAGTTGACGACGCCGCGCGTGTTGCTTACAACGCCGCACAAACAGCTGTAGCATTCGATCCGTTCCCTGCTGGTTCTTACGTAATCGATAAAACAAGCATCGTGGTACCGGCTAACACCCGTACCCAGGTGGTAACTGTTACTTTCGATAAAACCAAATTGGATCCTGCGAAAAGCTACCTGTTACCTATAAGCATTACCGATGCTGGTGGCCAAACAATCAACAAAAACTACCACACCAAGTATTACTCGATTATCGGTAACGACTTTGCTGGTGCGTACGATTGGCATTACGAAAGAAGGAACAATGCAGATGGCTCCGGTGCTCCTGTAGGCGGTTCTTTCGATGATGAGGTTACTATATTCCCGGTAACACCAAGGATTTTTGAAGTAACCAGCGGTTATTACGTGGCTACCGAAAGGTACCAGGTTACTTTCGAGAAACCAGATGCTACCCACTACAAAAACTTCACTATTAAGTTTAACCCTGATGACCTTGCTAACATATTTACTGTTAACGGTATCACAGTTACTCAACAGCCGGTAGTTTTTGTACCTGGTTACGATGCTACAAAATCATACACCTACGCAGAAGCGCTTGGTTTATTAACCTTCCAGTACGTGGTAATGAACACTACCCCGGCTTACAGGTATAACATCGATAAATACACACACAAATAGTAGCGATATTATTTTGGTAATGAACGGCCCCGGATATCCCGGGGCCGTTTTTCGTTTTACGAAATGTTGATAGAATATTTCGGGAATGCTTAAACTCTTTACGATATTTGTGGTCTAAGCCTTACATTGCCTTATCGTTTGAAACAAAATTTAACCCAAATCTTACATCTATGAAGAATGCCCTCTTTTCTTTTGCGTTGCTTTTAGCAGTAAATTTTTCTTTCGCGCAAACTGTTTCCGTACAAGGCACAGTGGTTGATGCAGCCGGTAAGCCTGTGCCCCTTGCCTTTGTGCGCGACGCTTTGCACCCTTACGCTACTTATACAGATGCCGATGGTTCCTATACCTTAAAAGCCGACCCGGCTTCGAAGCTTATCGCTACAGCTAAGGGTTATGGCACTGGTAATGCCCCCGTAAAAGAGGGTGGCGTTAATATTACGCTGCCTGCTGGCGATGGCGGCGGGGCAGCCACTACGGGCGGCGGCATCTTCAGCGTACGCAGCGATGCACAAACAGTTACCACATTAGGAAGCTTTAGGGCTACCGCCGAAGTACAGGGCAACCGTTTCCTGGGCGAAGATTGGATGCACGGGTTTGCAATTGGTAAAGACGGCGGTGTAATACAAGATCCCGGCTTGCTGTTTAACTACGATATGATGGGCGGCGATATTTTTTACACATCCGACCAAAAAACATTCGTATCGGTAGATCGGTCCACTGTTAAAACAATTTCGCTTTTTGACGATAAGGCTGTGCGTACCACATTGGCCTACGTGCCGGAGATAGATAATGCGCATTACGTAAAGGTGATTGCCGACGGCCCTAAATACAAAATATATAAGCAAATCATCATCCGGTACATGAAAGCCACGTACCAAACCAACGGAATGACGTCTACCGGAAATAAGTATGACGAGTACCAGCCCACCTATTTTTACTTTTTAGTAAAAGCAGATGGAGCGCCTGTAAAATTTACGCCTAAAAAGAAGGCGTTTAAAGAGTTATTTGCAGCAGATGCCGATAAGCTGGATAAATACACATCATCCGCCAAAGGCGATATCGACGATGCGTACCTTGTAGGCCTTGGCGAAGCTTTGAATCAATAACACAACCGAAATATTGAAGAGGGCTTGCTAATGGCGAGCCCTTTTCTATTTCTTAGCAACGCTGTACGCTCCGGGGCCAATAAAGAATAGCCCGGCAAATACGATGGCATCTTCTATGGCATGCGAAGCATCACCCCAATCGCCGCCTTTGCCAAAATGCGAAAGTGCTGCAACAATTAAGTTGATAACCAGCAACAGGCATACAGGCCGGAATGCCAACCCTAATATTACCAGCAACCCGCCAAGGGTTTCTACCACGGCGGCCAGCAGGCCCCACACCATGGGCAAAAACGTTATGCCGATGTATTTAGTAGAACTGCCCAGACCGATCCAGGCTTCTTTACCACCCATAAGTTTTGGATAGCCGTGGTAAATGAACATTGCCCCCAGCCCAACACGGATGATGAGCAAACCGAAATCTTTATACTTGTTTAAACTGCTTAAATAAGCCATAATGCAATTGTTTTAGTTTAATAACTTAAGGTAAGGCCATCTTGTTTTACAGATAATGCTGCTTGTTGCCCTAATATGATGCTGCAATTGTTGGGAATGTGCCCTGCCGGGAAATCGAAACATACAGGGTAGTCATATTCGCCCACCACATCCATCACCATCTCGGGTATAGTTTGGCCAAAGGGGATGTCGTTATCCTTCATGTCGGTAAAGCCGCCCACTATTAACCCGGCCAGGTTGCTGAGTTTGCCGGCGCGTTTCAAGCATCGAAGCATACGGTCTATCGAGTATAGATATTCACCCACATCCTCTATGAACAGTATTTTGCCGCTGTAGTCCATATCGCTTACCGAGCCGTTCAATGCCACCAGGAGGGATAGGTTGCCGCCGATTACGATGCCATTGGCGCTGCCGAAGCGGTTTGAAGCGTTGGTAGGTACTGCGTAGTAAAGCTCTTCACCAAACAGGGCCATGCGAAGCGTTTTTAACGAATAGGCAGATGCATCAGGTATGTTCAATGGCATTTGGCCGTGTATGCAGGCAATTTGGTAATTGCCAATGATATGCGCATGCAGCAGTGTGATATCGCTAAAGCCCACTATCCACTTAGGGTTGGTGGCCATGCGGCTAAAATCAACCATATCAATCATGCGGATGGTGCCGTAGCCGCCCCGGGCTGCGATGATAGCCTTAATACTGTCATCATCAATAAACCGCTGCATATCTTTCGCCCTCTGTCGGTCGTCGCCGGCAAACTGGTTGTAGGATGCGGTTACAGTTTCGCCCAGTACTACCTCCAGCCCCCAATCCGTAAGCAGCCTTATTGCATCTACCATGGGCGTAGGTAGCTTTTTGGCCGGGCAAGTAATCGCCACCCTATCGCCTTTTTTTAAGTACAGGGGTGTTTTGAAGTCCGAATGTCCGAAAGTCCGCATAAGTCCGGAAAATTTAGTTTTAATATTCAAGGCTCACCACCCCGGTCTTTCGGCCTTACGGACTTTCCGTCGTTCCCGAATTCTGACTTAAAAGATTTATCTTTGCAAATTAATAAACATCCCCGCTTAATGTCGCAACTTAATCAATATAAAAGATACACTATCACTTCGGCACTGCCCTATGCTAACGGGCCTTTGCATATTGGCCACCTGGCAGGGGCCTACCTGCCGGCAGATATTTTTGTGCGCTACTTGCGGTTGATGAAAAAGGACGTGGTGTACATTTGCGGCTCGGATGAGCATGGCGCGGCCATTACTATTAAAGCCAAAAAGGAAGGCACCACGCCCCAGGCCATCATTGATAAATACCACAAGCAGATAAAAGATAGTTTTGAGGAGTTCGGCATTGCATTTGATATATATCACCGCACTTCATCCGCCATCCATCACGACCTTTCGCAGGAGTTTTTTCTGAACTTGTACGAGAAAGGCGAGTTTATAGAAAAATTCTCTGAGCAGTATTACGACGAAGATTTCGACCAGTTTTTGGCCGATCGCTACATTACCGGTACCTGCCCCGTTTGCAGTTACGATAAGGCCTACGGCGACCAATGCGAGAATTGCGGCACCTCGCTCAACCCTACCGACCTTATAGACCCGATATCTACCCTGAGCAACAAACGCCCGGTATTGAAGCCTACCAAGCACTGGTATCTGCCGCTTGATAAATACCAGCCCTGGCTTGAGAAATGGATAGACGAGAAAGAGGGCGAGTGGAAAGTTAACGTTTTCGGCCAATGCCGCTCGTGGCTGAAATCGGGCCTGCAGCCCCGCTCTATGACACGCGACCTGGATTGGGGCATAGACGTTCCGCTGGAGGAAGCCAAAGGCAAAAAACTTTACGTGTGGATGGATGCGCCGATAGGTTACATCTCGGCTACAAAACAATGGGCCATTGATAACGGAAAGGACTGGCAACAGTATTGGAAAAAACAAAATAATGACGAGGATGATGCCTGCCTGCTGCACTTTATAGGCAAGGATAACATCGTGTTCCATTGCATCATATTCCCGGCGATATTGAAGGCCCATGGCGATTATATTTTGCCGCAGAACGTGCCCGCCAACGAGTTTTTGAATTTGGAAGGCGATAAGCTGTCCACCTCGCGTAACCACGCCGTTTGGCTGCACGAATATCTGGAGGAATTCCCCGGTAAACAGGATGAGCTACGCTATGTGCTTACCTCCATCCTTCCCGAAACCAGCGATAGCGAGTTCACATGGAAAGATTACCAGGCCCGCGTAAACAATGAGCTGGTGGCCATATTGGGCAACTACATTAACCGTATCATGGTGCTGATGCACAAATACTACGATGGTAAGGTAGAGAGCAGCAACGAAGTCATAAAGCTTACTGATGCCAAAATAGATGCCGAGCTTGGTGGTTATTACGACGAACTGGGCAAAAATCTGGAGAGTTACCGTTTCCGCGCGGCCATGCAGAACGTAATGGATATGGCCCGCATGGGCAACCGCTATTTAACCGAGCAAGAGCCATGGAAAACGATTAAAGCCGACCCCGATGCGGCCAAAGTAGCCCTGCATAATAACTTGATTTTGGTTGGCCATATTGCTACCTGCCTGCAACCCTTTTTACCGGCTACCGCCAGCAAGATATTCGGCATGCTGAATATTGCGCCCGTAAGCTTCGATCAGGAGATGGAATTTGCCAACGGGCACCAATTAAACCCCGCTGCGTTACTTTTTGCCAAGGTAGAGGATGAAGCGATGGATGCACAGATACAAAAGCTGGCTGATAAGAAACAAGCCGCAGTAGTTAAAGTTGCCCCGCCGGTAATACCCGCTAAACCGAACATCAATTTCGATAGTTTTGCCACGATGGACATCCGTACCGGCACTATCTTAACCGCCGAAAAAGTAGCCAAAACCAAAAAGCTGCTGAAGCTAACTATAGATACCGGAATAGATCAACGCACGGTAGTATCGGGCATTGCCGAGCATTACGAGCCGGATGCCATTATTGGCAAGCAGGTGAGCATGCTGGTGAACCTGGAGCCGCGTGAGATAAAAGGAATACTATCGCAAGGGATGATACTGATGGCCGAAGATGCCGATGGCAAGCTAAGCTTTGTAGCCCCAACAGATGCTATGCCCAACGGTTCGGTAGTGCGGTAGAGCTGTAGATTGGAAATTTCGGATGTGCAAATGATTTTGACAAAACCAATCAAAATTCGCACCTTTGCACTTCTTATAATTTGCATATCTGCACATTCGCATATTTGCACATTTGAAAGGTCCCGTAGTTCAACGGATAGAATAGGAGTTTCCTAAACTCTAGATATGAGTTCGATTCTCGTCGGGACCACCTAGAAGTCAAAAGCCTTTAGATTAAAATCTGAGGGCTTTTTTTGTGTGCGCCCGGCACGGGCGCAAGCTATAGGGTGAGAGTCCCGAACGCGCCTTGATAGTGGGAAGCGTTAACCAAAAGCAAGGGTGTCGTGGGTGACTGCGAATCTGAAGGAAGCTGGCGGTAAATCTCTGGCCTGAC